>NZ_QUES01000010.1:18614-176673 GCF_003478085.1 Eisenbergiella sp. OF01-20 | reverse complement strand
ACTGGATTGTGGTGGAGGGACAGCATGAACCGCTGATTGACCGCATGAGCTTTAACATTGTGCAGAACAAGCTGAAATCCCGCCAGCGTCCGGGGCAGAGCAATGAAATCAGCCTGTTTGCCGGACTGCTAAAATGCGGCGAGTGTGGGAAGTCGCTGACGGTACGCTACACAAACGCAAAACATCCCCAGCGGATTTATTCCTGCAAGACCTACAATGCCTTTGGAAAGAACCACTGCACCCAGCACCGGATTGACTATGACACCCTTTACAGCCATGTGCTGCGGAAAATCCGGGAATGTGCCAGAGCTGCCCTGATGGACGGGGAAGCGGTTGCCGACCGCCTGACCAATACCTGTGAAGCAGAGCAGCGGGAACAGCGGGAAGCAATGGAACGCTCCCTTACAAGGGACGAGGAACGGATTGAGGTTCTGGACAAAATGATCATGCGGCTGTATGAGGATATGATTGCCGGGCGTATCAGTGAGCAGAACTTCAACACCATGCTGGAAAAGACACAGACCGAGCAGACGGAGCTTAAAGCAAAAGTGTCCGAGGGCAGGAAGCGGCTGTCCGATGAAGCCCAGCTTGCCAATGACGCAAAACAATGGGTGGAAGCCATTCAGGAATACGCCAACATCACAGAGTTGGACGCAGCTACCCTTAACCGCTTAATCAAAGAAATCGTCGTGCATGAGCGCATTGACGAAGATAAAACAAGACACATTTCTATCGAAATTCATTTTAATCTCAAACCCATCCCGGAGGTGGAACAGGTCACTGCCTGACCTGTCCCGCCGGGACGGTTCTCTTAACAACACCATATAAATTTTTTGTACGCCGCCGCCCGCCATCGAGCAGAGTTTTACACCTAATTGGGGATAAAACAGCTTATGGCGGGCGGCGGCGTTGCCCTTATCGGCATGACCCTTGTACCGCTGCTTTCCGGCTTGTTCGGTTAAGAAGCGCGGGTAAAGGCTTATGCAGAGCATACTTGACGCGATTAACGAATGGATAAAGGAAATCCTCATAGGAGCCATAAACGGTAATCTGTCAACTATGTTCGGGGACGTAAACGAGAAAGTCGGCACTATCGCCGCAGAGGTAGGGCAGACCCCGCAAGGGTGGAACGCAAATATATTCTCCATGATACAGACCCTTAGTGAGAATGTAATCGTACCCATTGCGGGGCTTGTCATTACCTACGTCCTATGCTATGAGCTTATCAGCATGGTAACGGAAAAGAACAATATGCACGACGTTGACACTTCCATGTTCTTCAAGTGGGTGTTCAAGGCGTTTGTGGCAGTCTACCTTGTGACGCACACCTTTGACATCACTATGGCGGTGTTCGATATGGCGCAGCACGTTGTTTCCGGCGCGGCGGGGGTAATCGGCGGCAGCACAGAGATTGATGTTGCCGCCGCCCTTGCTTCCATGCAGGACGGGCTTGACGCTATGGAAATCCCCGAACTGCTCTTACTTGTCATGGAAACAAGCCTTGTGAGCTTGTGCATGAAAATCATGTCCGTACTGATAACCGTTATCCTCTACGGGCGCATGATAGAGATTTACCTTTACTGTTCGGTATCGCCTATCCCGTTTGCAACAATGACGAACCGGGAATGGGGGCAGATAGGAAACAACTACCTCAAATCCCTGTTCGCTATCGGTTTTCAAGGCTTCCTCATTATGATATGCGTCGGCATTTACGCGGTTCTGGTAAACAACATGATAATAGCGGACAATCTGCACAGCGCGATATTCTCCCTTGCAGCCTATACCGTTATCCTCTGTTTCTCCCTGTTCAAATCCGGCGCACTGGCGAAGTCGATATTCTCCGCGCATTAGCGGCGTGTCAAGGGCAGGGTGGAGATTTTCAGAGCGAAGCGGCGAAAATACGACCCGACCTTGACGCGGATAACCCCCATATAATACGGGCGGGCAAAGGGCATAGATTGACCTTTGCCTTGATTACCCTTATGGGAAGTTACAGCAACACCAAACCCAGAGAAAGGAGGTTTTCACTTGGCGTATGTACCCGTACCCAAAGACTTATCCAAAGTCAAGACAAAAGTAGCGTTCAACCTTACCAAACGGCAGATTGTATGTTTTGCGGCGGCTCTCCTGTTCGGCTTGCCGCTTTTCTTTCTGCTCAAAGACAGCACAGGCACAAGCCTTGCGTCTATGGCTATGATTGCCGTCATGCTGCCCTGTTTCCTCTTTGCCATGTATGAGAAGCATGGACAGCCCCTTGAAGTGGTGGTGAAGAACATCATTCAGACGAAATTCATAGCCCCCAAAGAACGACCATACAGGACAGACAACTTTTATTCCGTCTTAGAACGGCAGAGAAAACTTGAAAAGGAGGTATCAGCGATTGCAAAAGGAAACACGAAGAAACAGCGCGGCGGGAAGCGCAAAGCCTAACCCGCCCCGCAAGCTCACCCGCGCCGAGAAAAAGCAGATTGCGGAAATCATCAGACAGGCAAAGGGCGACGGGAAAGCGCACACCGCGCAGCAGACAATCCCTTATATCCAGATGTACCCGGACGGTATCTGCAAGGTTACGGGACGGAAATACTCAAAGACCGTCGCCTTTGAAGATATTAACTATCAGCTTGCACAGGCAGACGACAAGACCGCCATTTTTGAGAACTGGTGCGACTTCCTCAACTACTTTGACGCTTCCGTTTCGGTGCAGCTCTCTTTCATCAATCAGGGGACGCAGCGCGGCGAAGCGGAAAAGGCGGTCAATATCCCGGCACAGGAGGACGCTTTCAATTCTATCCGCACAGAATACCGGGATATGCTGAAAAACCAGCTTGCAAAGGGCAACAACGGGCTTGTCAAAGCAAAATATATCACCTTTGCCATTGAAGCCGACAGTCTGGGCGCGGCGAAATCCCGCCTTGCCCGTATCGAAACGGACGTACTCAACAACTTTAAGCTCTTGGGCGTGTCTGCCCGCCCCATGACAGGCTATGAACGCCTTAAAATGCTGCATGGCATTTTCCACCCGGAGGGCGGGCAGTTTGCCTTTGATTTTTCATGGCTTGCCCCGTCCGGGCTTTCCACAAAGGACTTTATCGCCCCGTCCTCTTTCCGTTTTGGCGAGGGGCGGTATTTCCGCATGGGGCGCAAAATCGGCGCGGTTTCATTCCTTGAAATCCTTGCGCCGGAATTAAACGACCGTATCTTATCTGACATTCTGGACTTGGAAACGGGCGTTATCGTCAATCTGCATATCCACAGTATCGACCAGACCGAAGCCATAAAGACAATCAAGCGGAAAATCACCGACCTTGACAAAATGAAAATCGAAGAACAGAAAAAAGCGGTACGCAGCGGCTACGACATGGATATAATCCCGTCCGACCTTGCCACTTTCGGCAGCGAAGCGAAGAACCTCTTACAGGACTTGCAGAGCCGGAATGAAAGAATGTTCCTCTTGACGTTCCTTGTGGTGAACATGGCAGACACAAAAAGGAAACTGGAAAATGACGTATTCGCGGCGGCGGGCATTGCACAGAAGAACAACTGCGCCTTAACCCGCCTTGACTACCAACAGGAAGCGGGGCTTATGTCCTCTGTACCGCTTGGGGAGAACCTTATCCCCATTCAAAGAGGGCTTACCACGTCAAGCACCGCTATCTTTATCCCCTTTATCACGCAGGAGCTTTTTCAGACGGGCGCGGCTTTGTATTACGGCTTAAACGCCCTGTCTAACAACATGATACTCTGCGACCGCAAGCAGCTAAAGAACCCCAACGGCTTAATCTTGGGTACGCCGGGAAGCGGGAAATCCTTTGCCGCCAAACGGGAAATGACAAACGCTTTCCTCATTACCGACGACGACATAATTATCTGCGACCCGGAAGCAGAGTATTTTTCCCTTGTGCAGCGGCTTGACGGGCAAGTGATACGGTTATCGCCTACGGGCAAGGGCATTGACGGGAAGCCCCAGTATGTGAACCCTATGGATATTAACCTCAATTACAGCGAGGACGACAGCCCCCTTGCGCTGAAATCCGACTTTATCCTCTCCCTCTGCGAGCTTGTCATAGGCGGCAAGGAGGGCTTGCAGCCCGTCGATAAGACCGTCATTGACCGCGCTGTTAGGAACGTGTACCGCCCTTTCCTTGCAGACCCCGACCCGGAGAAAATGCCTATCTTGGGCGACCTCTACAACGAGCTTTTGAAGCAGCCGGAGCCGGAAGCGGCGCGTATCGCGGCGGCGTTGGAGCTTTATGTTTCCGGGAGCCTTAACGTCTTTAACCACAGGACGAATGTAGAGCTTTCAAACCGCCTTGTCTGCTTTGACATCAAGCAGCTTGGGAAGCAGCTCAAAAAATTAGGTATGCTCATTGTGCAGGACCAGGTATGGAACCGCGTCACCGTCAACCGGGCAGAAAGGAAATCCACCCGGTATTTTATGGACGAATTTCATCTTCTCTTGAAAGAGGAACAGACCGCCGCCTATTCCGTTGAAATCTGGAAGCGTTTCAGAAAATGGGGCGGCATACCCACAGCAATCACGCAGAACGTCAAAGATTTGCTTGCTTCCCGCGAAGTGGAGAATATCTTTGAAAACTCTGATTTTGTCCTCATGCTCAATCAGGCGGCGGGCGACCGGGCTATCCTTGCAAAGCAGCTCAACATCTCCCCGCAGCAGATGAAGTATGTCACCCACACCGAAGCGGGCGAGGGGCTTATCTTCTACGGGAACGTGGTGCTGCCCTTTGTAGACCGCTTCCCGAAAGACACCGAGCTTTACCGGGTAATGACGACGAAGCCGGAGGAAGTGGGCGAAGCATGAACGGGCTGAAAACTGACACAATCATCAACCGGGACGCGCTCTATGCCTTGCGGGAGCTTCCAGAGGAAAGCGTACACTGTTGCGTCACAAGCCCGCCCTACTATGCGCTTAGGGATTACGGGCTTGATATGCAGATTGGGCGGGAGGACACGCCGGAGCAGTACATTGACAGGCTGACCGAGGTTTTCCGCGAGCTGCGCCGGGTACTGCGTTCTGACGGTACGCTCTGGCTGAATATCGCGGACACCTACTGCGGCACAGGAAATAAAGGCTACCATGCAGACCCGAAGAACCCGAAAGGCAGAAACGGACAGCAGATTGCAAGAAACAACCGCGTTTCCGGCTGCAAACAAAAGGACTTAATCGGTATCCCTTGGCTTTTAGCCTTTGCCCTACGCGCTGACGGGTGGTATTTACGGAGCGACATTATCTGGCAGAAAGAAAACCCCATGCCGGAGAGCGTGAAAGACCGCCCTACCCGCTGCTATGAACATATCTTTCTGCTTACGAAGTCAAAGAAGTATTTTTATGACGCAGCCGCCATAGCCGAGCCGTTAGCCCCCACAACGGCGGCGCGGTACCGCACCGGGCGCAGCGCGGGACAGAAATATGCGGACGAAGTACCCGGACAGGGGAACGTACAGGGGCTTAACCGGGCGCGAAGCGGCAGCTACTACGACGAAGCCCTCATGCCGACCATGCGGAACAGGCGGGACGTGTGGCTTATCAATACCGTTCCCTACAAGGGCGGGCATTTCGCCGCGTTCCCGCCAAAACTTGCCGAAACCTGTATCAAGGCGGGCTGTCCGAAAGGCGGCGTTGTGCTTGACCCCTTTTTCGGCAGCGGCACGACGGGGGCAGCCGCAAAGCAGCTTGACAGGCATTATATAGGCATTGAGATAAACGCCGAGTATTGCGCCCTTGCAAGGGCGCGGATTGGAGGGACAGACACATAAAACAATATAAGGCGCGTGAAAAAGTCACGCAGAAAATGACCCGCGAGGGGGCTGTCGAGGTAAACGCCGCTACCGGGAAAAAGAAACGTATCAGCAAGCGGATAAGGGACGCGGACTTTGCAAAGACCGAAGCCCCACCGCAGCCGGAACAGGCAGCGCAGCCCCTACCGGGCGGCGCAACTTCCCCGCCCTTAACCGACACGCCGCCGCTTCCCCATGCGCCGGGGGCAGAACGGGAACAGGACACCGCAGCAGCCGAGCGCGTCTTGGAACGTATCGACGGGGCGCGTACCAGAAAGGCGAGCAAAAAGGCGGCGAGGAAAGCACAGGCAGAAGCCACAGCAAAAGAAAAATCTTCCCGCTTGCAGTTTACCGACGAGGAACGGGCAACGCCGGAGCTTGAAAGGTATATCCGAAAATCGGACAAAGCAGCCGACCGTCTGGACGCGGCAAAGGCGGCTATCCCCAAAGAAAAGAAACTTGTACGGGAGCGCACCTTTGATGAAGCCACCGGGAAAGGCAAGACCCGCCTACATTTTGAGGAACAGGAAAAGCCCATAGGAAAGAATAAGCCCCACAATAACCCGCTATCCCGCCCCGCACAGGAAGCGGGTATTTTCGTCCACAACAAGATACATTCCGTTGAAAAGGACAATTCCGGCGTTGAGGGGGCGCACAAATCCGAAGAACTGGCAGAGCGCGGCGCAAAGTACGGGGCGCGGAAAGTCAAGGAGGGCTACCACAGCCACAAGCTCAAACCCTACCGGGCGGCGGCAAAGGCAGAGAAAGCGGCGTTCAAGGCGAATGTGGATTTTCAGTACCATAAAGCCCTGCATGACAATCCGCAGATTGCGGGCAATCCCCTTTCCCGCTTCATGCAGAAGCAGCAAATCAAGCGGCAGTATGCAAAGTCGGCAAGGAAAGGCGGCGCAAAAACGGCGCAGAAAGCCGCAGAGAACACCCGCAAGGCGGCAAAAAAGACCGCCGAGGAAACAAAAAAGGCAATCGCTTTTGTAGGGCGGCACCCGGCGGGCGTATGTATCGCCGTTGCCGCGCTACTCTTATTCATCATGGTATCGGCGGGGCTTTCCTCTTGCGGTTCCATGTTCTCCGGCTTGATGAACGGCATACTTGGGACTTCCTACACGTCGGAGGACAGCGACCTTGTGGCGACGGAGAACAATTACGCCGCAAAGGAAAACGAGCTTCAGCAGCAGATTGACAATATCGAAAGCACCCACCCCGGCTATGACGAATACCGCTATGACCTTGACAGTATCGGGCATAACCCCCATGAGTTAGCGTCCTACCTCACCGCCCTTTTACAGACCTACACCCCGCAGAGCGCACAGGCAGAGCTAAATCGCGTCTTTGCCATGCAGTACACTTTGACGCTGACAGAAGAAACGGAAATCCGCTACCGCACAGAAACAAGCACAGACCCGGAAACAGGGGAAACGACCACCGAGGAAGTACCCTACGAGTACCATATCCTCAACGTGAAGCTGACGAACAAGCCCATTTCCGAGATTGCGGAGGAACTTCTAACGCCACAGCAGCTTGAAATGTACCGCGTCTATCTGGAAACAAGCGGAAACAAACCGCTGATTTTCGGCGGCGGCTCCCCCGATATGGGCGCGTCCGAGGATTTAAGCGGCGTACAGCTTGTAAACGGCACACGCCCCGGCAACACCGCCGTTGTAGACCTTGCGAAGCGGCAAGTCGGCAACGTGGGCGGGCGACCCTTTTGGAGCTGGTACGGATTTAACAGCCGCGTGGAATGGTGCGCCTGTTTCGTTTCATGGTGCTACAATCAAGCCGGAAAGAGCGAGCCGCGCTTTGCCGGGTGCCAGTCACAGGGCGTACCCTGGTTCCAGTCACGCGGGCAATGGGGCGCGAGGGGCTATGAGAATATCGCCCCCGGCGACGCTATCTTTTTCGACTGGGACGGGGACGGGAGCGCAGACCATGTGGGGCTTGTTATCGGAACGGACGGGGAGCGCGTCTATACCGTCGAGGGCAATTCCGGCGACGCCTGCAAGATAAAGAGCTACCCCGTCAATTACTCCTGTATCAAAGGCTATGGGCTGATGAACTGGAATTAACATATTTTTGAGCAAAGAAAGGAGAAATTTATTGATGGCTATGAACAAAATTGAACGTATCGACAAAGAGATTGCAAAGACCCGCGAGAAAATCACCGAGTACCAGAACAGATTAAGGGGGCTTGAAGCGCAGAAAACCGAAGCGGAAAACCTGCAAATCGTACAGCTTGTGCGCTCCATGCGCCTTTCCCCGCATGAGCTTTCCGCTATGCTTTCCGGCGGCGGTATTCCGGGCATGGAAGCCGCGCCGGGCTACCCCGCAGAACCCGCAGACCACGACACCGAAGAAATGGAGGACACCGAGAATGAATAAGAAAATCCTTAGAACCTTGACCGCACTCTGCGCCGCCCTCATGCTGACGGGCGGCTTTTCCGTCACCGCCTTTGCACAGACCCCGGAGGGACAGGACGCGACCGACGACAGCGGCGTTGTCTATGAGGAACCCGAAAAGGAAGAACCCCTTACCCCGGACGGGAACGCGACCCTTGTAGACGATTTCGGCGGCAACAAGCAGCTTATCACAGTGACGACCAAAAACGGCAATTACTTTTATATCCTTATCGACCGGGACGACGAGGGCGAGGACACCGTACATTTCCTTAATCAAGTGGACGAAGCCGACCTTATGGCACTCATGGAGGACGGAAGCACCGAAGCAGCCCCGCCCGCCGTTTGCAGTTGCACCGATAAATGCGAAGCCGGAAAGGTAAATGTGAGCTGCCCTGTCTGCAAGGACAACATGACCGCTTGCAGCGGCAAGGAAGCGGAGCCGGAAACCGAGAAACCAACAGAGCAGCCCAAAGAGAAAGGCAATACAGGCGGGCTTGTGCTTTTCCTTGTCGTGGCACTTCTTGGCGGCGGGGGCGCGTTCTATTATTTTAAGTTTATGAAGCCAAAGCAGAACGTCAAGGGCGACACCGACCTTGAAGATTTCGATTTTGACGATTACGACGAGGACGAGGGGGACGGGCTTTCTGATGAAGAACAGGAGGACGAGGAAGCATGACGCTTTTTACCGAAAACCCTTTAGAAAAAATGATGGTACAAAGACCCACCGGGCGGCGTGACAGTGCGCCGCCCGTTCCAAAATCCCCGGCGTGTATGCGTTGCCCTTATAAGGCGCAATCCCCCTGTATCGGCTATTGTCTGAAACAGGCACAGGAGAAGAAGCACACCGCGCCGGAACGCTGAAAGGAGGATTTTTTCATGGCATTTAGACTTGTGATTGCAGAAAAGCCGAGCGTGGCGCAGACTATCGCCGCCGCGCTTGGCATTAAGGGGAAACAGGACGGGTATATCGAGGGCGGCGGCTACCTCATTTCATGGTGCGTCGGGCATTTGGTACAGCTTGCGGAAGCTGCCGCCTACGGGGAGCAATATAAAAAATGGAGTTTTGACAGCTTACCCATTCTGCCGGAGGAATGGCAGTACGCCGTTGACCCGGACAAGGGGAAGCAATTCAAAACCATTAAAGAGCTTATGCACCGCGCCGACGTTTCCGAAGTGGTAAATGCGTGTGACGCGGGGCGCGAGGGTGAATTGATTTTCCGCTTTGTCTACGAAGTGGCGGGCTGCAAGAAGCCCATGCGCCGCTTGTGGATTTCTTCAATGGAGGACGGGGCGATTAAGGCGGGCTTTGCTTCCCTCAAAGACGGGCGGGACTATGGCGCGCTCTTTGCGTCCGCCCTCTGCCGCGCAAAGGCTGACTGGCTTATCGGCATTAACGCCACCCGGCTTTTCTCCTGCCTGTATGGAAAGACCTTGAACGTGGGGCGCGTCCAGACCCCGACCTTAAAAATGCTCACCGACCGGGACGCGGCTATCTCCCATTTCCAGAAAGAAAAATATTATCATGTTCGCCTTGATTTATCCGGCGCGGACGCGGCAAGCGAAAGGATTTCGGACAAGGCAGAAGCCGACGCGCTGAAAGGGGCTTGCGAAGCGGGAAAGGCGGTATGCGTTTCCCTTACCAGAGAGAAGAAAACCGCAGCCCCGCCAAAGCTCTTTGACCTTACCTCTTTGCAGCGGGAAACGAACCGCATTTTCGGTTACACCGCAAAGCAGACCCTTGACCTTGCACAATCCCTTTATGAAAAGCGGCTCCTTACTTATCCGAGGACGGACAGCAGCTTTCTTACTGACGACATGGGCGGCACCGCAGCGGACATTATCGCGCTGCTTTGCGAAAAGCTCCCCTTTATGGCGGGCGCGGACTTCACGCCGGAGATTGCAAAGGTATTAGACAGCAAGAAAGTATCAGACCACCACGCAATCATTCCCACTATGGAGCTTGCAAAGGCTGACCCGGACGCGCTGCCGGAAAGCGAGAAGAATATCCTTACCCTTGCGGGGGCGCGTCTGCTTTTTGCCACCGCCGAGCCGCATATTTATGAAGCGGTTACGGCGGTTTTCTCATGCGCCGGGACAGACTTCACCGCAAGGGGAAAGACCGTACTTGCGGAGGGTTGGAAAGAGCTTGAACGCAGATACCGGGCGACGCTGAAAGATAAGCCCGAAGCAGAGGACGGGGAAAATGAGGGCGTGACGCTGCCGGAGCTTTCCGAGGGACAGAACTTTCCTAACCCCGCCGCAAAAGTAACGGAGCATACCACAACGCCGCCGAAGCCCCACAGCGAAGCGTCGCTTCTCTCTGCTATGGAGCGAGCCGGGAACGGGGACACCGACCCGGACGCGGAACGCCGGGGGCTTGGCACTCCCGCCACCCGCGCCGCCGTCATTGAAAAACTGGTAAAGGGCGGCTTTGCAGAGCGCAAGGGGAAGCAGCTTATCCCCACGCAGAACGGAGCCGCCCTTATATCAGTCTTGCCGGATATGCTCACTTCCCCGCAGCTTACCGCAGAATGGGAAAACAATCTGACGCAGATAGCAAAGGGAGCCGCAGACCCCGGCGAATTTCTGTCCGGCATTGAAGCTATGGCGCGGGAGCTTGTGCAGACACACGCCGCAGCACTGGACGGGAAAAAGGATTTGTTCCGGGAGGAAAAGCCCTCTGTCGGCAAATGCCCCCGTTGCGGTTCCCCCGTCCATGAGGGGAAGAAAAACTATTATTGCAGCAACAAAGAATGTGCCTTTGTCATGTGGAAGAATGACCGCTTTTTCGAGGAACGCAAGACCGCTTTTTCCGCGAAGATTGCCGCCGCGCTCCTTAAATCCGGCAAAGTGAATGTGAAGAAGCTCTATTCCCCGAAAACAGGCAAGACCTATGACGGAACTATCGTTCTGGCTGACACTGGCGGGAAATACGTCAACTACCGTATCGAAGTACAGAAGAACTAAAAACTTGAATAGCAAGCATAGGAAGCGGGTACCCACTTCCGTAAATCCCTGTCCTGCCGCTGACGCGCCGGACGGGGATTTTGCTTGTTGGGAAGTTTCCCAAACCCTCTAAAAAAATGAAAAAATTGTTGGCATAACGCACAGCCCACCGTAGTACGGGGCGAACCCCAAAAGCGCGGCGGTGCGCCGCCATTTCAGAAAGGAGCGAATGAATGGAAAAGAAAAAAGGTTACTCCATGTTTGAGCGTGACAAGTTAGACCCGGCTGACAGTATGCGGATAGAGCGAAATATTTATTTTGAGGAACAGACCGCTGACCTTTCCGGGCTTACCGCCCTGCCCTTAGAACAGTTACAGGCATTGCGGGAAGAATACGCGGCGGCTGAACAGGCAGCTTTTGAAGCCTTGCAAGAACAGGCGGCGGCATGGGACGAACAGGCGGGAAAGACCCTTGCCATTGACAAAGCCATTGAGTATGTGAGGACACCCGAAGCTACGCATACCGCGAACCAGTGGGAAGCTACGGACTACGGGAAGCACATCAGCAACCGCGTCTACCAAATGCGCTACCACATATCCGAGAATACCCGGTATGACAGGGAAAAAGAGAAATCCATTCCCTATTCGTGGACGCTTTCATGGAGTATTTACACCAACAGCCCCCACAATTACGGACAGGCAAAAATCGCCGGACAGGAAAGGAAAGTCTTTGCAGACAAGGCAGCTATGGAAAAATATCTGAATGGGCGTATCAAAGCCTATCAGCATTTATTCACCGAGGTATCGCCGCCTATCCCGCCAGAGTATGCAGAGCATTTCAAAGTAAACGGGCAGCTTTTACCGGGCTATGCTATCGAGGGCGAGGAACGGGCGCAGCCTACCGCTGAAAAAGCAGCCCCCACCACAGCAGAGCCGCCACAGGACACCGAACAGAGAAAGGAGCGTGAAACCATAAACGAGCAGTTTTCAATTCTTATCGACAGCCGCAGCCGCTTTGAAACAGGCAAACCGGGCGGCGTGTGGCTTCCCATGCCGACCACAACAGAGCAGCTTCATGCGGCTATGGAAAGCGTCGGCATTACCGCAGACAATCCGCAGGATTTTTTCATCAACGGGTATGGAGCAGACGAGCGACCGCGTCCTTGCCTATGCAATCGAGCTAACGGGGACGGAGCGCGGGAAAATCAAGGGCAATCTGTACGAACTGGACTACGCTAAACATTATGAGCGCGTCAAGGAAAAGGAGCTGCCCGCCGATACGGTGAAGCTGATTTATGAGCATGGGGAACGGGAGATACCCGCCGGACAGTTTTTCAACGGCAATCCCGATTATGAGCTTGGAAAGTTTGAACGCTTTGAAGCCGTACCCAACGACCCGGACGCGCTGCAATCGCTCTTACAGGAAGAACGGCGCAGCCGGGAGCAGCTTCCGCCGGGGGATTTCAAGGCGCATATCGCCGCATTGCGGGACGGGCTGATTGAAACGGAAGCGCGGCGCATTGTACGGGAAATGAAGCGGCACGACACGCCGAACAGCCCCAACAAGACCCATTTCATGGTAGAGCTTTCCCCGGCGTTCATGCAGCTTGCAGCCACAAAGGACACTGACCGCCTTTTCTCCATGCTGCCCTACAAGACCCTTGCCTTTTCCAAAATCGAGGGCAGACATGGGACGTATGCGCTGATTGACAAGGGGGAGAACCGGGACAGGAAGATAAGGAAGCCCCGCCCCTCTATCCGGGCGCAGCTTAAAGCAGACAAGGCAAAGACCGCCCCGAAAAAGGCGGCGGCAAAAACAAAAAATCACGATATGGAGGTATGAGCATGATTAGACTGACTGTTGAAGAAACAAACCTTTTGAGCATTTACAACGAGGGCGGCAAGCGGGCTTTGATTGAGAATGTCAACGCCGCGCTGCCCTACATGGACGCGGATATGCGGGAGCTTGCAAAGCGCACCCTTTCCAAAGTGGACGCTTTGACCGAAGCGGAATTTGCAGAGCTTCCCATTTACGCCGCTGATGAAGTATGAACGGGGTTAAGCGGCTGACGCCGCCCCAGAGCCGGAAAGTCAACGCCCTTGTGCGCCGGACGTGCTGCAATTATGATAACGGGAACTGTATCTTACTGGACGACGGGGACGAGTGCGTTTGTCCGCAGCTCATTTCCTATTCGCTTCTCTGCAAGTGGTTCCGGGCTGCGGTGCTTCCCGCCGACAGGCTACTCTATGCGGAGCTTTACCAGACAGGGGACAAGAAGAAGTGTACCGAGTGCGGCGCGTTCTTTGCGTCAACCTCTAACAGTGTCAAATACTGCCCCGTCTGCCGGAAGCGTATCACCCGCAGACAAGCTGCCGAGCGCATGAGGAAAAGACGCACCCCTGTTACGCAGTAGGTGCGGAAAATCCCTTGATTTACAGGGCTTTCCGGGCGTGAAAATCGGATAGGCGATACTTTATACCTTTACCCCCGAAAATGGCGTTCTACTGCGTAACATTCACGAAAACAGCACCCATAAAAAGACAGGGCGCGGAAGTCATATACTGGCTTCCGCGCCCTGTTCTTTTTTTGCCTATCTGACATT
Source organism: Eisenbergiella sp. OF01-20 (assembly GCF_003478085.1). NCBI lineage: Bacteria > Bacillati > Bacillota > Clostridia > Lachnospirales > Lachnospiraceae > Eisenbergiella > Eisenbergiella sp. OF01-20. The sequence continues at coordinate 162,914 of NZ_QUES01000010.1, read as the reverse complement.
TCCCTTTTCCATTTCTTCAAGCGGGAACTGCGGGAGGGCTTCTATCAGCTTCTTTGTGATAGACTGGCGCATATCTTCGTTGATTTCCTGTTTCGTGCTTCCGTCTGGCTGTCTGACCGCTACCGTCGATAGCCTGTCGATTTCGTCCTTGTAGCAATCCACGACTTTCTCCACCGCCCATTTCTCCCCGGCAACGGCGGCGCGTATGGTTTCATATTCCGGCATTTTCTGGTTTTCCATGCTCAACGCTCCTCTGCTTTTTGATAGCCCTATCATAGCACAGCGGCGGGGATTTTGCTATCCTTATCCGCGTTCTGTTTCCTTTTCCCGTTCCGGCTGTCTGTCTGCCTGTAAAATGCTGTCAATGTTCTGCTTGATAATATCATATTCCCGGACTTTCTTTTTCAATTTTCCATAGTCGGCGTAAAGGGCTTCTTTCTGCGCTTGGAGGGCTTCATACTCCGATTGCAGCGCGGCGAGGTTCGGGAGCTTCGCAATGCCCGCCGCTTTCAGTGACCTTACGGCGGCTTCATGGAGGATAATTGCCTGTTCCTGTCCGGCGCGGTACTTCTCCCTGTTCCTTGCCTTGCGGTATGCGTCATAGACAGGCTTTGTCTTTTGATAGGTGGAAACATTCTTGATAAGCACCGCCATTTCCGCAAGCCGCTTTTCGGCGTTCTTCAATGCGTCTGCCGCCTGTCCGCTTTCCGCTGCCATTTCCTCAATCCGGCTGACTAAATCCGCGTACTGCTCAATCTTATGTTCCGTCAAGAAATTCATTGTTTTAGCTGCCTGTTTCAGATTGTGGATTTTCGCCCACTGTTCATAGCCCTTACTCTGCGCTGCCTTGATACTGTTCTCAATGTCGATAAGCAGCGACACGCCGCGCTGCTCTCTGGGAGCTTTCGCCACCTTTGTCCGTCTGCCCGCTATCCGTTCCCTTACGGCTTCCTCTGTATAGTCTGCGCCGAGGGTTTTAAGGCGGGTGAAGCGTTCCTGTCCGGGGGCGCGGCATGATACATATTTCCCCGGCTTTATCTCATAGCCCGCCGCCTGTAACCGCGTTAGCAATTCCTCAAAACTGGAAACTTGGGGGATAAGCGCGTCAACAGTGGTTTTCAGCTTGCCTTTCCAACTTGTACCCGTCTTTTCTGCCTGGTACTCCGCATAGCTCTTTCCCTTGCTGCCCTTGCCGGGGACGACAACGGACAAGCCATTTTCCCGGCACAGCTTGTCGCTCATGTTCCGTATGCCGTAATAGCTCCTTTTGTTGGAATTGTATTTATGGTGGTCTACAAAGTTCACCGCGCAAAAAATGATATGGTTATGGACGTGTCCTTTGTCAATGTGCGTCGTGAGTACATACTCATGCTGCCCCTTTGTTACCGCGTCGGCAAGCTGCTTTCCGATTTCATGGGCTTTCTGATAATCGACTTCCCCCGGCTCAAAGGACTGTATCAGATGAAAGGCTAAATTGTTCCCCTTTTGGAGTGCTTGCGACAGGGTATATTCAAACTCAATATCTGCCGTTTCATAGGAGCAACCGAAAGAGGACACAAGCATTTTCCCGTCCGTCTTGTCCGGGTTTTCGATATAGTCAAGGGCTTTGCTTAGAGTGCTTTTAATAGGCTTAATCTTTGTAACCGCCATATCTCCGCAAGCACCCCCTTTATTTCCTCTATGTCCTCTTGGTATGCGTTCCCCGTCGCGTTTACGCGGCGTGCTATCTGGTTGACGTTGACACCGATTTTCTGTATCTCTGCGGTCATAGCCTTTATATCGGCGTGGTCTATCTGAATGATATACCCGTCAATGGCAATCTTCCGCAGATACGCCGCCATGTTCCGGGTGGGTACGAGCTTCATTTTTTCCAGTATTAAATCCCGTTCCGCTTCCGTCACTCTGAATTTGATTTGCACTGTCCTTTTGCGTCCGTCCATGTGTTCGCTCCTTTCCTTTCCGTTCCGAGGGTTTGGGACACTTCCCAACAAGCAATTTTCAACCGACGCGCCGCAGCGCGGGAGGGCGAAAATACGGAAGTGGTACCCGCTTCCTATGCTTGCTACGAATGTTTTTATCCTTTAGGCTCTTATCACCTACTACGGAGAAAAAGCGATTTTGCCAAACTTACGCAAAAGAAAAACGCTGCAACCTCAAAAAAGATTACAACGCTTTCTAAATCCTGTTCAGTTTTAAGTCGGACATTCCTATTCGCCCTCTTTTTCGACTTCGGAAATCTCCTTTGCCGTTGCGGTTACAATCCGTATGCCTGTATCGCTCATACCGTCAAGAAGCGCGTCAAGCTGCCGCCGCTGCGTGTTCTTCTCCGGCGGCGTTTCTAAAAGGAATTGGTCTACGGATATATGGTAACGCTGTATCAGCTCAAAGAATATCTGTAAACTTGGGTGCTGCCCCTTGTTCTCAATGTTCGCAAGGTAGCGCGGCGAGATAAACATTTCGTCGCCTACTTTCTTGCGGCTCTCCTTGCATCCCTCACGCGCTGCCTTTATCGCTGCCCCAAAAGCCTTAAAGTCGTATCGTGGTACTGGTCTTTTTGCCATAGTTATTCACCCTATTACATTTTACTGTTCCCCTTTCTTCTTGGATATGTCTACGTAGTTCTATCAGTTAGCCAAAATAATTCATATATATATATGTTGACAACAAGCTGCTTTTGTATATAATATTATATAAAAGGGGGGGAATGTTTATGTTACATAGCATGCGTATTCGATAAGCATTGAAATCAAAAAAGATTTTTCCCATTTTCAATATGGGCTTTTTTGTCATGCTTATTTTGCGTATGCTATACAACAAAACTAACGACGTATAGACATAGTATAAAAACTATGCCTTAATTTTGTTGTAGTATTATATGTATAAATGCAGGTCAATGCTCATGTTGAGAATTGACCTGCATTTTTTTGCGCAAAAGGAGAAATATTATGCTTGAAAAATATTGGATAAAATGTCCAATTTGTAACGGAAAGACGAGGGTTCAAGTATTTTATAATACGGTATTAAGAAATTTTCCTCTTTTCTGCCCTAAATGTAAATTAACGCATATCGTTGATGTTGAAAAACTAGAAATCATAATCAAAAACTCTGAAAAACAAACTTTTTAATTTTGAAAAGGAAGGATATTTAAATGAAACACTTACCTAAAAGTACACCTACGGAAATATTGAATGACCCATACGGATTTACTTACAAAGAAATGTCGGAAGTAATTGGAGAGGATAAAGCAAGAGCCTTATATACGGAATTGTATAAACAGCCATTTCACAAAGAAAATCTATCAATATCAACAAAAAAAGTCTATAAAAGTAGCGATACTGAAAAGTATGTTTATGAATTGAAAGATAACAGGTATATTGAAACGGTTTTTATTAAACGGCGAGATGGTGGGACTGTTTGCGTAAGTACGCAAGTTGGTTGTTCTGTTGGCTGTATTTTTTGTGAGTCCGGACGCAATGGTTTTGTTCGTAATCTAACACCGTCTGAAATTGTGCAGCAGGTTGTATTGATACGTCAAAAAGTAAATCGTATCGTTTTTATGGGAATGGGAGAACCTTTATTCAATTACGACAACTTGATTGCAGCAATCCATATTCTTCGAGATAGAAATGGACTTAACTTTCCAACCGACGGCATTACCGTATCAACAGTTGGTCCAGTTAATCAATTAAAAAAATTGCGCGAAGAACATCTAAAAATTCAGTTGACAATATCTTTACATGCAGCAACACAGGCTGCGAGAAACTGTATCATTCCTCATATGCACATGTACGCTATTGAAGATGTTGTTAAGCAAGCATTGTCCTATTCTCAAAGGCATAATCGAAAAGTGGTATTTGCGTATTTGCTTTTACCAGGTATAAATGACCGTTCCTCAGATATAAGGCAACTTGCAAAATGGTTTAAGGGCAAAAATGTTATGATTAACGTGCTGCAATACAACCCGACGAGTAATTCAAAAATTAGAGCACCACAAAAACAAGAAATGGTTGCGTTCAAACATCAATTAGAGCAAACAGGACTTGAAGTTACCATGAGAGTTTCTCATGGTAGAGAGATTAAAGCAGCTTGTGGACAGTTAGCTAATACATATAATAAAGCCAAAAAACAACAGAAATAATTTAATTAAAAGAGCCAGACGCACAGACGCAGAGCCGATAATATGCAGTTTGAAATACTGCTGTTATCGGCTCTTTTTTGATTTTAATTTGTGCCCCTAATAACCATATTGGAGCAAAATCAGAACTGTTGCTTGTCGTTCTTTGATTTCCGCAGCAGCTTTGAAAAATCAAAGCCGCCGTTTCTTTTTATCTTCTAATGAAATGACGCGGTATCACTGTTGAAATCGGCGGCTAAAGGAGGTAGCCGCCATGAAGCAAAAAGCATATCGACAAAATCCGACAGTTATTGACTTATCAAAAAAAGCCCGCCCACCACCGGGGGAAACTACGCTTATATATATGAACTGTCTAATCATCTGGATACTGCTTACAATGCCTATGCGCCCGTCCGGGCTTTTCGGACGGGCGCATTTTGTACGTTCAAAAAATTTTTGAAGAAATTTCAAAAAATCTTCGGCGTTTTTGAAAAACGCCGTATTGCCCCGCGAAAAGGGGGGAAGCACCACCAACTTTCCAACGAGAAAGGAGGTGAGAATGTGGAACCTAATAGCAGGGAGTTTTACAAACAGTGTGCTTTTCAGAAGTTTTGTAATACGGTATTGCACAATGAAGCTTGCGACACCCATAGAGAACTTCGCAGACACAAGGCAAAGGAAGTGACCTTTTCCGACATGACCTTAGACGAAGCGCGGCAGCTTCATACGTTTGATGAATATTTCAAACGTGAAGCCGCCGAAACCGTCTTTGAGAAAGCCGGGAAGAAAATCACGCCAAAGCTGCTTCTTGAAGCAATCCGTACTTTGCCGGAAGAAAAGCGCAAAGCCATATTGCTGTATTACTTCGAGGGAATGAACGATACCGAGATTGCGGAGCTGTTCAACACGTCGAGAAGCACGATACAGTACAGGCGGACAAGCTCTTTTGAGAAATTAAGAAAATATCTGGAGGAAAATGCTGATGAATGGGACGAATGGTAACGAACCCGGCTACCCGGAAAATGCCCTTGTTCCTTATCCTGTCATTGTGGCAGCGACAAAGGGCGACCCGGACGCCATGAAGATTGTCTTGCAGCATTTCAGCGGCTACATAGCCCGCCTCTCCATGCGGAAGCTGTACGACGAGCGCGGGAACGTCTATTTTGGCGTAGACCACGACATTCGGGAACGGCTGCAAGCAAAACTGATGATGGCTGTCCTCACCTTTAAGGCAGAGGAATAAACCGCAGCGGCGGCGGGACGCTTTCTCTCTCCCCCTTTTCCGTTCCGCTGCTGACGCGGCAGCAAAGCCATTCTGAACCTTGACAAAGAAAGCGGCGCAAGATAACGGCGGCGCAGCATAGGGCAAATCGGATACGTTCCTTTTGCGCCGAGCCATACGGCGGGTGCGCCATGACGCTATCCGGGTGAGGTTATCCCCGCCCGGACAGCCGAGCGACCAACACCGCGCCGGAAAGCAAGTGTAGCGGCTTGCGGGCGACGACACGCAGAATATACAATGATACTTCCTTACAGCCACAGTCCGAGCGTTAAGAGCGTCGCAGGCAATGGGTAGGGCGGCATGAGAACCATGCCGGGGTGAAATTCCCATGAGGTTATGCTAATAACCGTCCGATTAAAGCCTTTGTTTTATTGAATAGTGGACTTGCTGCTATTCATAGACTATATTATATGTTTGCGAAAGAAAGGGGGATTTTCTTTGACGCAAAACCAAACGCCCGTTACCACAACGGAGCATAAAATAGGAAAAGTTACTTACCTTGTATGTTCGTCCGCAAGTGAACGCGCAACGGACACACTGGATAAAAAGATAAAAAAACTCATTCGCAAAGACATGGAACTGAACCCCGCAAACGCCCGGAAATAGGGCGTTTCTTCACATTTTATACATGACACAGGCAGCGGTATGTGGTATAATATAGACAGTACAAATACCATGCTTGTCTGTCGTCGGAAAGGAGGACAAAATGTTACAGACAGACAAGATTACCGCTTTATATTGCAGATTGAGCCAGGAAGATATGCAAGCCGGGGAAAGCGAGAGCATACAGAACCAAAAACTGATTTTACAAAAGTATGCTGACGAACACCACTTTTTCAACACGCGCTTTTTCGTAGACGACGGATTTTCCGGCGTGAGCTTTGAGCGTGAGGGGCTTCAAGCCATGCTGCATGAGGTTGAAGCCGGGAACGTGGCGACCGTCATAACAAAAGACCTTTCCCGTCTGGGACGTAATTATCTGAAAACCGGGGAGCTGATAGAGATTGTCTTTCCCGAATATGAAGTGCGCTACATTGCCATTAACGACGGTGTAGACACAGCAAGGGAAGATAACGAGTTTACCCCTCTGCGGAACTGGTTCAACGAGTTTTACGCCCGCGACACCTCAAAGAAAATCCGGGCTGTCAAACAGGCAAAGGCGCAGAAAGGCGAGCGCGTCAACGGCGAAGCTCCTTACGGCTACCTTATCGACCCGGATAACCGCAATCATCTGATACCCGACCCGGAAACGGCGCACGTCGTAAAACAGATTTTTGCAATGTATGTACGGGGCGACCGTATGTGTGAAATCCAGAACTGGCTGCGGGACAATGAAATACTGACCGTCGGGGAACTGCGCTACCGCAGGACAGGGAGCAAACGCCACCCCCGCCCACAGCTCAACGCATGGTACAACTGGCCGGATAAGACGCTGTACGACATTCTGACAAGGAAAGAATATTTAGGGCATACCATAACCGGGAAAACCTACAAGGTATCTTATAAGTCGAAAAAGACGAAAAAGAACCCGGAGGAAAAAAGGTATTTCTTCCCCAACACTCACGAACCTTTGATTGATGAAGAAACCTTTGAACTTGCACAGAAGCGGATTGCCACCCGGCAACGCCCGACAAAGGTTGATGAAATTGACCTGTTTTCCGGGCTGCTCTTTTGCGGGGACTGCGGCTACAAAATGTATGCAGTACGCGGAGCCGGGACGCTTGAACGGAAACACGCCTACACTTGCGGCAACTACCGCAACCGGGCAAGAAATGATATGCTCTGCACTACGCATTATATCCGCAAAAGCGTATTGAAAGAACTTGTCCTTGCAGACTTGCAGCGAGTAACGTCTTATGTGAAAGAGCATGAACAGGAGTTTATCGAAACAGCCAACGAGTGCAGCGCAAAGGCAGTACAAAAGACGCTGACACAGCAGCGGAAAGAGCTTGACAAGGCGCAGAACCGTATTAACGAGCTGAACATCTTATTCCGCAAGCTCTACGAGGACAACGCTTTAGGGAAACTTTCAGATGAACAATTTGCTTTTCTGACTTCCGGCTATGATGAAGAAAAAAAGACGCTGACCCGGAGGATTGCGGAGCTGTCACAGGAAATCGACAACGCCACCGAGCGCAGCGCGGACGTAAAAAGGTTTGTCGCACTGGTACGCAGATACACAGCGATTGAAGAACTGACCTACGAAAACGTCCATGAATTTATTGACCGTATTCTTATTCACGAACTGGATAAGGAAACGAACACCCGCAAAATCGAAATCTTTTATAGCTTTGTCGGCAGAGTTGATACAGGTGACAAGCCTACCGAAAGTATCTCCTATTTCAGACAGATAGGAGCCGACGTAAAGAGTTATGCTATCTAACATACATCAAAAAGAGGTAAGATAACACCCTCTGCAAAAAAGGTATCGTTATCTTACCTCAACAAAATCCGGCCCCGCTTTCCTGCAAAGCTGCCGCTTCCAGAACCAGAAGCCCCTGCAGAACCGTATTTACCGTAGCATCCGTCACCTGTATCCGGCTGTGGGGATACTTTTCCAGTATCAGATCCTTTGCTGTCAGGGCGGACTGCATAGATCCGCTGAACTTTGTGGTGATACAGATGCAGAAAACAGGAATATCTTCCTTCACATAAGGTTCAAAGGCATCGTAATAATCCTGTATGCCCGGCAGGGAGGATTTGGGATATACCCCCGGATTATCCACCATCTTCTGGTAGAACTCCCTCACGCCTACTTCTTCCACTTCCTTCTGATATGTCTTCTCATCAAAGGATACATAAAATGGCACCACCCGTATCTTCTTTTCCCTGGCCAGTTCGGGAGGGAGATCACAGGAGCCGTCGCTGATAATCTGAAAATGACTGTCCATACTTTTCGCTTTCTTATTTTAACTTAATTTCATTTTATTCAATTCTTTATTCCAGAAAAGAATTCGTAACCGTACATATAAAGTTTTACCACTATTTCGCTAAGGAGTAAAGATTTATTGTAAATTCCTGCTATTTAAACAGATAGGAATGCAGCCATTCAGGCAGATCCGATCCACTCTGAAAGAATTGCAGCCGTTCTGCCGGTCAGCCTTTCCACAGATGCCCGGCGGGGATACATACCGGTTCTCCGTCAACGCTCACCCACACATCCAGGCCGGAGGGATTATAGATCATCGTCATATCCGCACTGTATACCAGACCTCTTGAAGCAGTGATATAATCTTTGATTTCTATGTTGGTGGCATACCAAATCGTTTCCCGGCCGCCTGCCGTCCGGCAGAATTCCTCCATAACCTCCCAATTACCGGCGCCGTCGAATTCAAAGCTGTGACCCCAGATATAGAATAACAGCATCTGTTCAAAATCTCTCTCCATAAACTGCTTCCACAGGCCTTTTAAATCGTCGTTATGATGTGCTGTGGGATGCCATTTCATGAAATCTTCCGGTATGGCAAAGCTCCCTGTCGCCTCCACAGTCCGGCTGTATTCCATGCCGCAGCTTCGGGCAACCGTAATCACATGCTCCGAATAGTCCCCAAAAGGATAGGACATCCCTCTTACCGGATATCCGCACAGCTCTTCCAGCTTCCGTTTATCCTCCAGGATTTCCTTAATCAGGGCCGCATCCGGTATCTGTGTGGGAAAAGGATGGGTTACGGTATGTACGGATACTTCATGATTGCGATAGACCCGGGCGAACTCGCTTTCCTTCACATATCTGTCCCCGCCCAGGTTTCCGCTGTTGATGTGAAAGGTGCCACGGATATGGTGTTTATCAAAAAGCTCCGCAAGACGGACATCAAAAATCTGTCCGTCATCGTAGCTCATAGTCAATGCACGTCTTACCCCTCCGGGAAATAAATTGGCTTTTATTCTCATTTTTCTTCTCCTCCCCTTGTCTCTTTTTTCATCCGTATACCGGTTGGCGTAACCGCCAGCCCTCCTTTGGAGGTTTCTCTGACTGACTGGGGCATCGCCTTTCCAATAGCATACATAGCGTCCACCACTTCGTCAAAAGGAATATAACTCTTCACTCCCGCTAAAGCCAGGTCCGCGGAAAGCAGGGCATTCATCGCTCCGGAAGCATTCCGTTTGATACAGGGAATTTCCACCAGCCCCGCAACCGGATCACAGGTAAGGCCCAGCACATTCTTGAGTGCCATAGCCGCCGCATGGAATGCCATTTCCGGCGTTCCTCCCAGCATTTCCGTCACAGCAGCCGCTCCCATGGCGGCAGCCGCCCCGCATTCCGCCTGGCATCCGCCTTCGGCTCCCGATACCGTAGCCCGGCTTCCCACAATGATTCCCACCGCCGATGCGGTAAACAGCGCGTTAACAAGACACTGTCTGTCAAGCCCTCTGCTTTCGGCACAGGATAACAATACGGCAGGTACAATCCCACAGGATCCTGCCGTGGGGCAGGCCACAATACATTGCATGGAAGCATTGATTTCCGAACAGGAAAGCGCCATTCCCACAGCAAGGGAGGCGGCATCCCCCAGCAGGCTTTTCCCTTCTCTGCGGTACTGATCATACCGATAGGCATTTCCTCCTGTCAGGCCGCTTACTGACTGCACCGGTTCTTTTCTTGCCGTGGAAGCGGAACGTTCCATTACTGCCAGAGACTGCGCCATCTGCTCCCTGAGCTCCTCACGGCTTCTTCCGCTTCGTTCCGTCTCCTGGTTCAGGGCATATTCCCACAGGGCCAGCCCCTCTGTCTTTAATTCTTTCGTTAATTCTTCCGTGTCCAATAGAAACATAACTGTGCCATTCTCCTTTCGTTTTGGCGGGAAACCTTTTCCCGCCAAGGAACTGCCGCGGCAGTTTCTTATCCCACGTCACCCGGATTCAGCAGCAGCACCTGCTTTACGCCGTATACCCGTTCCAGCGCATTTTTAAGGTGTTCCGGCAGTTCTCCGTCCAGTTCCATATACATACAGGCCGTCTGCCCGTCCTCGGTCCGGTTCACCTGCATATTGCCTATATTAATCCGGTAAGCATACAGGATAGCCGTAATCCCGGCGATCACACCCGGCTCGTCCGTATGTCTGGTGGCAAGGATAGGCCGTTCGCCGGAAAACTGCACTTCCACACCGTTAATCTCCATAATGCAGACGCTTCCCCCGCCGATACTGCTTCCGGTCATAGTGAACATAGTCCCGCTCACAGTGGTCAGTTCCATGTGTACCGTATTGGGATGTACCTCCCCCAGATCCGCCGGAATAAACTCCGCCCGGATCCCTTTCTCCGCTGCCAGCTCATATGCGCTTTTCAGCCGCTCATCGTCATAACGTATCCCCTGGATCCCTGCCAGAAGGGCCTTGTCCGTCCCATGCCCCGCATAGGTTTCCGCAAATGACCCATGCATGAAGAAAACCGCCTTCTTTATGTCTTCCCCGCACAGATGTCTGGCCAGCAGACCCAGCCTGGCCGCACCTGCTGTATGGCTGCTGGACGGTCCGACCATAACCGGCCCGATCATGTCAAAAACACTATAATGCTTCACTGTAAACTCCTCCGCCTGATTCCGTATTTTGGCAAGGCATAAAAAGCCCTGCAAACCTGTGATAAGCTGCAGGGCTTCTCTGTCTTTTATTATTGGTAAATACTGCTTATATTATACTGTTTTCATCGGCTGTATGTCCAGCATTACTTTCTCTGCCCTCACTGCTTTTCCCTGCCGTATCTGGCCGTCCTTTCATCTGCGATGACACCGGAATAATTCATGCCGTAGGCAAAATCATAGGAATGGCCTTCTTCATCCGTATATACCCGCATATCAAAGGCGCAATCCTCGGCCTGTTCTTCAACGGTATCCATATCCGCGGGCATCTGCATCGGAAGAAGCCCCTGCGGTTCATAACAGCCCGCCGCCACCTCCAGCACCGCCTCCGCAGACACGCCGAACTCCACAAGGATGGCATCCGCATACGGCTCCATTTCCGACAGCACCACCGGATTCTTTACCGTCATGGCGACTATCACCGGTTTATCCTTCATCCGCTCCTTCGTCCGTATTACAATATCCAGATCCTCTTCATTGGCCGCCGTATTTGTTTTCCCATAGTAGGAACGGTTTGTGAAATCTTCTAAAGGATCGCCTCCTGCCAGGCTCTCCTTTCTTGTCTTTTCTGCCGTATACGGGCGGTACTGCAGGGTGACGGGCACATAGCCGTTACCGCCGGCCTGCCTGTCCTCCGGGCTGTAGCCTACGGAAATGGGGGATTCCACAAAGCAGATGGCAGCATCCGCTTCTTCCGGCGTTTCCACAACGGTAAACCTGGCCGCAGCCGCGGCCTTTCCCGGAGGCGTGATATGGGAATCCGGCGTCAGGCCGCTCATAAAATTCCGGTAGGGGCGGATATGTCTGTCCGGAATATACACCTTACATTTTTCCTGTAAAGGAAGCACCCCTCCTTTGTTTTTCAAAAGGACTATCGAACGAAGCTGGGATTTGTATCCTTTTCTGACAAATTCAGGGTTTCCCACCGTATGCAGGGACTCCTCCAAATCCAGATACGGATTTTCGAACAGTCCGGTACGGAATATATTCTGCAGGAGCCTTACCGCAGAACGTTCAAAGCGTTTCCGCATGGCCTCTTCCCCATATAATTCGCAGCCCATGCGATACGCTTCCAGCACCGGCTGAACATCATTGTTGCCGCCGAACTGATCCACACCGGCTTCCAACGCCTTTAAATGTCTCTGTGCCTCGGTAAGTCCTTCCACACCCCAGCATTTCCCGGCAAATTCTTCTTCCGCCGCCCCTGTGTCATGAGTGATTCCCCAGTCCGTGCAGACTACGCCCTCATACCCCAGCTGTTTTCTGAGCAAATCGCCGATAAGGTAACGGCTGAAGGAATTGCCCACATTTTCCCCGTTCTTTTTGTCCTGTCCATAAGAAATGGTATAGTAAGGCATCACTGCGCTGGCGCATCCGGTCCCTTCTTCCAGGCAGAAGGCTCCCTGCGTAAAGGGCTTCAGATGCTCCTCAAAATTCTGTCCCGGGTATACCGCATACTTTCCATACGCATAATGGGCATCCCGGCCGGCTTCACAGGGACCTCCTCCGGGGAAATGCTTCACCATGGTATTCACACTGTCCCTGCCCCAGCCGTCGGGACTTCCCTCCGTCGTCTGAAAACCGTCACAGTAAGCTTTTGTCATGGCACAGGTCAGTTCGGTATGTTCTCCGAAGGTATCCGGGAAACGCATCCAGCGCGGCTCCGTAGCCAAATCAATCTGAGGGGAAAGGGCCGTGGCGATTCCCAGCGCACGGTATTCCCGGGATCCTATTTTTCCGAACTCCTTTACGCTTTCCGGATCAAAGGAAGCGGTAAGACCGATACCGTTCGCCCATTTGGATATGGGTTCTCCTGTTATCCCCATAAATTCCGCCCCGCTCCCGCTTCCATGTCTGGGATCCGAGCTGTTATTGGCAGGGATACCAAATCCTGTATTCTCTGCCAGCGCCTGCATCCCGTTGTTCCAGCGGACCGCTGTTTCCGTATCCTTCAGTCCCATAATCAGCACATGGCGCACCTTATCCTCCGTCAGGAACTTTTTCTGCTGATCGGTAAGCGCCCATGGCTTCTCCTTGCTTTCTTCAAAGCTTTTTCCGCCATAAGTAGCAGTAAAAGGCCCGGGGCCGCTTCCGGCCGGAATGATCTGGTGGGCGCTGTAAAGCATAAGTCCCGCAATATCCTCCACCGGCAGCCTGGCTGCAAGATCCTCGGCCCGCTCCCTGGCGCCAAGCCTCCAGTCCTCGTAAGGCACCAGTTCACCGGTCCCCAGAAAATCCTTAAAGGCCCAGCCGTCTACAGTCAGCAGCTTCACCCGGCTTCCGTCAGCAACTCCCAGTTCCCTGCCTCCCTGATTCCGAATCAGGCGGTATCCGTCCATCTGCTTTTCTTCCCACATTTTTCCCATCCCTTATCTTCTCCTGTTCTTTTTTCTCCATGCAGGCCGCCGCATATCCGCACCCTGCCCATCAAAGACTGCGTTACACCATTTTCTCTTTTCGGGACAAACGTCTTCTATCCATTTATTATACAGGAGTCCTCTGCGGGATGCCAGAGTGTGTTTGAAAATTGCTTTCTGCAAGAGGTACGTCACAAGTTGCAGAAAGCAATTTTCAAACACACTCTAGGCCCGGGAAATAGTTGCCGGAAAAAAAGCATCATCACTTATATTCAATAAGTAATGATGCCTTTGTTTTGTTTATCTAATTCCGGAACAAATCACTCCGGATACAGAAAATGCTGAAAATACTTCTTACAGACCTGCCTGTGCGGCAACCTCTGCTGCAAAATCATCAACCTTCTTTTCAAGGCCCTCGCCTGTTTCAAAACGGACGAATTTCTTGATGGAAAGTTTTGCGCCGTTTTCCTTGCCAACCTGCTCTACATACTTGGCAACGGTTAAATCACCGTCTTTTACGTAAGCCTGCTCAAGCAGACATACTTCTTTCAGTTCCTTTGCAAGACGGCCTGAAATCATCTTCTCGATGATGTTGGCAGGCTTGTTTGCATTCTTGGGATCGTTCTGTGCCTGCGCCATGAGGATTTCTTTCTCATGCTCTTTATATTCTTCCGGAACATCCGCTGTCGCCACATACTTGGGTGCCAGAGCAGCAACCTGCATTGCCACGTTGGAGAGACATTCTTTCACGCTGTCATTCACAACATCCGTATCGGCTTCCACGATAACGCCGATTCTTCCGCCGCCATGAATATAGGAAACAACACAGCCATGATCCGCGGTTACCTTCTCAAACCTTCTGATGTTCAGGTTTTCTCCGATAGTAGCGATCTTCTCCACCAATGCTTCCTTAACAGTCTTGGCAGGATCGGCATCCCACGCTTCAGCCATAAATGCATCAATATCTGCGGAATCGGAATTTACAGCCTGCTGCGCAACCGCTTCTACAAATTCCTGGAAGGTTTCATTCTTTGCAACGAAGTCTGTTTCGGAATTAACCTCAACAACTGCCGCTGCGGTATCTCCTTTTACTGCGATACGGCAAAGTCCTTCTGCTGCGATTCTGCCGGCCTTCTTCTCCGCCTTAGCCTGTCCGTTCTTTCTAAGGAACTCCATAGCTGCTTCCATATCGCCGTTTGTTTCATTTAATGCTTTCTTGCAGTCCATCATACCTGCGCCGGAAAGCTCTCTTAATTCTTTTACCATTGCTGCTGTGATAGCCATTCTATTTTCCTCCATGAAATACTTTGCTTTCAATCAAACCTGTTATGATTATTCTGCTGCTACTGCTTCCACTGCTACTTCTTCAATATCAGTTGCTTCCGTAGCCAGAGCTTCTTCATCGTAAACAGCTTCGCCCTGGTTAGCTTCGATAACAGCATCTGCCATCTTGGATGTGATTAATTTAACCGCTCTGATAGCATCATCATTACCGGGGATGATGAAATCCAGTTCTTCCGGATCACAGTTGGTATCACCGATACCGATCAGGGTAATCCCCAGGATATGTGCTTCCTGTACGCAGATTCTTTCCTTCTTGGGATCCACAACAAAAATAGCATCCGGGATTCTGGTCATATTCTTAATGCCGCCAAGGTTCTTTTCCAGTTTTTCCCATTCTTTCTTAATCTGGATAACTTCCTTCTTGGGAAGAACATCGAAGGTTCCGTCTTCGGCCATGGTTTCAATCTGTTTCAGTCTTTCGATTCTGCTTCTGATGGTCTTGAAGTTGGTAAGCATACCACCCAGCCATCTTTCATTTACATAATACATACCGCAGCGCTCTGCTTCTGCCTTAACTGCATCCTGAGCCTGCTTCTTGGTTCCCACGAAAAGGATTGTGCCGCCCTGTGCTGCGATTTCGGAAACTGCATTGTAGGCTTCGTCAATCTTTCCAACAGACTTCTGGAGATCGATGATATGGATACCATTTCTCTCTGTGAAGATATAAGGAGCCATTTTAGGGTTCCATCTTCTTGTCTGATGTCCGAAATGAACACCGGCTTCCAGCAACTGCTTCATAGAAATAACGCTCATGTTTCTTACCTCCGTTTGGTTGAATTCTTCCGCATGCTTCACAATGGAACAATTTATCTCTATGGAATACGCTGATTCCGCAGATTATCCTGTTTCCATGGAAGGCTTTTTCCTTCCATTATCCCCCAGCCACTTCCGCGTTAAAGAAGCACCGGCCCGGAATTCCACATGCGTGTTTTTTAGTCACAACGTTTGAATTATAACACAAAAAATCCCCCTCTGCAAGGGGGATTTACCAAATTCATCCGGGTTCTGCCGTTTTTACGTAACAATACAAACCCGTCTGAACTGTTACGTTTGTATGCAGTTCAGGATTTCATGTTTTCTTCCAGCTTTCTCACTTCTTCGAAAACCACATTATTTCTTACTTTGATATAAGTACCTTTCATACCCGAAGAACGGGATTCAATGATGCCGGCACTCTCAAATTTTCTCAGGGCATTTACAATTACCGAACGGGTGATTCCCGCCCTGTCCGCGATTTTACTTGCCACGAGTACGCCTTCCATGCCGCCCAGTTCTTTGAAGATATGGATAATGGCCTGTATCTCGGAATAAGAGAGCGTACCGATAGCTGACTTAACAACCGCCATCTTCCTGCTTTCCTCAGCGCTTTCTTCGCTTACGGACCGCAGCATCTCAAGTCCCACAACAGTGGTTCCATACTCACATAGAATAATATCGTCTATATCATACGTATCTCCCCGGCGGTAAAGGAAAAGTGTGCCGAGACGTTCCCCGGCAATCTCAATGGGGGATACCACTGCCGCAAGCTTCATAATAGCCGGATTCTCAAACCCCAAGGCTGCCAGATTGACATTTTCCTTGGTAGAAAGGACTGACAGGAGCCTTTCATTCAACAGGGGATCAATAAAACTCCCCACTTCATCTTTAAGCAGCTCTGCAATAACCTCTTTATTATCCGAAATGGCAATCCCCAGCACCTTACCCTTACGGCTGATCACCAGCACATTGGAACTGAGTATTTCCCTCATAACTTTACATATATCGTTAAAAGCTACCTTACTGGAATTGTTATTGTGAAGCAACTTTCCTATTTTCCGTGTTCTGTCCAGTAGTTGAACGCTACTCATGTTAGTTTTTCCTCCGGCAGAATGCCCAAACTTATGACACTATTGTAGCACAGACCCCCGTCAGACGCAACGCATTTTGTCACTCTGACCGTTGCAGCACTTGTTTACCGGACGACACAGACACATACAGCCATACTGAGCAGTTCTTATACTTCTTCCGATTTCTTTTCCATCACATAACCACATTCTTCGTTATAGCAGACCAGCTTATTTCCCTTTTCCAGCATCAGGGAACCGCACTGAGGGCACTTTGAAGCTGAAGGCTTCTGCCATACCATAAAATCACAATCCGGATTTCCGATACAGCCATAGTACTTCCTTCCCTTCTTTGTCTTTTTCAGCACGATATCCTTGCCGCACTTGGGACAAGCCACTCCCACTTTTTCAAAATAAGGTTTGGTATTGCGGCAGTCCGGGAAACCGGGACATGCCAGGAAGCGTCCGTGGGGACCATATTTTATGACCATCCTCCTGCCGCACAGTTCGCATTCTTCATCCGATTCTTCATCGGCTATCTGTACCTGTTCCAGTTCTTTTTCCGCCTGCTGCACCGCTTCATTCAAATCCGGATAAAAATTGGACACCACGGTTTTCCAGTTCACATTTCCTTCTTCCACACCGTCCAGAAGGGCTTCCATATTAGCGGTGAAGTTCACATCCACAATTGTGGGAAAGGCTTCCTTCATCATGCTGTTCACCACTTCTCCCAGTTCGGAAACATAAAGGTTCTTGTTTTCCTTCACCACATACCTTCTCGCCATTATGGTGGTAATGGTAGGCGCATAGGTGCTGGGGCGTCCGATGCCCTGTTCTTCCAGTGCCCTCACCAGGGAGGCTTCCGTATAATGGGCCGGGGGCTGTGTGAAATGCTGATCCTCCCGGAAGCTGTCAAAGGTAAGCTTTGTATTCTTATCAATTCCCTTAACAAGAGTATTGCTTTCCGCCTTCTCATCCTCTTCCTGGGTGTATACGCTCATAAAACCGTCGAACCTGATTTTACTTGCCGCTACGGTAAAACGGTGTTCGCCGGCATCAATCTTTACCGATGTTGTCTCATAAACAGCCGGTGTCATACGGCTGGCTACGAAACGTTTCCAGATAAGCTGGTACAGCCTGAACTGATCCCTGGAAAGGGATTCTTTCAGTTCCAACGGAATCCGGGATATATCCGTGGGGCGGATTGCTTCGTGGGCATCCTGTATTTTCTGCCCGCTTTTTTTCTCCTGGGTTTTGGCACCGGTATAGTCCGGCCCATAAGCCTTTTCAATGTATAAAGCCGCCTGATGCTCCGCTTCTTCGGATACTCTGGTGGAATCCGTACGCAGATAGGTGATGACACCGACCGTACCGTTTCCTTTGATATCTATTCCTTCATATAACTGCTGTGCAAGGCGCATGGTTTTCTGGGTCGAAAAATTCAGGACTTTACTCGCTTCCTGCTGAAGCGTGGAGGTGGTAAACGGCAGAGGGGCTTTTTTTACCCGCTCCCCCTTCTTCACATCCGACACCTGATAGGACGCACCTTCCAGATCCTTCTTTACCTTTTCCACATCGGCCGCACAGGTCAGATTCTGCTTCTGGCTCGTAGTGCCGTAGTATTTGGCGGTAAGCAGCTTCCTTTCACCCGGAAGCTTAAAAGAAGCATCCAGCGTCCAGTATTCCTCCGGTATAAAGGCATTGATTTCATCCTCTCTGTCACAGATCATACGAAGGGCCACCGACTGAACGCGCCCGGCGCTCAAGCCTCTTTTCACCTTCGCCCACAGCAGCGGGGATATACGGTATCCCACCATACGGTCAAGCTCCCGCCTGGCCTGCTGGGCGTCCACAAGTCCCATATCGATTTCCCTGGGATGCTTCAGAGACTCCTTCACCGCGTTTTTCGTTATTTCATTAAAGGTTATCCGGTAAATCTTCTTCCCGTTTTTTTCCAGGTTCAGCGCATTGGTCAGATGCCAGGAAATCGCCTCCCCCTCACGGTCAGGGTCCGTTGCCAGATATACTTTTTCCGCTTTTTTTACTTCCTTACGAAGATTCGCCAGGATGTCCCCCTTACCGCGGATAGTTATATATTTCGGTTCATAATCATGGTCGACATCAATTCCAAGCTGGCTTTTTGGCAGATCACGTACATGTCCGTTACTGGCCGCCACCTCATAATTCGGGCCAAGGAACTTCTTAATTGTTTTTACCTTTGCGGGTGATTCCACTATTACAAGATATTTTGCCATACAGACCTTTTATCTCCTTCTCCTTTGCGCCGACTGCGCAAAACTGTTCATACCCGTCATCTCCCATGCTGGGCAGCCGGACAGATACGAATTACCTGACATACTCAACCTTTGTCCGTCGATTCCTGACCGTAATCAAAACAGCCAGCAATCGTGAATCACTATACACCATATTTTCTGCCGTGGCAAGGAATTTTATAAAAAACTAATGTTTTCTTTATTAATTCAGAACTTTTCGCCGGACAGGAAAAAATATCCACCCTCCTGCCTGATGCGCCCCTCCATCTGCAGCTCCAGCAGCCTTTGCAGGAACTGGGGAAGTGTCAAGGAAAGGCCTCTTTTCTTCATTTCCCCATATATGGTATCCGCTGTGCGGGGTGTGAAATCCAAAAAGCCTTCCACGTCATCCTCCGCCTGCTTTTCGGAGGCAACCTTATCGGGATCCGCCGTTTTCTGAAGGAGTATGCTCCGGCTTCTGGCCAGTTCCTCCAGCAGTACGGCCGGGCTTCCGGCCACGCCCGCCCCCTGCCTGATCAGCTCATTACAGCCGCTGCTGAGGGCATCCGTTACTCTCCCGGGCACTACGAATACCTCTTTTCCCTGCTCCAGCGCCATATCTACGGTAATCAGGGTACCGCTTTTCTTTCTGGCTTCCACTACAAGCACCATATCGGAAAGACCGCTGATTATCCGGTTCCTCATAGGAAAAAAAATGGATTTGGGAGAGGTTCCCGGAGGGAATTCGGACAGGATTCCCCCCTGCCCGGGTATCTTGTCATAAATTTTCCTGTTTTCCACGGGATAACAGATATCCGCTCCGCAGCCCAGAACGGCATAGGTCTTACCCCCCGCCCGCAGAGCTGCTTCCTGGCTGATGCCGTCAATCCCTCTGGCAAGGCCGCTGATAACATTCACACCGGCTCCCGACAGGGCTGCCGCATATTGCGCCGCCGCGTATCTGCCGTATTCGGAACACATCCTGGCCCCTATCACAGCAACCGCCGGTTTTTCTTCTTCCGGCAGTCCGCCCCGGACATAGATTCCATTGGGGGGATCCGGGATAGCGCGCAGCCTGCGCGGATATTCCGGATCGGAAAAGGGGATAAAACGCATTCCTTTCAGGCACAGCTTCTGATAATCCTGTTTTACCTTTTTTTCCTGCCTGGCCTTCATAAAACCGGCAAGCTGGGACGGCGTAAGGATACCGGCCAAAACATCCTCTTGCATCCTATATACCTTTTCGGCACTTCCTGCCTTCTGCATAAGGCGTGAAACGGTAATCCTTCCTATTTCTTCTATATTACATAGCCAATAAGAAAATTCCCTTTCTTTTTCCATTTCCTCATTATTCATTGTTATTCCCCCAATATTTTCCGCCAGCCATGCGGTAGCAGGCCGCCTCACTTAAATGGATGGTTCCGATCCTGTCCTCTCCGTCCAAATCGGCCAGGGTTCGTGCCAGCCTTAATATCCTGTGGTATGCCCTGGCACTTAACCCCAGCGTATTGAATAACCGCTCCATATATTGCTGTTCGGTAAGGCCCAGACGGCAGAACCTGCGGATAGCGCCCGCCCCCAGCTGGGAATTGAACCGGATAGGGCATTCCTTATACCGTGCCTCCTGTCTGGCCCTTGCTTCCATCACCAGGCCGGCAAGCTGTCTGCTGCTCTTTCCCTTTTCTTTTCCCTCCCCCGTCAAGCCGGCAAATTCCATCCGGGGCACCTCCGTACAGATATCCATCCGATCCAGAATAGGGCCGGATATCCGGCTCAGATACCGCTGTACCTCTCCCGGGGTACAGCGGCACTGGTTCCGATCCGGATAATAACCGCAGGGGCAGGGATTCATTGCCGCCACCAACATAAAGTCCGCCGGATAGCTGTAGGTACCGCTGCTTCGGGCGATCTGTACCCGGTGTTCTTCCATGGGCTGTCTCAGCAGATCCAGTGTGTCCCTTTTAAATTCGGTGAGTTCGTCCAGAAACAGGATCCCTCTGTGAGCCAGGCTGATCACTCCCGGACGGGGAATCCGTCCGCCGCCGGTAAGGGCGTGGGAAGTGATGGTATGATGCGGATTTACAAAAGGCCTTTCCGTAACCAGCCCGCTTCCCTCCTCCAGCATACCCGCCACACTGTACACCTTGGTTACCTCCAGCTGCTCCCGGGCAGAAAGCGGAGGCAATATGGAGGGCATACTGCGGGCAATCATGGTTTTTCCCGTTCCGGGAGGCCCTATCATCAGCAGATGATGAAACCCGGCCGCCGCCACCACTGCCGCTCTCTTGGCACTTTCCTGTCCCTGGATTTCCCCGAAATCGGGGCCGTCCCTTCGTTTAGGCGCCTCGTTTTTTTCCTGCTCCGCCGCCTTTTCCGAGGTTCCTTTCCCTCCGGTCTGTAAGAGGCTGTCCAGCAATTCCTCCAGATGACTGGCTCCTGTGACCCGGATCCCTTCCACCAGCCCCGCTTCTTTGACGTTTTCCAGAGGGACAATACACCGGTTCAGGCCCTGCCGCTTAGCTTCCAGAACCATGGGAAGGATTCCCCGTACCGGCTTAATATCCCCATTCAGCCCCAGCTCTCCTGCCATCAGCGTGTCCTTTACATACTCCTGGGGCAGGATCCCCAGCGCCACAAGAATCCCCGCCGCCACAGGAAGATCGTAGGCGGTTCCTTCTTTATGGAGGCTGGCGGGAGATATATTCACGGTGATGCGGACAGGCGGAAGCACCACCTGTGCATTCTTCAGCGCCACACGGATGCGCTCCCTGGCCTCTTTCACCTCGCTGCCCAGAAGGCCCACCATCTCAAAGCCGGGCAGTCCCCTGGATACATCCACTTCCACCCGGGCCAGATAGCTTTCCATACCATGAAGCCCTCCGGTATAAATTGTACTGTACATTTTGTTTCTCCTTATCAGGAATGGGATTTCGATCGAATTGGATTATTGAGAATACTTAAATTATAGAGAATAACAGAAATAAAGAATGCGGGCGCCGCCGTTTCCCCCCTGCCCGGGTCTTTTCCCGGCGGCAGTGCTGCAGTCCTGGCAAAAGGCTCAGGCAAGGGAGGGAAAGGAAGGCTGGACTGCATACTGCAATTTTCTTATGTATACCGGTTACAGGTAATGAACTTCCATTTTTTCAAAACCTTCCCGCAGTTTGGTCAGTGCTCTTTTTTCAATACGGGAAACATAGCTCCTGGAAATGTTCAGCTTTTTCCCGATTTCACGCTGTGTGACCTCTTCTCCTCCGTACAGCCCGTAACGCAGGCATATAATTTCTTTTTCCCTGTCGGTCAGCAGGGAATTGATCAGACCCGAAAGCTTGCCCAGACTTCTTTCCAGTTCCATCTGGTCCACAATATCCGGCTGTTCCTGCGGCGTTACATCCAGCAGGCTGATCTCGTTTCCTTCCCGGTCGGTACCGATAGGATCATAAAGCGAAACCTCACGGGATGTCTTTTTTTTGCTTCTGAGCATCATCAGGAGCTCGTTATCTATGCACCTGGCCGCATAGGTGGCCAGCTTGCTGTTTTTGGATGCGTCAAAGGATTCCACTGCTTTGATCAGACCTATCGTCCCAATGGAAATCAGGTCCTCCATATCTTCATCCACGTTCTGATACTTTTTTGCGATATGGGCTACCAGCCGCAGATTTCGCTCTATTAGTACCTGCTTGGCTTCCCTGGCTTTTACGCCGTCACTCCCCCGCAGCGCTTCCAGACACGCGCTTTCCTCCTCTTTCGACAGTGGTTTCAGAAAGGTTTTCAAAAGGAGCCCCCATAGTCAATTTAATACTATTCTATGTGGCGAAGAGAGTTATAGTGCCAGTACTTTTCGAAACCTTTAGGCGAAAAGAAATTCAGAAAGGGCATAGTTGCTCACATCGATCCCCCATTCTGTCAGCCGGTACCGGCTGTCTTCCCCGTCCGCAGCCGCCCCGCTCCCGCAGACAAGAAGCCCCTCAGACATCAGCTTACGGAGGGCTTCCCTGTAAACTTCTTCAAGGGGGATGTGAAATTCCCGGTAAAAGCGGCGGGAGGATACCCCTTCCGTCATACGCAGTCCCAAAAACATGAACTCTTCCATCTGTTCCTGCCGGGAAAGATGTTGAACCGCCTGCTTCAAAGGCGTCACCAGTCCTGCCGTACCGGAAGCTTCCATATATTGTCTGAGATCCGGTGTATTGCTCCACCGCACATTTTCCAAAAGAGAAGCCGCTCCCAGGCCAAATCCGGCATAATCGGTCCTTTCCCAGTAAGAAATATTATGACGGCAGGCAAATCCGGGAAGAGAATAATTGGAAATCTCATAGCGGCCATATCCGGCTTCCGCCAGAAATACTTTGGTCTGTCCGTACATCAGCCGGTCCTCCTCTTCTGTGGGAAGCGCTTTGCAGCCACGGGGTGCCGCCGCTTCACCGTACATTTCATAAAAGGGGGTTCCCTCTTCTATAATAAGACTGTAGGCAGAAATATGTTCCGGTTTCAGCCGCACGGTTTTTTCCAATGTTTCCATCCATCCTCCCGGCGTCTGTCCGGGCAGCGCGCTCATGAGATCAATATTGATATTGGCAAAACCTTCTTTCCTTGCCAGCTCATAGCTGCACAGAAAATCCTTCCAGGTATGGATACGCCCCAGGGCTTTGAGTTCCTCATCAGATGCGGACTGCAGGCCGATGCTCAGCCGGTTTATCCCTGCGCGGCGATAATCCGCCAGCTTTTCCGGCGTCAGCGTACCCGGATTGGCTTCCATGGTAACTTCCGCCCCGCCTTCTTCTGCAGAAAAAGAAAATACCGTATGCAGGCAATCCATAATACGCCGGATCTGTTCCCCGGAAAGAAGGGAGGGCGTACCTCCGCCAAAAAAAACGGTTTTCACCTCATGGCCGTCATAAAGAGGCGCCTGCGCACGGATTTCATGAAGCAGCGCTTCCACATATTCTATTTTCGTCTGTTCATCACCGGGAGCCGACAGAAAATCACAATAAAGACATTTGCGGATGCAAAAGGGAATGTGTAAATAGATACCAAGGGGACGTTTGCTGCACCTAGCTGTTTGCTGCATGTTTCTTATTCCTTTTCCGGTTAAGAAAACCCCTTCGTCTGTTTTCCAGCATAGCAGAAAATGACCTTCCTGAAAAGGGGTTGTATTATTAAAAGTTTCTAAACTGTGAAAAAGCCCATGCAGACAAAAGAACCACCATCTGCATGGGTTTTCCGGCTATTTCTTATCGTCCAGCTTCAGCACGCTCATGAAGGCTTCCTGGGGAATCTCCACATTGCCTACCTGGCGCATGCGCTTCTTGCCTTCCTTCTGTTTTTCCAGAAGCTTTTTCTTACGGGTGATATCGCCGCCGTAGCACTTGGCAAGCACGTCCTTGCGCATGGCCTTCACGGTTTCCCTGGCGATAATCTTCCCACCCACGGCAGCCTGGATAGGGATTTCAAACAGATGCCGGGGGATTTCCTCTTTCAGCTTCTCACACATTCTGCGTCCCCGCTCATAAGCGCTGTCCCTGTGTACAATGAACGACAGGGCATCCACTTCCTCCCGGTTGATCAGGATGTCCAGCTTCACAAGCTCCGACTGTTCGTAGCCTTTCAGCTCATAATCAAAGGAGGCATAGCCTTTGGAACGGGATTTGAGGGCATCGAAGAAGTCGTAAATGATTTCGTTCAGGGGAAGCTCATATTTCAGAAGGGCCCTCTTTTCTTCCATATATTCCATGCTCAGATAACGGCCCCTGCGCTCCTGGCACAGCTCCATAATAGAACCGATGTATTCACTGGTCACCATGATTTCCGAGCTGACTATAGGTTCTTCCATATATTCTATTATGGAAGGATCCGGCAGATTGGAAGGATTCGTCAGCTCCATGATCTCTCCGTTTGTCTTATGCACTTTATATACTACGCCCGGAGCCGTTGTTACGAGATCCAGGTTATATTCCCGTTCCAGTCTCTCTTCAATCACTTCCAGATGAAGAAGTCCCAAAAAGCCGCAGCGGAAGCCGAAGCCAAGGGCTGCGGAGGTTTCCGGTTCATAAAAGAGGGATGCGTCATTCAGCCGCAGTTTTTCCAGCGCATCCCGCAGATCCGGATACTTTGCCCCGTCCGCAGGATACATGCCGCAGTATACCATGGGATTTACCTTCTTATAGCCGGGAAGGGGGTTTGCACAGGGCCTGCGGGCATCCGTCACCGTATCACCTACTGCGGTATCCTTGACATTCTTAATGGAAGCGGTAAGATAGCCGACCATTCCTGCGGAAAGCTCTTCACAGGGAATGAACTGCCCCGCGCCAAAATAACCCACCTCCACGACTTCCTCCTGGGCTCCGGTTGCCATCATACGGATGAGGGTCCCTTTGCTCACCTTTCCTTCCATGATGCGGCAAAAAATAATAACCCCTTTATAAGGATCATACAGGGAATCAAAAATAAGCGCCTGAAGAGGGTTGTCCGCACTTCCGCCGGGAGCAGGGATCTTGGTAACGATCTGCTCCAGCACCTCATCTATGCCTATGCCGTTTTTGGCGGAAATCAAAGGGGCGTCATGGGCTTCCAGCCCGATGACATCCTCAATTTCTTCTTTTACCCGGTCCGGCTCCGCGCTGGGAAGGTCTATTTTATTGATAACAGGGAAAACGTCCAGATCATGATCCAATGCCATATATACGTTGGCGAGGGTCTGGGCTTCAATTCCCTGGGCGGCGTCCACGACAAGCACCGCTCCGTCACAGGCGGCAAGAGATCGGCTGACCTCATAGTTAAAATCCACATGGCCGGGGGTATCAATCAGGTTAAAAATGTACTCCTCCCCGTTCCTGGCCTTGTATACGGTACGGACCGCCTGGGATTTGATGGTGATGCCCCTCTCCCTTTCCAGATCCATATTATCCAGCACCTGTTCCTGCATTTCCCTGCTGGTCAGAAGGCCGGTCTGTTCTATGATCCGGTCCGCCAGCGTGGATTTGCCGTGGTCGATATGGGCGATAATACAGAAATTCCTGATTTTGCTCTGATCTATAGACATAAAATTCCTCCAAGTCTTTTGCATATATGCAACGGACATGTCAAGTGTATATGTGACGTTCCAGCACCAAGTATAGCAAAATCAGGGGTAACGGTCAATACAAACCCTTACCGGATAATTCCAGATCCAGGATATGGGCTATGGGCGCACAGGCATTTTTTATTTCCTCCACGGTATTGGTCTGGGCGCCTAATTCGATCAGCAGGGAACGGGGCCGCAGATGCATGTTATAACGGTAACCCTTCAGATATATCCTTCTGGTCAGGCCCGGATAATATTCGTTGGCTATTACCTGCATCTGGAAAGAAAATGCCAGGTTGTCGTCTATGTACGGATTCTGCAGGTATTCCACATCACCATGCGCCTTCGTATAAGAAAGGCCGTTAAAAAACATGAACTGGGCCGTAGGTTTCCCGTTCAGATCCGTCACAAGCTTTCTTCCCTCCAGCACCTCATCCCGGTGCAGGTCAATCACCACCTCGATTGTGGGATTTTCCGCCAGCACCTGTTCGATGGCAGGAAGGGAATTGGAGTAGGCATAATCCCTGGACTCCACATCATACTCGCCCAGATGGTGGATGACGTTATAGCCGTATTCTTCCCGCAGGATCTGCGCCAGCAGCTCCCCTGCCCCCATGATCGTCGTGGACGTATCCCCGGGAACGGAATCCACAAAATCCTCCTGGGAGTGGGTATGGTAAATCAATATCTGGGGCACATCCGGATTTTTGGTAATCGCCATGGTTTTTCCCAGCAGCGCATCCAGGTTCAGGCGTTTGGAGCTGGCTTCCGTCGTGGCATCCACCGCGTAGAATTCCTTGATCAGGGCATCAAAATCCTGATAATAGCTCCAGTTATATTCCTGGACTCTCCCCGCCGCCTTGATGAAACCGAACGGATCCTCCGCCGGTGCCTGGGGTTCCTGTGTTTCCGCATTTTCCCCCTGGCCTGTCTGATTTTCTTCCTGCAACAGCTGCGTCATATTATCATCCAGGCGGATCTTGCCCTCCGAGGTTTCCGGTACCTCCAGCGCATCCCCATCTTCGCTTTCCGTATACTCGCTCGCCCCTTCCAGCAGCAGGATTTTTTCATAGGTACTCCCGCTCTCCGTCTGCAGGTCCTCCTCATCCTGGCTTCCCGCATAAGCATAAAGGGGGATCTGCTGGCCCAATATCTGGTCAAACCACCCTTTACCCGACATGCTGCCCTTATCCGCAAAGGCAAAGGAAGGAAGCCAGACATTCAGCACCCCTTCCTGCGCTCTGGCTGTGAGCACCTCCTTCCAGGAGAAATGCTCCCCATCAGAGTCCCCGGCGGCGCTGCGGCTGGAAAACAGGAAATCCGCCAGTGCAATAATAAGAAGCACAAGCACACATTTATGAAAAATTTTTCTTCCATTCCATTTTTTATTCATAGAAGAATATATGCACCTGCACTTCTCATTTATGCAGATTCTCAGGCAATATCCAAAGCTATATTTATTGCCTCCGAAATAGTAAAGCTAAGGCGTTTCACAGTTTCATCAATATCCTTGCTGGTCACATACATGTTATTCAGTTCGGACAGTGCCTTGGGGTGCTCCCTGTTGAAGAAACAGCCTTCCTCCCCGCTCTCCTGTATCATGCTTTCGATAGCATCTCCCACAATAGTTGCAGCATCCACTACCGTGGGCACGCCGATGGCAATCACAGGAACTCCCAGGGTTTCTTTATTCATGGCGTTCCTATGGTTGCCCACGCCGGAGCCCGGATGGATCCCCGCATCGGAAATCTGGATGGTCCGGTTCAGGCGCTTTGTGCTCCGGGCCGCCAGGGCATCCACAACAATCAGGACGTCCGGCCTGGTCTGTTCCACCACACCTTTGACAATTTCTGCAGTTTCCATTCCCGTCATTGCCATGACTCCCGGCACGATACTGCTGATCTGATGCATTTTTTCGCGGCCGTAAGCAGCTTTTCCGTACTCCATTATCACATGTCTGCTGATAAAAAGATTATCCACAACCTCCGGTCCCAGCGCATCCGCCGTAACATCCCGGTTTCCAAGTCCTACCACCAGGATAGATTGCTCCTTCTCGATATCCGGGATCAGCTTTCTCAGCTGTTTGGCCAGTTCCTCCGAAACCTCTCTGTGATAGTCCTCATCCGGCTCCATCAACGCCGGGGCTTCCAGCGTAACATAGGTGCCCATCGGTTTGCCCATGGCCTTTGCGCCGTTTTTCGTATCAATGATGACACGGGTGATCTGCACTTCACTTTTGGGGTTTGAGAATTCTTCCACCCGGACACCGCGCAGTTCTCCGTCCGCTTCCGTAATGCTTTCCCTGGCTTCCAATGCCAGGTCCGTTCTTACCTGAAAACAACTCATCTGTACTCTCCCGCTCTTCCCTTTACTTTAACTTATGCGTCCGGCTTATTCTTGCCCGCTGACTTTCCGGGGGCCGGACCGCGCATATGCCTATTTTTTGCAAAAATAAATAAATTATGTATTGACATATAAGAAGCTGTCCGATAGAATATATTCGTATGTTTCCTTAGAACGACCGTGTCCGGGTTTAATGAAACATTTTCATAAGGAATAAGAAAAATTCACTTGAAAATGGAGGTGAAAATCTTGGCTAACATCAAATCTGCTAAGAAGAGAATTCTGGTTAACAGAACCAAAGCTGACAGAAACAAAGCTATCAAGTCTGGTGTGAAAACTTCTATCAAGAAGGTATACACAGCTATTGAAGCTGGTGATAAGAGCGCAGCACAGTCTGCTCTTCTCGCTGCCACATCTACTATTGATAAGGCAACAACCAAAGGTGTATATCACAAAAATACAGCATCCAGAAAGGTGTCCCGTCTTTCTAAAGCTGTAAACCAGATGGCATAATTCAGATATACGGAGTATATGCTAAAATCCCCATCCTATACCGTCATGTAGGATGAGGATTTTTTTATTTTCAGAAAATTCCATGAATCCGGGAAGGCTGCGCACTCCAAAGTAAAGATTCATGGAAGCGGCCGCGGGGAACTAAACGTCCTCCTGATCGGAAAAATGCGTCACTCTCCCGTTGTCATCAATGTAAAGATAGTATCTCCCCTCTTCCACCTCCAGATAGAGAGGATACCTTCCCCCTTCTTCAAAGCATTCCAGCCAGAACAGTTGATGCTCCTCCAGTATTTGTTCCGCTTCTTCCACCGTGCTTCCCTTTTCGCACTGCGCCAGGATGGAACGGATATCCGCATCGGTCAGGGAACAGACGGCAATAGGGACAAAGCTGTCCGAATAGTTTTTTGTGACAGGCTGCAGCATATCCCCGTCCAGCTCAATAGTTTTAGTTTTTGTTCCCAAATCCAGGCCGCAGGCCAAAAGGGTGCCGTCCTTCAGCTGTACGAACAGGTTATCATTGTAGCTGGTATTGTAAGAAGCAAACTCCGGTATGGCGGTACGGCTGTCACGGAATGCCATTCGCTCCGGCCAAACCATTTTAACATTGCCGAGTACTTTTTGGGGCGTCCGGACATAATCATCCGCTGTCACCGGTGTGCCGCACTGGCCCCATATATTAAAGCCCCATGTATATAATTCCCCGTCTCTGGTTATGGCCGCCCCGGTCCAGTTTCCCGTCGTGGCATAGATACAGTCCTCCAGCATCAGGCGGGGGCTGGTATACATCATTTTACGGGGATTTTCAGGCCATTCCTCATAAGCCCAATAGCCATCCGAATTCGGGCTTCCATAGGCAGTGGCGGATAAAGCCTTGTATTCTCCCCACCACCAGACACTTCCGTCCTCCTTTAAGGCTACAATAGAATACATTCCCGCCCGGGCAAAAGCTACCTGCTCCATGAGCAGAGTCGGTTCCAAAACCGGAACATAGCGGCTATAATCATAAAGCACCTGCTCCCCGTCCAACGGTTTTCTTAAAACTCCCATCAGATTAGATCCCATTCCATACAGGTTTCCGTCTTCCGTCAGATAGATGGTAAAATAACCGTTGACAGATTGATCTACGGAAACCACATGTTCCGCAATTCTGACAGGCTCCCCGTAATATGTGTCATCCGTATCCTTTTTTCCGATTCCCAGCTGCCCGAAACTATTCCGGCCATATCCCCAGAGCACCTTATCCTCATCGATATAAAAATGGTTGTCCAACGTAACGCGATTGGTCGTATAGTACAGCTCCGGCTGAAAAGGCTCCTCCAGATACAGATCCGCAACAGAGTCGACCCGGAAGGTTTTCACGGGCTTCACGGCGGGTTCTTCCTCCCCGTCATTTCCCTTCCCGCCTTTCTCTTCACCTGCGGCCATTTCTTCTCCGGCACCGCTCGTACCGCCGCTGCCGTCCCTTCCGGCAAATACCAGCGACATGGAAAAAACGGAAACTGCCGCCAGCAGTACAAGGGCTGCCGCATAGCCGGTCTTATTCTTTTTGTCGGTAAAAAGGTTATCAAGCCTTTCCTTCATTGTTTTTCTCCCCGCTGAGAAACGGGCGGAATATGCCGTACTTTTTCCCCGGGTACGTGTTACCAACATATAAGCATAACGCTTTTTTTCCTCCGGCCCCATCTTTCTGGTCGCCCGGCTGTCACAAACGCACTCCACATCACAAAAGGCCATCCGTTTCATGAACCGGAGAACCGGATTAAACCAATACAGATCACAGACAGCCACCATCAGAAGCTTGTACCATAAGTCACCATATTTGTAATGACACAGTTCATGACGCAGCATCGCTTCCCGTTCCGGTGCCCGGCAGGAAGCCTCATCAAGCAGAAGCACCGGTTTGATGTATCCGGTTACCATTGGGGTATCGACGGTATCACTGATCAGCAGGGGGAGTGTCCTGTTGATGCCATATTCCCGGAAAAGCTTCTCTGCAAGGCACTCTGTCTCTTTATCCCTGCAGGGACGAGCCGTTTCCAAAAGACATTTTCTGGTATGCAGATACTGGGAGATATGGAATCTGGCCGCCGCCAGAATGCCTGCCAGCCAAAAGCACACAAGAAGAACAGACAAGGGCAGCCGGCTTTTGAACATACCGGACTCCGGCAGACCGGTTTCCAAATCCGCTTTCAAGCGTTCTCCCTTCTCTGCGGCAGCAGGAATCTCCGGATCCGCTTCCTCCCCTGCCGCCATGGAATCCTGCGGGCTTCCGGCACCCTCCCCGGAATCCGGCACCGCACCTGCCTCCTCTTGTTCCTTCAAACCATTTGCTATAGCCGCAGCTGAATCAACCTGCCGGTTGTTTACAGGCCCGTTCAGTTCCACCCGGATCAGGGGCAGCTGACCCGATATCTCTGCAAAGGATATGGTTGCCGGTATTAATAAGCGCAGCCCAAGAAACAGCCAGACCATTTTTCTCCACCGGTAACCGGATCCGCCCCTTAAACAAAGCGAAAGAAGCCAGACCAGCCCGATGGTCAGGTCGGTAATCAGGGTTATCTTTAAAACGCCGGATAGAAAGGCACTCATCTTTTATTTCCTCCGGATGGTGTATGTTTCCTGGTTTTACTGTCTATAAAGTCCTGCAGGCAGGCGATATCTTCATCGCTCAATTCCTCTCCGTCATAAAGAGCTGTGGCAAAATTGGATATAGAGCCCCCGAACATTCTTTTTAATATGTTGCGTCCGGTTTCCTTCAAATAGGGATCTTTTTCCACCCGTGCGCTGTAATAATTGATTTTTCCTCTCTTCTCCCGTTCGACAAAACCTCGTTCCTCCAGACGGGATAACAGGGACAGGATCGTGCTGGGAAGCACTTCCCTGCCCTCATCCATCTTTTCTTCGATTTCCATTCTGGTAACCGGTTCCCCCGCATCCCATATAATCATCATCAGTTCCAGCTCCGCATCCGGCAGTTTTTTCATGGCAATTCCCCCTCCGTTTTAAATTAGTCAATTGTCTAATTTAAGAATATAACAAACCTTCCTGATTGTCAAATATTTTTTTACATTTGTCTGAAAACATTATTTCCCTGCACCTTACTGCCTTTCAAAAAAAGAAAAGGCGTTATACATGGGAAACCCTGGGAATACTATAGGAAAAAGAAACAAAACGGTTTCGCAGTACCGTGCATTATTGAAGTGGCGGCCGAGGGACGAAACAACAACAAAGAAATTATGTCAAGGAGGAACCAATATGCTGGAAGAACAAGTAACGCTGCAGTTTCTGAAAAAATTTGAAGATTATCCGTTTTTGGTGAAAATGGATGGAAAGGAACATCTCATCGGAGAAGGGAAACCTGCCTTTGCAGTTACGTTTCATAAAGACATTCCGCTTTCCGATTTAGCGACAAGCACTTCTCTGGCTTTAGGGGAGGCATACATGAACAATGATTTGGAAATTGAAGGAGACCTGTACTACGCCCTGGATCATTTTCTGGGTCAGATGGGAAAGTTCTCCACGGATCACAACGCGCTGAAAAAACTGATATTTACCTCCACAGCGAAGAAAAACCAGCAGAAAGAGGTAAGCAGCCATTATGATATCGGAAATGACTTCTATAAGCTGTGGCTGGATGAAACCATGAGTTATTCCTGCGGGTATTTCCTGCATGAAAATGACACGCTGTATCAGGCCCAGGTAAACAAAGTGGATTACATTCTGAAGAAGCTGTATCTGAAGGAAGGCATGACTCTGCTGGATGTGGGCTGCGGATGGGGTTTTCTGCTGATAGAAGCCGCCAAAAAGTATAAGATAAAGGGCACAGGAATCACCTTAAGCCAGGAACAGTACAAAGAATGCCAGGAACGGATTATCAGGGAAGGGCTGGAGGATTATCTGACGGTAAAACTTATGGACTACCGTGATCTCCCTAAATCCCATCTGACCTTCGACCGGGTGGTAAGCGTAGGTATGGCAGAACATGTGGGACGGGAAAACTACCCGGTATTTCTCCATTGTGTCAATCAGGTCATGAAACCCGGCGGACTGTTCCTCCTCCACTTTATAAGTGCGCTGAAGGAGTATCCCGGGGACGCCTGGATCAAAAGGTATATTTTCCCCGGCGGCATGATACCCAGCCTGCGGGAAATGCTTTCCTATATGGCAGAAGAACAGTTCCATACATTGGATGTGGAAAACCTGAGGCTCCACTATAACCGCACCCTTCTATGCTGGCGGGATAATTATCTGGCTAACCTGGATCAGGTTAAAGCGATGTTCGATGAAAAATTTGTGCGGATGTGGCACCTGTATCTGGCTTCCTGCGCGGCAACCTTCCATAACGGCATTATCGATCTGCATCAGATACTTATGACGAAAGGGATAAACAATGAGCTTCCTATGATAAGATGGTACTGATATGCTTCTGTCTTATCCCGCTGACCGTCTGTTAACAAACGGAGATGCCTTCAAAGGGCCTCTCCGTTTATTTCTTTTATAAAAGCGGCGGGCCTGGCATCCACTTCCACCCAGGCAGGCCCGAACCCGCTGCGGATCGCATTTCGCACCGATTGCAGGTTTGCCCAGGCAGCACAATAAAAAGGAATCTTTCCTCTGTCCAGGCATTCCAATGCCAGACGGCTGGTAAGGGCCGACGCAATCCCCTGCCTTCTGTATTGCGGCAGCACATCCACACCTATCTGCCACATGGAATCACAGTCCGCCGAACAGCCAGCCAGACCCACCAGCTTAGTCCCGTAAAAAGCGCCTGCAGCCAAAACATCCAGCTCTTTCCGGCTGCGGCTCAGTGCATTGTCCCACTGCGGCTGATAGAACGGATGCAAATCCTGCGGATTAAGGATTTTTATCTCATAGCCGCAGGGAAGCGCCCGGAGCCGTTCCCTATCAGGCAGAAAATATTCCGCCATAAAACAGATTTGCCTGTTATCCCTGGCAAACAGTTCATTAAGAAGATAGATATTGGGGGTTCCGAAGCAGTGGCCAATCCGAAACCGTTCCAAGTATTCTTCCACTTCTCCGGCTATGGATGAATCCACCGAAGCCACAATATTGCTGCCGTAGGAAACCAGCATACAATAAGCCGGAAGCTCCAGGTATTTTCTTGCCTTCCCGTTCGCTTCGGATACTACCACCCGGTTATGTCCGCTGCAAAAATCCTCCGGTCGGCAGTTGGCATCTATAGCAGACTGTTTCCAGGCTGCACGCATGATATCTTCCCCGGTCATCTCTTCTCCCTCCGCTATGGCCTGTCACCCCTGAGGCGGGCCAGCGTATAGCCATTATACTCCATTACCGCACGATTGCTACTGGTGTACTACCTAACCCTTTTTCTTCAAAACAGCCATCCCAGCATAATGCCGGATCATGAACTCCTCCGGGGCTGCTGTCTCCAGCAGGCGGCGGTGTTCTTCTGTAAAAGCCTCCACTTCTTCGGCCGAAAGGGAGGCCCCTATTCCGCGGCAGGCCCGGATACGCCCATCCCAGCTCTCCCTCGTAAAGGGAATCTGCAGATCATAGATTTCGTTGCTTTCCACTGTAAAATAATCGAGATACGCCTCAGGCACCGTAATTAAATGCCGTGTTTCCCCTTTTCCCGTCCAGGACGGATTATAGGCGAGCACCAATTCCTCGCTGGCCCCGGCTATGGGATCCTCCAAAGGCAGCCAGGCCATATACAGAATAACAAAACGCCCGGACGGCTTCAGTACCCTTTTAAGCGCCGGTGCCATACGCGAATGGTCAAAATAAAAATAACACTGGCAGGCAGTTACCACATCAAAGCTTCCTTCCGGAAAATCCATCTGTTCCGCAGGCCCGCTCAGAAACCGGATATCCATACCAGCTTCCTCTGCCAGCTTTACAGCTGTTGCTATCTGGTTCTCTGAAATATCCATTCCCGTAAATTCGGCTCCATAAGGATAGAGGTACCGGGGAAGCACACCGGTTCCCGTCCCCACATCCAGAACCTGCTGCCCTTTGGTACAAAGCCCTGCATCCAAAATTTTCTTATAAAATTCCGGCGGATAAATATCCCTGTATTTTGCGTAATCTCCGGAGGTCCTCCCCCAGTCAAAGCTTTTTCCCCCGTCTATCCGTTTATCGCTAATCATAATGCATCCCCCTCCCTTACGGGTGCGGTCAGTTCGATAGGGTTCCCCTCGCTGTCCGCAAACTCCGACACCCAGTTTGTTCCGATTTTCCTGCATGCAAAAACCACTTTCCGGCCTTCCAGCTTTTTCTTCAGAATCTCCAGGCTGTCCACCTCCAGGCTCGGCAGGCAGTTACTGCCGAAGATGTGGTTTTCTCCTGCCTTTTCATAGGCAAAAAGTCCCAATCGGAAACCGCTTATATCAAAAACACTGTACAGCTCATCCTTGCAGGTCACCGGCCTTTCCAGAAAATCTTCATAAAACCGGACAGCTCTCTCCATATCACGTACACACAGGTATAAAGAACGGATAGTACAATTCATAGGCTCCCTCTTTTCTCGTCAGTCTTTCTCTCTGTTCTTATCATACAGGAAAGAAGCCCCGGCCGCAATCCGATACTTAAAGGCAGCAGGTATTGCAGACTCCTTTATCCTTACTCACTTTTCCTATGATCATTACAGATCGGCTGCTGGAACTGAAATATATAGAGATCCATCCTGACAATCCTGTATGCATTTAAATGCCGTCAAAGCATATGCCTCATGGTTTTCTGCATATCCCTGTATCCCATTCTTTTGTAAAGTCCCTCAGCGGCGGTATTGCCTGTGAGAACCCCAAGATCCATATATTCCAGTTTTCTTTTTTTTGCCCAGGTTTCCGCCTCCTGCAGCAAGAGAGTGCCGATGCCTTTTCCCCGGTGCCTTTGATCCACAACCAAATCCATGATATGGGCAAACTGGTGTGGAATATAGCATTCATAAGGAGGAGTGGATTTCTTTTGAATCATAAGAAATCCTACTATTTCTTCTCCCTCTCTGTAAATGAGGATATCTGCATCTTCACTTTCAATATTGCTTCGTATAAAGGCCTCATCCTGGGAACCGGGGCAGATAAATGCCGGCTGAATTTTTGCCATTTCTGAAAAAAGCTGTCTGTAAAGTCCGGCAATGTCGGAAATGTCCTTTTCCACAGCGATATTAATACCCATAAAAGCTTCCTCCTCTGTCTCTTATTTATTAAATTGTTCTAAGTATAGCGTGAAGTGAATCGGAAAACAATACTCTGGCAGCCGGTAATTATTACTGTTATTGCGATACATAATATTTATTATGACAGTACTAGCTAGATAACCGTCGGACTATATGGTAAAATACACCAATACCCCATTGGCATAAACCGTTCCCATAAAGGAGGTGCTTCCTATAAAATATCGATCCAAATTATTCCGTACCCGAAATCCATTCGATACGGAAACAACAAACGGACTTTTCTTCCGTGCGGTAAAGGAGAACTGTCGGTTCCAATATGATAACTGCAAAGAATACCGTGCTATCCTGGATTTCTACGGCATAAGCCCGGAATCGCTTTGCCGTTTTGAGGACATTGCTGAAATCCCCGTATTACCAACCTTACTTTTCAAGCACCATAAATTATTTTCCGTTCCCACCCGGAAAATGCTTATACGGGCTACCTCCTCCGGAACCAAAGGCGTTTTCAGTGAAATCGGTTATGATGCAGGCGGTTTATTATGCGCTCTGAAAATGGTCTTGAAAATCGGCAGGCTCCGAGGCCTTTTTTCCTTAATGCCCTGTCACTATGTTGTTTTCGGTTATAAACCTCATAAAGGAAACCGGACGGCAGTTACCAAAACAGCCTTCGGGGCGACTCTGTTTGCGCCTGCTTTAAGCCGTTCTTTTGCTCTGACCTACCAAAACGGCACGTATGTCCCGGATCTGGAAGCCATGATCAGCGCTATACAAAAGTATGGGCATTCCTGTTTTCCTCTGCGTTTTATGGGATTCCCTTCCTATACCTATTTTGCACTTCAGATGATGGAGGAACGAGGGATCCGCATAAAACTGAAAAAAGGTTCCAAAATCATGCTGGGAGGCGGCTGGAAACAGTTTTATACCCAGCAGGTGGATAAGAAAACATTTTATGAGCTGGCCGATAAGGTTCTGGGAATCGGCGAGGAAGATATTGTGGAATTTTTCGGTGCGGCGGAGCATCCTATCTTTTATTGTGACTGCCCGAACCATCACTTCCATGTACCTGCTTACAGCCGAGTCATTATCAGGGATGTTCATACCCTCCGTCCACTCGAACCGGGAAAGACAGGGCTTATCAATCTGATAACGCCCATGATAAAAGCCACCCCCATTCTCAGCGTCATGACGGATGATTTGGGTGTGCTGCACGATGGCAGCAAATGCGGCTGTAAGATTGCCTCTCCTTATCTGGAAGTAATCGGTCGCGTGGGGCTGAAGGATATTAAAACCTGCGCCGCCGGAGCGGCGGATCTCATAGCAGAGAGAACTTTATAATTCTGGCAAATCGGAGATAACACTATGATACTGGCAAAAGGAAAACTTTATGATTCCAAGGAACAGGATCGTATCCTGTCCGCCATGGAAGAAGAAATCAATCATACGTTAGCGGAGAAAACACTGTCTGCGGAAACGGTTGTCGCCGCTGTTGATTTTCTCAGCAAACGTATCGCAGCCGGGGCGTTTGATGAGAGAATCGCGGATCTTTCCCCTGACGGGGCCGTTCGGTACAAGGAGCTTGCCGCCGTGATGCTCAGCCGCGAATATATAGAGTATAAGCTGAGCACGGAATTGGGGGAGGGATTCTTTACGCCTTATCGTACCAAACCGCCCCATAACCAGAAAAGCATCTGTGTGCGCGCCATGCCGCTTGGGACACTGCTACACATCGCCGCAGGAAATATAGACGGCCTGCCGGCCTTCAGCCTCGCGGAAGGGCTGCTGACCGGAAATATAAATATAGTTAAGCTCCCTCAGGCAGACAACGGCCTCACTCTAATGCTTATTACAAGCCTGCTTGAAATCGAGCCTGCACTCTCCGACTTCATCTATGTATTCGATACCCCTTCTGCCGATTTGGCTGCGCTGAAAAAAATGGCGGTTATGGCGGACGGTATCGTGGTCTGGGGAGGAGACGCGGCGGTTTCTGCGGTCAGACAGTTCGCTCCGGTGGGGACCAGATTAATCGAATGGGGACATAAGCTGGGATTTGCCTATCTATCCGGCTGCCAAAATAAAGGGCATGAGCTGAAAGAGCTGGCCCTTCATATAGCATCCACCAGACAGCTTTTATGCAGTTCCTGCCAGACTATCTATTTAGACACACATAGCCTTGACGATCTGTATGATTTCTGCAGGGAATTTCTGCCCATCCTGGATGAGGCTGTCCTGAGGGATCCGCCTACCGACCTGGGCGGTGCTGCGGAAATAACACTTATGAAATACCATGACACGCTGGAAAAAATCCTTAGAGGCACAGCAGAAGCAGCGCCGGAAGAATTCCGGGGAACCGGCTGCTGTCTCACCGCCTGCCGGGACAGCGAACTGGCGCTTTCTTATATGTTTGGAAACTGCTATGTAAAAAGGCTGCCAAAGGAAAATATCATTACTGTCCTGCGCAGAAAAAAAGGATATTTGCAGACTGCCGGGCTGATCTGTCCTGACGAAGAGCGCGAGGCTCTTACCCGTCTGCTGGCCCGTTCCGGTGTGGTGCGCATTACCCGGGCAGGGACCATGTCGGAGGAGTTCTGCGGAGAAGCCCATGACGGCCAGTACCCTCTCAGAAGATACACACGGATCGTAAATATAGAAGAAACATAATCCTGTCAGCTGCAGATCCTTTCGTTTATTTCTCCGGGCCGCCGCCCTTTTTCTTATTCTGCTTTCGAATTATCAGCCCTGTTACTGCTGCTGCCAGGATAAATAATGCCGTGACAACATAAACCGGTGTGCTGTTGATTTTTCCTGCAATAAAAATACTGGTGGGACCGTCAGCCCCGCCGATTATGGAAACGGCGGCCGCTTTCTTCCAACAGCCGATTCCGCTTACGATAAGTCCAAGCACACTGAACGCCAGTAATACCCGGAATAACCATGTAGTTCCTTTTTTCATCTTCCGCTCCTTCTTTTATCTGCCGGGCTTATACCCGATTTTAATTGTCTTGCCATCCAGCGCGCCTCTTTGCTGTATGTGACAGGCTGCTTTTGCCGCTCCCGCTCCATTACCGGGCAGTCCTGTCCCAGAACAGCCACCAGTATCTGTACCCGGTGGGTTTTGGTAACCTACCTCCACGGCTTCCGGCTCCTATCCTCCGCAGACACCTGACAGCCATTTTACCAGGATAGTTTTCTTATATATAAATATGTAAGAATTCCTTTTGTCTGCCTTTATATCCCTCCCCTATATCTGTCTTCGGGAAAATACCGGCTGACCAGTACTTTCACTTCCTCCAGCCATCTGCTCCGC
The DNA here is from genome assembly GCF_003478085.1 of Eisenbergiella sp. OF01-20. Lineage (NCBI taxonomy): Bacteria > Bacillati > Bacillota > Clostridia > Lachnospirales > Lachnospiraceae > Eisenbergiella > Eisenbergiella sp. OF01-20. The sequence goes on along the minus strand of NZ_QUES01000010.1, from coordinate 123,788 downwards.
TCCTCTTCACTGCTGTCGGCCACTACCCGGAACATTTTCCTGTCAAAGGTATGTACGCCGCAGAATGCAAAGATACAGTCTCTCCACAATCGCTGCAGCGGATCCCCGAATGCTTCTTCTTCCCTTCTTTCCGGTGTGTTGGAGGTATTAAATACCAATGCCGCCCGGGCTTTCAGCAGCCCTATGGGCAGTCCGCCGCCGTTGTCCCCCACCGGAAAGGTATATGCCACTTCTTCCCGCAGGACACGGTCAACCCACCCTTTCAGCATAGCAGGAGGCTGTCCCCACCAGTTGGGATGGATAATGACAATGCCGTCCGCTTCCCTGATTTCCTTTTGATGGAGCATGGTGAGCTCATCCTCCGGGACATCCGTAACCAGTTCCCCGCCGGATATTACAGGGTTGAATTTTTCCTGATACAGATCATGAAACCGGATCTCATGGCCTTTTTCCTGCAAGGCCTCCGTCACAGCTCCTGCAATTGCGGCATTTAAGCTTTTTTCATAAGGGTGTCCCAGTATCACTGATATTTTCATATTCCGCTCCTTCCGTCTCATAATGTCTGCCATATCCCGTTTCTTTATTTTTTTATTTCCAAATCGCCCCATCTATCTTTACTGAAAATCCCAGACAGCGCATGAGATTACGGTACATCATCTCCTGTATGGCATCCGCCGGATGGCAGCCATCGTTTGGACAGCCGTTTCCGAAGATAATATCCTCAATCTTTTTCCCCGTAACAAAAAGATAATCCATAATATAGTTGTAATTGTCGATCAGAAGAACCTGTTCCTTTTCTGCCACATCAATAATAACATTAGAGACATCTTCCATATGATATAACCTATTCGGATAGGCTTCATTTTCAACGGTAGACGGGTTTGGGGTAAACACCACAACCGGTTTCTTTTTTTCCTTAAAATATCGTATCATCCAGGTAAGGTTGCAGCAGAGTTCTTCCATCCCTCCGACCCTTTTACGGTCGTTTGCGCCTAAAAACAAGAAAACAATATCGTCCTTGTCTTCGTCAAAAACAGAAGATAACCCCTTTCTTAACTGGCAGGAAAAAGCGCCTCCACAGCCGTTATTTACTACCGTACAGCCCGGATATTTGTCGGTAAGGTAATTTTGAAACCGCCCCCACCAGCTGTTTGGAGCCGTCCGCCTTACAAATACATCCGATCCGTCACACATAATCACTTCTTCTGTTTTGTAACTGCATGAGCTGCCTGCTCCCGCCGCCAGACTGTCCCCTATAATAGTAATCCGCGCACCCTCTTTAATCCGTTGTCTTATTGCTGTTTTATCCATTCACGTACCTCCCTAGCTTTTAGTGGGCCCGCAAATCCCAGTCCTGGAATGGAAAATCACTTCTGCCCCAGGAATAAACAATATAGTACTCTTCCCCTCTTGTTTCCTCTGGGAATGAAAATTCCTCCCTGCCTTCCAGAGGCGAGATAGCAGCCCCCTGCTGGATTTCCACCAGGAAGTGCCATTCATCCTCCCGGTAAGGTGCATAGTAGGCCTCCAGTTCTTCCCCTGTCTTATCTGTCCGCAGCAGAATTGCAGCAAAATACTGCATTTTATTCCCGTTCCCCACCAGATTTCCCGCCAGGTAACGGCTGTCGCAAAAATCAGCTCCTTCAGGCAGGGGAATCTGAAGCATTTCCTCATAAAGAGTTTCCGCCGTTTGGTCGTTTACTGCGGGTGCGATCAGAAATGTAAGAAGGAAATAAAAAAGGATTACTCCCAGCAATAAACTTATCATGGCGATTCCTATAATTCTTCCGGCTTTTTTCATACGTACTCCTTATTCCCCATCAGGCAGCACCGCAGTTCTGGTTGGTTGGAAGTCTGGTCGGTGAGCCTTGCAGCCTTATCGGGTGATACTGTCAATCACCTGTGCCACTGTAGGCTTCAACGCATCCAGGACATTCTCTCTGTGGGATAACAAAACCATATATTCCGCTTTCTCTTCTGTTTCCATTGTTAAGCGGGGATTCCGCAGACCAATACGCTCCCCTATCCGGCGTATCAGCTCATGATATGCTATCCAATCGACAGTACCCGCATGAAAAATCCCTTTTGCCCCTGTATCCACAATAAAAGAGACGAATTCTGCTATCTGCACATCCGTGGCAATATTGACATACAGATTGGTCCAGGTACGTATTTTCCCTCCGTCTGCCATATCTGTATACAAACTGCGCACTCTCGGACAATCCCTGCCCCATACCATAGGCAGACGGAGGATCGTACAGCGTTCCTCCAATTCCTGAAAAAGCATAGATTCGCAGTCTGCTTTGAACTGTCCGTATCCGCTTTCCGCCTTCGGTACATCCTCTTCATAATGGGGCCTGTCCCCTTCCTTGTCAAATACATTGGCAGTGGACAGATAACATAAACGGCTCTCCGGAAGCTTCTGCATTTCCCGGGCCAGCCGTTTATGAAACGCCATCTGTCCGGAAAACTCTCCCCGCAAGGACGCTATAACCCAATCCGGCTTTATCTTTTGCAGAAAAAGCCCCGGCGCTGAATTATCTCCGATATCTAAATATTCCATTCTGCCGGCTTCCGGCAATGCTTCGTTTCTCGTATAATAGGTGCCATAGACCGTATGGCTTTGCTCCAGTCTTTTCTTTACCGCAGAACCGACGAAACCGCTGGCTCCCAATACCAGGATATTTCCCATTTTTTTACTCCATTTCATCCAGGCAGGCCTGTAAAAGGTCTGCAAATTTTGCAATATGGATACCATCCACAAAAGAATGATGGACCTGTACGGAAAAGGGAAGGATAATTTTCCCGTCCCGTTCGAAATATTTTCCCCAGTCAAACAGGGGTGTTGCCGCTTCTTTATTCCCGGAATAGGTATGGGATATATGGGTGAAAGAAATCCATGGCATACCGGAGAACTGGAATATATCGTTTCCCATGGGTCCTGTAAAGTATGCCTGCTGGCTGCCGGCTGTCTCTCCCGCCGCCTTTACGTATTCGTCAAGGGAATCTTTCATAGGCACATTCACCACCTTAAAAAGCTCCCCGTCCGCATCCATATAAGTAAAGGAGGTATCTATCCGTTCATAAAGCACCACTTCCCCGTCCTGAAAACGATACCGGAATTCCTCGCATTCATTTGCACATTTAGAAACGATGTAAACAAAGGAAAAGGTAAAGGAATAACCTTTTGCTTGGATAACTCTCAGAAAATTTGTTATATCCAGTTCCAAACTGACACCATATTGGGGCTGCATGCTGTTCCTGAAAATCTCACAGTGGACCGCTCTTTTCCAGTTCTTTACATCAATTACTTTATAGGCTGACATTTTCTTATCCCCTTCTCCTTTTTGAATGAATCGGCAAATCTTCCTTCATACACTGCAATTGTTTCTGCACAGGAACATTTCGCAGGATATTCCTGTCCAGCCAACGGGCTACGCCGTCATTATCGTTATCTTCACAGATTTCATCCGCCGCTTCCAATACCTCCGGGATAGCATTGGCTACGGCAATCCCTTTTCCGCATTCCCGGAGCATAAGGATATCATTGTAATCATCGCCGAAGGCCGCAACCTCATCCATGCGGATCTGATAGTCAGCGGCAAGGGAGCGTATGCCATTTTCTTTACAGGCCTGTTTGTTCATTATCATAGCAATAGTGTTTTCGGAAAGCTGCATATAAAGATCGGAGGTGAGAAATGGCTTGAATTTTTCCATTTCCTCCACCGATGTGGTTTCCAACAGGATTTTATCCGCGTCCGCCTCCGGCAAATCTGTAAAATCTGTGTATTTATATGGAATATTCTCCCATATTTTTCCCGGATCGTAATTAGCATAAAGCTGATCCTGTATCTCCGCGCATACAGGTAGGCCGGGATATGCGTCCAAAAGGGAAGAGATAAAGTTCCGCGGATTGGGAATTCCGAATCCATCCATCTGTTTCTCCCCCTTCTTTATAACGGCGCCGTTGTGATAAATGGCGGCATCGCAGGAAAGGACGGGAAGAAGGCTTTCCACCGCCCTCACCGGCCGTGCGGTGGCAATCACAAAAATGATTCCTTTCTGTCTGCATTGTCTTATGACCTTCTGTGAATAGGCGGACACGCTTTTATCCGATCGCAGAAAGGTGCCATCCAGATCCGTTACTATCATTTTAACAGCCATATTTTGTATCCTCCAACAGGGGGTTATTCATCCATATGGATAGCATGTTTTTACCTGTTTCCTGCGGCAAATTCTCCCGGGTTCACATCAAGGACAACGCGCATAGGTCCGGCCATGGCGTCCTCTCTTTGGCACACCCATTTTTCATGGTGTATGCCTTCCACCGTATTGCCGTCTTCAATCACATCCCCGTACTCAAACAGATAAGCGGCAAGATTCCTGAGAAAAACCACCACCTCATCTGGTTCCAGATTCCGGCAATGGATCTGAAGATCGGGAAGGCCTATGGGTGTCAGCCCAAGGGTATCAAACAGGAATTCATCCGTGCCGCCCACTGTGAAAAACCGGACATTCAGGCCGCCGTCAAGAAAATGGAGTTCTTTCCGGTTCCAGGAGGACGCCGTATAGATTTCTCTCGGCACCAGATTCCGGCTGTGGGGCCAGTAAATTCCGATGCAGTCGGGAAACAGCTCCAGAAGCGCATCCGCATAGGAAGCAAGGATTCCATACTGCTCCAGAGGAGGAAGCCCTGCCGCCAGCATATTGCTTGCCATTATGGAATAACGGCATCGTTCCAGAAATGCTTCCCTGTCGGGACACGCCCAGAACTGGGCTTTTATAGATTCATCAAACTGGCTCCTGTCAAATACATCCCCGCCGTACAGCACCAACTGGGACGGCACATCCTGGTTCTCCTTGCTGTAATGGACCGGATGATCCCATAACACAAAGGATTTAAGCCCGGCAGGCTCTCCGGGCATTTTCTGTTCCTCCGACAGCGGGGTAACCCTTCCGAATTTTTCAGAAAGCTTACTGCATACATCCTCCGCGGCAGGCATCACCACCGGATTTTCAAATAAGGGAATAAAAAAATAAACCGAATGCCACTTTTCCACAAAGATATTTTTATTATTTTCCATCCATTTTTCCTTTCTCTCCTGCTGCACTGCGCTGTCCGCACTTTTACGGAAACAGAATTCCTATTTGTTTTTCTTTTCTCCATCCGGGGACAGGGCCGTCATCTCCCCAGTATTCATCCAATTCACTTATCAGGTCATCCTTCATCCGTATGAAAGACACTACATGAAAAGACAGGGAGCCGTCTTTGGTATGTACATGAACCGCCATAATGCTGCATTCTCCCACGGTTTCCAGCCGTTCCGCCTCCCCTGCCCATTCTCCGGGATATTCGCAGTTGGCACGGATAAATTCCGCTACGGTAAATTGTTCCCTGGTGTTGTGCCATCGGATACAGGCGTCCTCTTTAAAAAACAGGGGCAGTTGATCCGCCTGCTGTCCCAGAACGGCTGTCCAGTACTGTTTCAGGAATTCTTCCCTCTTGTTTTCCTCCATTTTATGTTCTTCTTCCCTTCCGCTTACAGCCACTGTTTTAAAATATCCTTTGCCTTCATTCCATTTTTCTTCACTGCCTGTCTCCAGCCGAATTCAGCAGCGGCTTTATAGGCAAACCTCGGAAAATTCATTTGGACATAGACCGTTTCCCCGCTTCTCTGTGCGGCGCTGTCCTCTGCCAGCCGGGAAAGCGCTTTGCCAAGAGAGGCAGCAGGACCGCGTCCCGCAGGAATACCCGAAAGCGCAGACAACATGCCCCCGCCTCCTGCCCCGATTCCATATCCCCAGTCCAGATTGTTGCGGCGGCACCAGTTTTCCATCATCCGGATAGCCGGAGCATTCTGGCAGCCTTCATAAAAACCGCAGTTAAGGACGGCATAAACCATCCGTTTTTTCTTTTGCTCCCGGATAAAAGGCTCCAAATCCAGAAGGGCACTCACCATATGGGAAGGGATCCCATCCACATATAAGGGAAAAGCGAAAAGCAGGACATCACTTTCCGCTGCTGCCTGCAGCTGTTCTTTCTGCGGATGGGGTGTGCAAAAATGCAGGTCACAAAGGGACGGCCCCTTCTTTTCCAGCCATCCCTTCAGCTGGGATACGATCACTCCTGAGGCGCTGTTTGTGCGTTTCGGACTTCCGTTGATCAATGCTATCTTCATAGGAAACCTCCTGCTTCTTCCGGTGTGATACAGAAGGTAACCTGCTGTACCTCACAATACAAATTATCCGCCATGGCAGCCACCCATTCCCTGGCGGTATCTTTTTCCTGTATGGTCAGATCTTCCCCGTAAAAAACAGCCTTTAACGCCAACGTTTTCGGATACCTCTGCCGATGATGCATTTCCCCGTTTTTTATTACAAAATAGGGTAAAATATAGGAAATACTTCTGTCCAGCACATTTTTAACAAAGGGGCCGGGGCCTCCGAAACAGCAGCGGCTTATCAGCAGAATTTCCCCGCTGGCAGCCAGCAGGCGGCCCATGTCGCTGTATGTATCCTTAAGTATACATTTTCCCGGCGTTTTCAGCCAGCAGCCAAAACAGCCGATACAGGATCGGATGGAGCCGTCATCCCTGATTTCTTTTGTACGGTTATCCTGTATTACAGGCAGTACATCGGCAGGTAAATCATGAATTACCAGCCTCATATCGGATTGCTGCATCTCTTTTTTCATGGAATCACCCTTCCTGCCGCTTTTCCAAAACGGCCTTATGCTTATCAACTCATTATATTTTATTGCCGCACTCGCTGCATTCCCTGTCGTGAAGGGAAATAATTCCCCCGCATACCGGACAGGTAAAGCGTTCCTTCTGTTCCGCCATAAACACCGGAAGCCCATTATCCTTCACGCATCGGCTGTTTTCCATAAGGCTCGCCCCATACCGGGTGAGATAACTTTTTTCCAGATTTTTTATCTGTTTACAGGGATATTCCCCGCATTCGAAGCAAAAGGAAAGCTCCTTTTGACGGACGCAGTCCTTAATCCGGCATTTTCTACAATGCTCAGGCTTTCCTTTATCGGTTTTCAGGCATCCGTCGCACGGTTTTTTATGATAGCAGTGCTTGTAACACACCATGCAGTTCATCCCACAGGGGGCAAACATAATTTCTTCGATTCCTTCTGCCGGCATTTTCATAGCGTTACTCTTGTATCCCTTCCAGTTTTCTTCGCAGATCTTCCATATACCGCTTCTGCTGGTTTGCCAGATAAAATCCTGTAAACGGCTTCATCCACAGTTTTTTAGCCGTTACCTTTTCTGTAAAATCCGCCCTTGTGCCTGCGGCTGTTTTTTCGAAAGTTCCGATCCAGTGCCCCTGCATATTTTCATTTTCCATGTCAAATTCATATCTTTTTAATGGCTCAAAAGCCGTTATGGTGAATGTGGTGGAGAATCCGTCCTTTGTGTATTCCCGGAAGCTTCGTCCCACAGGTGTCCGGCTGCAGGGAACCGCGGGATCGTTTTGGGAGGGTTCCCTTATTTCTATCCTGTCAAGATCGCTCCTCCAGGCATAGTCGTCCAGGCTGGTCACTATTTCCCATACAGTCCCGATATCTGTTCCGAACTCTTCTTTTCTGTTTACTGTTACCATTTTTATCTCCTTTTGTTCCGCCCGTTATATTCTTTTCAGATGTCTGTGGATGCATTATCATATCCGTTCCCTAACTAACCGCCTAATTTCCGTTTTCCCCCGGAGCTGGTATTGTCAGCACAGATTGTCCTATAATGCCGTACCTGCTACAGGATATGAATTAATTCAGCCAGGCCGGATATCCCGTAATCCGGATTTGCTCCGCAGCCCGCTGCACTTTTCCCCGGATGGTACCAGCAGGTTTTCATGCCTGCCGCAGCAGCCCCGGCAATATCATTGGTCAGGGAATCCCCCACCATCAGGCACGAAGCAGGGCTTGTGACCCCCAGGGTATTACAGATGCAGGCAAAAAAGTCCGGAGAAGGCTTTATGGCACCCACACCCTCTGAGGTAAAAATATGGCTTATGTATTCATGGAACATGGAAGTCCTGGGTTTCTGGATTGCTTCCAGCCCATTTGTGGCGAGCACCAGCTTATAATTCCGGGACAGGTACCTGCAAACCTCCGACGCACCCGGTTCTGGTACGCTTTCTTCTATATACCTCTGTGAAAAAATCCGGTTCATCTCTTCCGGTGTTTTTCCTGTGCTTAGTTCCTTCTCCAAACCGGCAAAACGCCTGTCCGCATATTGCCGGTACAAATCGTGGTAATTCTTCTGGATATAGGCAGATCCGGTGTTTTCCAGATCGTATTCCTCCCAGAGGGCATCACAAAACCTGGTATATTTCCTGTAAAGCTCCTCCCCGGCCGGAATACCGCACGTCTCCATTGTCTTATCAAAAGCCCTTCTCTCGGATTTTTCAAAGTTTAACAGGGTTCCGTCCACATCAAATATAAGGTACGTATAATCTTTCATTTTTTCCTTTCCGTAACTGCCATTTTCCGGCCGGGTAAAAAACAATCGTGGAGCAGCATTCTCTTTTCAGTGAAAAATGCATTCCCCACGATCGTCCCGGACAAATTCTGATATTCCTTCAGGTCTCTGCCGGGCTTTCCCGTTATTATTTTTTACCTGTAGTTTTATCATCGGCAATCAGCTTCCGCAGGGCTTCCACTCCGGTGCGGATCGCGGCATCGGTATCATGCTCCACAGGATTGGTCAATCCGGCTTTTTCCCTCTCCTGATTTGCAACCACCAGAAATACGGAGCCGCAGCGTACTTTCAGATAATCCGCCACAACAAACAGCGCCGCCGATTCCATTTCTGACGCTTTGCATCCCAGCCGGAGCCATGCCTGCCATTTGTTCTCCAGTTCATAGCTGACCGGCATGATATCCGGTTCATGCTGTCCGTAAAAGGAATCCTTGCACTGCACGATTCCCTTATGCCAGTCATGACCGCTTTCCTTCGCAGCGGCTATCAGAGCATTCACCACATCAATATCCGCAACCGCCGGAAACTCGATGGGCGCATATTCCCTGCTGGTGCCTTCATTCCTTATGGCTCCTGTGGCAATGACCAGATCACCGCTCTTCACATCGATATCCATCCCCCCGCAGGTCCCCACCCTGACAAAGGTATCGGCACCGGCCTTCACCAGCTCTTCCATGGCGATGGAAGCGGACGGGCCGCCGATACCGGTGGAGGTCACACTCACCCGTTCGCCGTCCAGCGAGCCGGTATAGGTTACGAATTCCCTGCTGTCCGCAACCAGACGCGGAGAATCGAAATACCGGGCGATCTTCTCACAGCGTTTCGGATCCCCCGGCAAAATAACATATTTTCCTACATCGTTGTACTTTATCTGTAAATGATACTGTATCCCATTTTCCGTATACTTCATGCTTTCCTGATCCCCTTTCCGCTTTTTTCTGGCTATTGATACAAGTATACCAAAAAATGAGGGCGGATTATAGTCTTTTGTATGGAAAAGAATCTTAATTTTTTCTTGGTATTGCAATGGACAAAAATTGGTCAGCATCACTTTTATAACTTATTATATGGCCTCAGGAATTGGAGGATACAGGCTATCATTTCTCCGACGGATACCCCATCCATACCGGATAAAATCCCGCACCCAGCGCAACTCGCGTGGAGGCAATGTTGGGACTCCAGGTCGTATAGAACGGTACTTTCCAGAGTTTCTCTATTTCAGCCGCCAGTTCTTTTACAAGATACAGTCCCAGTCCCTGATGCCGAAATTCAGGCAGCACATCAATGCCGATTTGCCACAATTCGTTCATATAATCGTCAGCGCCGGCCATAGCCACCAAATTGCCGTCCTTATATGCTGCAAGAGCTATGGTGTCTCTCTCAAAATTAAGCGCGTTAGCGAACTGCCTGTATTTATATAATTCTTTTACTTCACAGCCTCTGTACCACTTGTAAGTATAAGCATCAGGCCTTATTGCCGATTTTTCGGGGTAAAGGTGCAGATACCTCACATGCTCGCCGCCTAATTTTCTGCCGTACGAACGGAGTTTTGTTTCCAGTATATACAGATTATCCCCGTCCATAATATCACGTGCCGGCACAGCCGAAAACTTTTCAGAACACCATTTAAGGATTTCCCGGTTTCCCCGCATAACCGCATTTTTTCCGAATGTAATTATTTCGAAAAATGTATCCTCCGTTTTTAAAAAGATGTTTTCCTCTGCATCGAAAGCAGAGGGATCGCATTTCCAGATTTCAGATAACTGCCGTTTGGCAAATGCTACTTTTTCCTTTCTATTCATGGCTTTCCCCTCCCTGTCCGCTGATAGTGCATGGTTGAAATCATTTTATGTAAGTTTTCTAAGAAAAACATAGTTGCTGAAAAGAGTGCAGTCAATATGAATCCTATAGGTAAACAGAACACTTATACCGGGCGGATTAAATGTTCCTCATACAGTGTATCAAAGGTATTGACCGCCCCTCCATGCTCAACAATTTTTCCATTCACTATTCTATCGATATCAACGCCGGTAAAAGACAGTTTTTTATATGTAGGTTTTATACCAATCCACTCTCCTTCCTGTGTTCCTTCCATAATAAATTCGGAAATCACATACTCCCCGTCTTCATACTGTTTAATAATTTTCATTTTATAGTCGGGATAGGTTTTCTTTACATCAATAAGATGCTGTTTCATGCCATCAAGGCCTACAGGGATTAATGTTTCCCCAACCTTAACAACACAATTATCTGCTATAAAATTCGGAATCTCCTCCAGCAGATTTTTTGAAACCACGGTTTCATAGAAATAGGACACTATTTCTTTCTTATCCATTCTTATACTTCTCCTTATCGCAATTTACCGCACTGGCTATGGAAGCTTATCGTTAACGCTTTGCCCCTATAATGCCTTACCTTTCCTAATAGTAATGAATTATGATTCTTCTGTCAATGAAGCTCCGGCACAAAGTCTTTTTGTGAAAAGTCTTTTTCTTCGTACAGGCTTTCTTCCCACCCGACAGGTTTTGCAGGATTACTATTGCATATAGGCAAAACAACACCTTTGTGTTATTATTTAGTGGAAAAACATTTATATAAGGACAGATCGGATTTATTACAGACATACCTATAAAACTGTTATAACAAAATACAGCAGCATTGGTATTCGGAATGGAGGAATTATGTTATCTCCCAAAGAAGCGGAAAAAGAATTGGAACTGGCTGAGGGCTTAATGCCCGGTCCCTGGGTAAAGCACAGTATATCTGTCGCCGTGAACGCCCGGCTTATTGCGGACAAAACGGATGGCCTGGACAGCGATACGGCTTATTCCCTTGGTCTCATGCATGACATCGGACGCAGAGAAGGCTTCAAGGCGATTATGCATATACTTGACGGTTACAATTATATGATGCAGATCCGTCAGCCGGAAATCGCCAGGATATGTCTTACTCATTCCTTTCCTATACAGGATATCCATACCTTTATCGGGAAATATGACTGCTCAGAGGAAGAAATGACATTTCTGGACCATTATATCACTTCCGTTGTCTATGACGATTATGACCGGCTAATCCAACTGTGCGATGCCATATCGCTGCCGAACGGAGCCTGCATTATGGAAAAAAGGCTGATAGATGTTGCCTTAAGACATGGCCTTCCCTCATTTACAGTGGATAAATGGAAGGCTTTTATGAATCTGAAGAATTATTTTGATGAATTGTGCCACTGCAATCTTTATTCTCTTTTGCCTAATGTGATGGAAAATTCCTTTGAAAGCCTGATTTAGTATCAGGCTTTCAAAGGCTTCGTTCTATAGGTTTTATTCTATGGGGAAAAGACTGCATTGACATAATAGTACTTGATGGTCTGCTTTGTCTGCAAATCCAGTGGGAAATATTCCGTGTGCCTTATTTTGGTTATGGTAAAATTGTGCAGAAGCCTGATTATATCCGCCGTATCTGCGTAAAAATGAGCGACTCCCGCCTCCGGTTCTTTACGGCAGACCACAGTATTGCCGTCAATTTTTTCCGCCCCTTTCTCCAGATAATCTGTGGATTCCTTTGAACAAAAGGACAGGAAAATTTCTCCGTCCCTTTTCAGTACCCGTTCTATTTCGCTGATTATCGTTTCCACTCCCTGTGTATCCGAATGGGAAATTACATGATAGGCAAATATACAATCAAAGCAATTATCCGGATAAGGCAGATGAAGCATGTCCCCGGTAACTGCTTTTACCGGAAGATTTTCTGCTTCCGCCCAGGAAAGCAGGTGACTGATTCCATAGCCGGATATATCGACGGCGCTGACCTCAAATCCTTTCCTTGCAAAACAAATCGCATGGCGGCCCAGCCACGATCCCAGCCTTCTGACTGTATCATTTTTCCTCCATTATTTTCTGTCTGTAACCGTCCGCAGAAAGACTGTGAACTCTTTTATGAAGCACAATATAACTGCTCTTCCCACCAGTGCTCAAAGTAGTAAGGATGAGCTTTGGTAAAACAGAAACCAAAATACAATCTTCCATAATCAAGTATAGTGTTAATTCATCTTGGCCGGGTAATAGATGCCAATTTCGTGTTTTGCAAATACTAGTTACTTTGTCATGACGTATAGATTCCCCTGATTCATACCTGCTCCAGGTTTTAGAACCTTTATGCCGTTCTATTTTCAAGTTCGGAAACTCTCCTGGATAATTCATCCACCATTTTTAAAAGCAACGTTGTGTTATCATTTTCGAGTTTTGTTATCCGATAGTACTGCTGCAATTCTTCCAGATTTTTTTCCACTGCCTTTATATGTTGCTGGAGAATTTCCTGAACCCTGTCGATTTCATCTAGAATTATATTTTCCGATTGAGAAACCTTTTCTTCGACGATTCCTGGAACCGTTTCTGTTAATACCTCTTCCATAATTATTTTAATTTGTTCTAACTCCTGCTTATCTAACATTTCTCTACCCTCCTTAATTTCCTGCCGCCTGTTCCCGGCCGGCTCCTATTTGATTTTCCAGTCTCCCTGAAGCATCATGAACACTTTCCATTCCTCCAGATTTCCCATAACAAAACTGTCCTTGGGAACAAGGAGGGATAACTTTTTCTGAATTACCAGGACATACAAATTTTTAGAGCTGATAATCTTGGTAATATTCGAATATTCAAATACGGAATGAGCCCCGTTATTTGAAAAAATTTCAAGGGCATCGGAATAGAAGCTTATTTTTCTCTCCAGCGGTTTTCCGCCGTTATTCGCCACCTGTTTGGCATATTTCTTATCTCTTGAGGATTTGTAAAGGAAAAACGGCATCACCAGACATACAATACCCACAAGAAGGAATACGATTCCTGAACTGAAGGCTCCTCCCAGAATGCTGAACAGACCCAGAAAAATACTGATTCCGCCCATAATGTAATACAGCTTCCGGTATTGGCCCATAAAGGCTTTCACAAATTCCAGGTACACTTCCTTAGTAATCGTAAATTCATTTCTGAAAAGCAGCTGGCCTCCGATTCGGTATCCGGTTCCTGCCTGGTGTACCGGCGGAATTGTCCGCTGTTCCTGCTTCGGCTCCTGCGTCCCCTGCTCCTCTTCCAAAACTGTTTCGGTTGGATTTCCCTCAGACATTTCTTCCCCGCCGGCTTCTTGTGTTACCGCTGCCGAAGTTTCGTTATCTTCTGTTTCTATCATGTCTTTCTTTTGTTCTTCCATTTTAACCTCTCATTCTGCCGGCCTTACGGCTCTTTGGTCCCTTTCTTTTTACAGCCATTCTTCCCTCTCTGGCTTTTACGTTTCCCGTTTTTGTCATTTCGGGATTTTTCACATACTATAGTATAGAATACCATAAGCGGATGTGAATGAAAAATGAATTCTTCAAATTATTATAGAAATAATTCTTCCTTCTGTAATTCCTGTAATCCCTGCGGATGTTCCCAATGTCCCGCGGGACCCCAGGGGCCTCCCGGGCCGCAGGGGCCACAGGGGATCCCGGGAGAAAGAGGCCCTATGGGTGAACAGGGGCCGCAGGGACCCCCCGGGCTTAGAGGGGAGCAGGGGCCGCAGGGCCTCACCGGGCCGCAGGGGGAACAAGGGCCGCAGGGGATTGCCGGGCCTCGGGGAGAACAGGGACCCCAGGGGCTTCCCGGGCCGCAGGGAGAACAAGGGCCGCAGGGTTTTCCCGGGCCGCAGGGGGAACCGGGGCCGCAGGGCCTCACCGGACCGCAGGGAGAACAAGGGCTGCAGGGGCTTCCCGGACCGCAGGGAATACCAGGGCCAAGGGGCGAACAGGGACCGCCCGGCTGGCAGAATATAGCCTATGCCCAATATGGCGTTACCGCTTCTCCTCCCAGTAACAGCTTTCTTCCTTTTTATCCTATTTGGGGGGCGGGAGGGCTTACCAGCCTGCCTGCGGACGAAACGATCCGGCTGCTCCCCGGCTACGCATATATGATTACTTATGTTTTCCTGGCAACACCGGAGGCAGGTAATTTTTATCAGCTTCTTCCTTACCTGAATGGCTCGCCGCGACTCCTTTATTCCTCCATGGGAACTGCGGGCAATAACAGGAATGCTTCCACCTGTGCTGCCTTTTTAACCAATGAGGCGCTTTATGAACCTCTGGATTTTTCCCTTTCCCTGACTTACCCTGACGGGGTCCGTAACATTGATATCTCCGGGGCCGTATCCATTTACCCTGTCGCTATACTATAAAGACAAAGATTCTCTATATCTTTATCTATATCTGATTTCATAAAAAGAAGCATCAACACTTTTTATTTTTCTCTGTTGATGCTTCTTTTTATTTCTTAACTTTTTATCACTATAATGGTATCTGCAGGATAAAACATATACGCTGCCTTCATCACTCTTATAAACCAGTCTATCCTTTTCATTAATTCGTCTGCTCCAAATACCAGCCAAATTTCCGCTTAACAGCTCCGGCTTTCCTTTGGATTCCATTAACCAATCCTAATTAGACTTATTACCCATGACATAAATATTTTCCATCAGATTATTATAGGATTCCTCCGATAACATATTGCTTTCAGTACTTCAAGCACCTTTCTAAACTAGTATATGCCAGTTTGCTAATAACATCTCCCAGCCACACAGACTGCTAACCCTTTCCTTTTGTACAGATAACTAGTTGGCAATGCGGAACTGTTCTTCTTTCTTAAGGGGGATCTGTTCCTCCTCTATTCCCCGGATTTCAATCCACTTACCGTGCTTAATCTTTTCCACAAGAAACAGAATCTCATTCTGTGTCCCCTGAATCTCCATTTCCACCCTGCCATCTGCCCGATTGGCCACCCAGCCGGTCAGCCCCAGTTCCCTGGCCGCCATATAGGCCGTGTAGCGAAAGCCCACTCCCTGTACCTCCCCGGAAAAAATCATATGTTTTCTGATTTCCATGGGTCTTCCTTTCCTTACCTTGTGCAAATCCATCCGTTTTTAAAGCTTCAGCTTCTTAAACAAATCGCCAAGGGAAGTGGTGGCTTCCTCTTTGGAGCTGTACTCAGCTGCCTGATGGGCTTCTATTTCATCGGCTTCTGTATTTTCCTCCACAGCCTTCATGCTCAGGCTGATTTTATTATTATTGGTATTCAAGACCTTAACCTTTACTTTATCTCCCACAGCCAGGACTTCCGAAGGCTTTTTGATTCTCTTCTGGCTGATCTGGGAAATATGGACAAGACCGCTCAAGCCATCCGGCAAGCTGATAAACGCGCCGTAAGGCATCAGGCTTTCTACCGTGCCTTCCAGGACGCTGCCCGGAGCCAGCATGGAAATCTTATGGTTGATTTCCTCCTCCGCCCGTTCCTTTTCAATGACTTTGGCAGAAAGAACCAGCTTGTTCTTCTCCTCATCCACCGTAATTACCCGAACTTCCAGTTCTCTGCCAAGCCATGGCTCCAAATCCTCGACATAGCTCAGGGACAGCTGGGAAGCGGGAATGAAACCGCGTATTCCTTCCACATAAGCAACAGCACCGGCTTTAACGATCTCACTGATTTTTGCATGGATAATTTTATTTTCTTCCATGTAACCCTTCAGAATATCCCAGGCCAGCACCTGAACCGCTTCTTTTTTGGAAAGCTTGATATTACCGTCCCCGTCATCGGTCTTTACCACAGTAGCCTCTACCTGGTCGCCCACCTTTACATCCTCCAGGATAGAAAAACCGGGATCGCCGCTCATGTCCTCCGCCTTTATGACGCCCTGGGCGTAATACTGCAGATCCAGAATTACCTCCTCTTCATTTACCGCAATAACGGTGCCGGTAAGGATGTCACCTTCTTTAATAGAACGGAAGGATGCTTCCAGCTCCTTTGCATAATCTTCCATCGTTTCCTTTTTTTCTTCCACAGTCTTGTCCATCCTTTCTGGTATTTTTCCGTAACTGTCCAGTCCCTTTACCTTCTCTGCGCTGACCTGACAAACAGCGTAACAGTTCAGACAAGTCTGAACTGTTGCCAAACAGCTACGTTTTCTCCATTATAAATAAAACTAACCTTCTTGTCGACCCCTGACGGAGATTTTCCTGCCTGCCGTCCCCGCAGGCTTAACAGATTCTCGGAAGGCCTTCTCCTATCAGTTCCGTAACTACCCGGATCCCGCCAAGGGGAGTGGTCAGCAGGACCTTGCCCTTTTCTCTGCCGGAGATCGTCCCTATGATAGCAGCCGCCTCTCCGTATTTGCTTTTTTTCATGCATTCCAGGGCAAGCCCGGCATCTTCCTCTGCCACAACGGCGGTCATTTTCCCTTCATTTCCCATATAGAGGGGATCCAGGCCCAGCAGGCCGCAGAAGCCTTTTACCTGGTCCGATACCGGCAGGCTGTCCTGGGTAAGTTCCACGCAGCAGTCGGAAGCTACGGCAAATTCATGCAGTACCGTAGCAAGCCCGCCCCTGGTTACATCCCGCATGGCCTTAATGCGTACACCTGCTTCCTGCATGGAACGCACCATTTCTCCCAGAGGGGCGCAGTCGCTTACGATACTGTTGGTGATTTCCATCCGCGCGCTGAGTATGGCGGCATGGTGATCCCCCAGGCAGCCGGATACGAGTACGGCATCCCCTTCTTCGCAGAAGGATGCACGAATCTGCAGGCCCTCCGGGACGAAGCCGACACCGGCGGTATTAATATAAATACCGCCTTTCCCTTCGATCACCTTGGTATCCCCCGCCACGATCGTCACCCCTGCCTCCCGGGCCGTCTGCGCCATGGATGCGGCTATCTGTTCCAGTTCACCGCTGTCTGCACCCTCTTCCAGGATAAAGCCGCAGGTAAGGTATTTCGGGCAGGCACCGCTCATGAGCAGATCATTCACTGTGCCGCATACGGATAACTTTCCGATATCCCCGCCGGGAAAAAAGAGAGGATTCACCACAAAGCTGTCCGTTGTCATTGCCAGCCTGCCGTTTCCGGGCACCACGGCGGAATCCTCCATACGCGACAGGATTTCATTATTAAAATGTTTCTCAAAAATACCGGCAATCAGCTGGGAGGTTGCCCTTCCGCCGCTGCCATGAGCCATTGTTATTTTCATTCCGTTTCCTTCTCTCCTATCCGTTTTCCGCAAAAAGGCTGTTTATACTGTTATAACAGCTGCCTTCCGAAGAAACCATACAGGCTCCCTGAGGGGTCTGGGGGGTGCATACTTTGCCAAACAGCGGACACTGGCAGGGACGGATCTTCCCGGTGAGCACCCGGGCACAGCAGCAGCCCTTATTTCTTTCCTTGTCTTCCATAAGCGCCCTGCTTCCGGCATCAAACGCTTCATATTCCTTCCGCAGCACCATGCCGGATCCGGGTATCACGCCCATTCCCCGCCAGGAAGCATCTGCAGGTTCAAAATATTCCTCCACAGCCGCCTGTGCCTTCCGGTTCCCTTCCCTGGTAACCGCACTGGTATACATATTGACCGTTTTTCCCGTTCCGCGCAGCTTAACCAGCGCCCCGATGGCCGCCAGTATCTGTCCCCCTTCAAATCCGGCAACGACAAAAGGGATTCCATACTTTTCCGCCAGGCCTTCAAAGGCCCTGCTGCCGGTAATCACACTCACATGTCCCGGTGCAAGGAAACCGTCAATCCCGCTGTCTCTTTTTTCTCCGCATATCCAGTCAATGACCGGAGGCATAACCTTCAGTGAGGTAAGGAGCCGGATATTTTCAATCCCGTTTCCCCGGGCTTTTTTCAGCAGCATGGCATACACCGGTGCGGTAGTTTCAAAGCCGACCGCCGCAAAGATATAGGTATGCTCCCGATCCGCCTCCGCCAGCTTAAGCATATCCAGGGGGGAATAAACCATTTTCACAAGACAGCCCTCCGCCCTGGCCTCGCTCAGGCTCTGCCGGCTTCCCGGCACCCGGAGCATGTCCCCAAAGGTAACCACGATATTTCCCGGCTCCTTTCCCAGTGCGATAAGCCGGTCGATATATTCGGTCACTGTAACGCAGACCGGGCAGCCAGGGCCGGAAACCAGCCGGATCCCGGAGGGCAGCAGGCCCGGTATCCCGTTCCGGTTGATCTCCGCCGTATGGGTGCCGCAGACTTCCATGAGCGTCAGCGGCCTTCCCCGGTAGCTTTGCAGATATTCAAGAATTTCCTTCACCAACCGCTTCCTCCAATTCTTCAAAAAGCGCCGTAAGCTGCTTTCCTTCTTCCTCGGAAAGTACCTGCAGGATACAGCCCGCATGTACCAGCACACTGTCTCCGGGCTTCACCGTAACCAGCCCGGCCTCCGCACGCACTCTGTTTCCCTGAAAATCCACCACTGCAGTGGAGCCATCTATCTCTAAAACCCTTCCGGGCAATGCCACGCACATACCTTTTCCTCCTGTGAGTTTTTGTCCTCCAATAGCTTCCACGCTGCCAGCAAGGCCTGTCCCAGCGCAATCCCTCCGTCATTTCCCGGCACCTTTTCGTTCACATACACCAGAAACCCTTCCTCCTCCAGAAGGTTCCTGCAGCGCTCCTGCAGGATCACATTGGCAAAAACGCCGCCGCTTAAAGCGATCCTGTTCTCCTGAAACCGCTCCCGTAACCGGCGGCATATGTCCAGCACCATTTGGGCGACCGCTTCATGAAAGCCGAGGGCAAGCGCTTCTGTTTTTTCCGTCCTGTCCTTCTCTTTATACCACGCCTGCATTCCTTTTGTCTCCCGGAAAATTTTACGTATCAGCGGCGTCCTGTCCGCAAGGAGAACATTTCCCTCCTCCCGGAGAGGAAAAGACAGCTCCACAGGGGCCATCCCGCGCTCCATGGCCCGGGCCGCCGCATTTTCAAGGGCTATGGCACATTCCCCCTCATAGCTGTTTGTCTCCCGGATTCCCAGCAGGGCGCATACCGCATCAAAAAGCCGGCCCATACTGGTGCTCCTCTCCGTATTAATATGGCCTGATAGCGCCGCACTGACGATTTTCCGCCTCAGCTGCGGCTCTTCCCCTTCCTTCTTTTCACCAGACAAACCGCAGCCTGCATGCTCCAGATGACACAGGGCCGTCAGGCCCGCATCCTTTGCCGAGGCATCCCCTCCGATAAGTTCTGTTTCCTCCAGGTGGCCGGCTCTCAGGAACGCACTTCCCTCGCATAACAGGAATTCACCTCCCCATACCGTACCGTCCGTCCCATATCCCGTACCGTCAAAAACCACGGCAATACAGCGGCGCAGGCCATGCTCCGCCATGACGGAGGCCCCATGGGCATGATGATGCTGGAATGCAAACAAAGGCAGCCCTTTTTCTCCGGCAAGCCGGGACGCTTCCCGGGAGCTTGCATATCCCGGATGAAGATCACAGGCTATGGCACGGGGAACGATTCCAAACAGCTTCTCCATGTGATCCAGAGCATGAAGATAGGTACGAAGCACCTGATAGCTTTCCAAATCCCCGAAATACTGGCTCATATATCCCCTTGTCCGGCAGGCCAGGCAAAAAGCCGCCTTCAGATCCCCTCCCATGGCAAGCACCGGCATGGGACACGCCGACGGAAGGCCGACAGGATCGGGGACAAAACCTCTGCTGCGTCGCAATAGCTGGGGCCGTCCGCCTGTCATACGCATAAGGGAATCGTCCAAAGGTGTCACAATCCTTCTGTCATTCCAGGCAATCCCCGCAAGCAGGGAAGGGCTTTGCCGCAAAAGCTTCTCCATTTCCTCATCCGCCGTCAGGATAGGCTCATCCGTCACATTACCGCTGGTCATCACCAGCGGACCCACTGCCTGTGTAAGCAGTTGGTGCAGACCCGTATAAGGAAGAAAAGCTCCCAGGAAACGGCTTTCGCCGCTCACTTCACAGGAAAAGCCATATCCCCTCTTTTTGACACACAGCAGCACAATCGGGCGGGCGGAAGAACAGAGCAATTCCTTCTCCTGCTTCGAAACCAGACAGACCTCGCGGATACTCTCCAGGGATGGAAACATGACGGCAAACGGTTTTTTATCCCTGTGCTTCAGCCGCCGGAGCCTCTCCACGCAAGCTCCCCTGTCCGGGCGGCAGGCAAACTGGTAGCCTCCGATTCCCTTCAACGCAATAACGCCTCCTGCACGCAGGGTTTCCTGCGCCGCCTCCAATGCCGCCTCCTTTTCTCTACAGGCAAAACCACCTTCCCCATCCGGGGCCATCCACCGAAGCTGCGGCCCGCAGGCGTGGCAGGATATGGTCTGTGCATGTCTCCGCCGCATTTCCGGGCTGGAGCATGTTTGAAAATTCATCCCCGTATATTCCTCCCTGCAGGAAGGACACATGTCAAATTCCCTCATGGTGATATGCGCTCTGTCATAGGGGACCTCTTCGGTAATGCTGTAACGGGGACCGCAGTTCACGCAGCTTATAAACGGATAACGGTATCTGCGGTTATCCGGATTTCTCATTTCCGCAAGACATGCCTCGCAAAGAGGAAGATCCGCAGGAAGAAGCGGAAAATCCGCTCCGTTCTCCGCTTCGCTTTCCACAATGCCAAAATCCCCCGGGGCGGTTTCATCCTCGTTTACCGGTACCGCCTGTACCCGGTCAACCCTGGCTGCAGGCGGGGCACATGAACGAAGGCGACAGATAAAGTTATCCATCGCCTCCGCATCTCCAAACGCATCTATCCTTACCACTCCGCCGCTGTTGCGGACACTTCCTCTGATATGAAGTTGTTCAGCCAGGGCTGCCACAAAAGGCCGGTAGCCGACCCCCTGGACCACACCCAGAATGGTAATTTCATATCTCATGCCTTCTCCTGTCCTCCGGTGCTTACCGCTTCCGGTTTTGCCGCGGGCTGGGCCGCCGGTTTCACGGCAGGCTTTACCGGCGGATCCGGCATATTGGTCTTTAAGAAGCTGTCCGTTTTCTTATTCCCATCCGGCTGGGTATAGGACTGCTTCATGGACAGGCATTTTTTCGGACAGGTCTCCACGCAGCAGCCGCACTGGATACAGCCGAACCGTTCGATTTCCCACAGCTTGGCCGCCCGATCCACGGTAATCGCTCCCGTAGGACATTTCCGGGCACAAAGACTGCAGAGCACACAGGTATCGATATCGATTTCCACATGTCCCCTCGTCCTCTCCGGGTATTCTCTCGGCTGCTCGGGATACGGTCTGGTTACCGGCTTACTGAACAGGTTCTTTAACACCACGCCGGTAAATTTCATTGTGTTCATATGCTTCATAGTATCACTCCCCTTGTCTTTCTCAGCGTTCCGTACAACTGATACAGGGATCGATTGTCAGAATCAGGATCGGCACATCGGCCAGCTGACAGCCCTTCAGCGTTTCCAGCAAAGCGGGCAGATTGGCAAAGGTAGGGGTGCGGACCCGGAAACGGTCTATGAATTTAGTCCCGTTGGCTTTTACATAGTAAATGGCCTCTCCCCTGGGCTGTTCCTCTCTCATGAAATATTCCCCGTCCGGGAAGCCCTTAAAAGGAACTGCCACTTCCCCTCCGGGAATCCGGGATATTGCCTGACGGATTAAATCAATGGACTGGAAAATTTCCCGGATACGTACATCGCATCGGGCATAACAGTCCCCGATATTGCTGGTAATCGGTTCAAAGTTCAAATCGGCATAGGCCGCATACCCCAGCTTCCTGTTGTCCAGGGCGATACCGCTGGCACGCATAAACGGCCCCACCGCACCCAGATCATGCGCCTGCTGGGCGGTGAGAAAACCTACGTCACGAAGGCGGCTGTTCACGGCCGTATCCTCCAGAAAAGTCCTTGCCACCACCTTCAGTTCCTTCTCGATATCCGTAAAATCCGCCACAAACCGGCGCAGCATGGAAGCTTCCATATCCTTGCGCTGTCCGCCTATTTTATTCACGGAAAAAATAACCCTTCCGCCTGTGGAGGCTTCGAACATATCCAGTACCTTTTCCCTGATTTTCCAGGACTGCATAAAAAGGCTTTCAAAACCGAAGGCATCCGCCAGAAGCCCCAGCCACAGCAAATGGCTGTGAATTCTGGACATTTCACACCATATAGTGCGCAGATAATGGGCCCTGGGCGGGATTTCAATATTCATAATGTGTTCCACAGCCTCACAATAGCCCATGCCATGCATGAAGCTGCAGATTCCGCAGATACGCTCCGCAACATATACATACTCGGTAAATTCTTTTTTTTCAACCAGTTTTTCCAGTCCTCTGTGTACAAAACCAATGGAAGGGACCGCTTCCACAATCTTTTCATCCTCTAAAACCAAATCCAGATGAATCGGCTCCGGAAGTACCGGATGCTGGGGTCCAAATGGAATCGTGCTGCGTGTGGACATAGTATATTCTCCTTGTATAAATGCAATTACATTACTCTTTAAAGGGTGCTTCCTTCTTGATACGGTACAGGTTTCCATGGTAGTCCATTGTGATCATCTTAATGGGGATGCCGAACAGGTCATGGATTTCATTTTCATATAGAAAAGCCGGCCCGTAAATATCGCTGATGCTCACAATCTCCGTATCCGGCAGAATGCTGATCCGAAGCCCTACCATCTTATATTCTTTACCGAAGGAATAGGTAATCTCTGTCCTGTCCCCCGCTTTTGCCGCACAAATCTGAATGATCCGGTAATCCCTGTGCTTCAGCTTCAGGACCTCGGTTACCAGATTTTCCGGTTCCACCTGCATGATTTCGCCGTCAATCATTTTGCTCCTCCTTCCGGTCTTCCCTGTCCGCCGTCCGTTTGTTTCTGTGAAGCGCGTTCCTCTCTTTTCTTATCCAGGAGAGCGACGGCTTTAACCACGCCGTCTATGATCGCTTCCGGGCGGGCCGCACAGCCGGGTACATATATGTCCACCGGGATAATGGTATCCACACCGCCGATAATATTATAACATTCCTTGAAAATACCGCCGTTGCAGGCGCATATCCCCACCGCCACCACCACCTTCGGAGAAGGCATCTGGGAATAAAGCTGCTGTACCACGGGCTTGTTCTGCTCATTGATACCGCCGGTAATCAGGAAAATATCCGCATGCTTGGGATTTCCTGTATTAATGACCCCGAACCGCTCCACATCATAGACCGGAGTCAGGCAGGCCAGCACTTCTATATCACATCCGTTGCAGCTGGAGCCGTCGTAATGCAGCAGCCAGGGTGATTTTGATATTTTCATTTTTGCTCCTTCCTTTCCGGTCCTTTATTTCATCAGCATGACGATCATCAGGTTAATCCCGCCTGCCGCCAGCGTTACAATCCAGGTCCACTTCAGCATAATCTGCCATTTTACCCTGGGGAACGTGTTGTCAATCAGGGTTTCCACAAGGAACGCCAGCAGGCAGACCAAAATAGCCGCCGGAATGCTCCACCAGCTGGAATTGACGATAAAAAGCCCCACGACTCCCAGCAGGAATACATTTTCATACCAGTGGGATAACGTAACCAGAGCCAGGATATTTCCGGAAAGTTCAGTTGTCAGCCCTCTTACCATTTCCTGATGGGCATGGTGGGAGGTACTGATATCATAAGGTGATTTCCGGAATTTGATAGTCAGGATATAAAGGAAGCCGATAAAAAATCCGGGCAGGAGACAGATTGCGGAAATATCGCTCTGTGCGATCTCCTTTACGGAAAAGCTTCCTGTGGCTATATAAAATCCGATGGCGGTAAGCAGAACCATAGGTTCATAAGCCATCATCTGCATCAGTTCCCTCTGCGCTCCCATGGAGCTGTAAGGCGCATTGGCCGAACAGGCTGACATGATGAAGAATATCCCGGCCAGGGTCAGGGCAAAGAATACCAGCAGGATATCGCCGCCCCAGAAAAACAAAGCACCCGTAAAGACCACGAATACCAGGAATCCGCACACCAGGAAATCCTGCACGCTGTTCACCACAACGGACTGTTTGGCGAACAGCTTGTTGATATCATAAAAAGGCTGCAGCACGGAAGGCCCTTTCCTTCCCTGCATGCGGGCCGCCACCTTACGGTCGATGCCTTCCAGAAGGCCGCCCAGAAAAGGTGCGCAGATAATATACAAAACAGCGAGTAAGAAATATACGGACATCAGAGCGCACCTCCTATCGTCATAATCATAAGAATAATCAGTGCTCCCGAAGCAAGCACCAGGGACGGCAGGAGAAGCTTGTTTTCCCCGAAATAATCCGGCATGTACCAGTTAGCCAGATACATGTGCTTTTCTTCCCCGAAGGAGTCCGTAAAATTCCTGTCATCCCCTGCATTGGCTCCGCCCATATAGGACATAACCAGCTTGTTTTTCTTGCCCAGGGTCAGTATACGCACCGCCACCGGCAGCACCAGGATGGTACAGAGCATCATAATCATAATATACAGGTTGCCGGTTCCGATGAGGTTAGGCACATACTGGTGATACATATCCATCAGGAAAGGCTCAATCAGGTATGTGGATACCAGCGGGAAGGAAAGGCACAGAGCTACCATGAGCACACTCAGGGATATCAGGGAAGTCCATTCGCTCTTCTTGGTCACGTTGGTAAGCTGCTCCGAATGATGATGGACCGCCACCAGTGTTCCCAGCCACTTGGTCCAGTAGAACAAGGTGGTAGCACTGCCGAATACCAGGAAAATAACCAGCAGGATACTTCCGGAATCCACATAGGCCTTCAGTGCCGCCCACTTGGAAATCAGCATGCCGAAGGGTGCAAGGAACATACCCGCGATACCGATAATCATTACGTAAGCCAGTCCGGGCAGCTTTACAATCAGCCCGTGCATATCTTCAATATTTCTGCTCCCTGTACAGTTTTCCACCGCGCCTACGGAAAGGAACATCAGGGATTTGGATACGGCATGGAACATCATCAGGAGGATGGCCGCCCATACCGCTTCATGCATTCCCACGCCGGCACAGGCTGTAATCAGCCCCAGATTGGAGATCGTGGAATATGCCAGAACCTTTTTCCCGTCATCCTGGGAAATCGCCAGCATGGAGGTTACCAGGAAGGTAAAGCCGCCTATGGTGGTCACCATCATACCTGCCAGATTGCCTTCCATGGCAGGTGCAAGGCGGATCAGCAGATACACGCCGGCCTTAACCATGGTCGCGGAATGCAGCAGTGCGCTGGTAGGCGTAGGCGCCACCATCGCTCCGAGAAGCCAGCCGGAAAAAGGAAGCTGGGCGCTCTTGGTCAGCCCCGCAAAAGCCAGGAATACCACCGGTATCAGGGCAAGCCCTGCCTTCGCATCCGCGCTGACAGCAAGGGCAACCAGATCCTGGATATTGATGACCTGAAGGGAAATTGCCGCATAAGCAATGGCCACGGCAAAACCCAGGCCGCCCAGCAGGTTCATCCACAGGGCCTTAAAGGAATTCTCCATGGCCTCATCCGTCTGGTTGTAGCCAATCAGCAGGAAGGAGCAGATACTGGTAATCTCCCAGAAGAAATAAATCCAGATCAGATTGCTGGAGAAAATCAGTCCCATCATAGCTCCCAGGAACAGAAACAGCATTCCGAAAAAGAAGTACCTTCTGTCCTTGTAATCCAGATGGTGCCTGTTGTAGTCCTTCATATAACCCAGGGCATACACACAGATCAGACAGCCCACAATTCCGATGATTAAGCTCATGGCAATCGTCAGCTTGTCCGCATAAATATGGTTTCCGGGAATTTCCGTACGGCCGGTAAGCTCCAGCCAGGTCATCAACCCCGTCTGTGCAAGAGACAGCAATGCACAATAATACTTTTTAAATTTAAAGCTGTAATAAAATACAAGAACTACCAAAGCCCATTCCACCGCCAGCATCAGCATATCGATACCGTGCGTGTGAGGCAGGTAGGAAACGGTTTCGCCAGATATCAGGCTGGTCACCGCAAAGATAATAACTGCCGCTACTAAGATCCCGCAGAGAGTAAACTGGACGCATCTTCTGACCAGTCCGCTCTTTCTCATGCATGACATAACGAGCGCAGCAAAGAAAGGAAACAGAATCAAAAAACCTATCATTCCCATATGGAATTTCCCCCGCTTTCGCCTTATTGGACTTTTACTCAGGCTCATAGGTGGGTAGTACGTGTGCCGGACGTATTGCTCATCTAACAAAGTTTGAATCAGTCCTTATCCATCCTACTTCTCTTGTCCGAAAGTGTCAAGTGACAAGTAGGAAAAAAATGTAGAAAGAAAATCCAAATGCTGTTTTTGTGTGGTATAATATAGGCAGCACTACTTACCCTTGCTGTTACGGCCGGCAGGGAAACTGCCGTTCACCGCATGATTCCCTTACTGTATAAAGGAGGTTTCCGTATGAAATGTCTGTTCAGCTGTGCCAATCAATATGTAAAAGAATCGGACTGGAAGGATCTGGCGCTGGTTAAATTCTGCCTGTGTGCCATCGGCGTCATGATCGGTCTTTCCATCCCCAGGAAGAAAAAGAAAGTCCCCTTCCTGATCGCCGCCGTCATTTTCACTGCAACCTATATCCCTTTGATGACAAAATTCCTTCGGATTGTATGCCGCAAGGATGACGGGGAAGCTTGTGAATGTGAATAACAACCGGTAACCGTAAAAGTAAACTTCCATGCCCGGTTCCCCGGGCAACACCATGCATGAAAACAGCCGGGCCGAATGGCCATCCATACTGTGGAAGCGAAGCTTTCACAGTCACAAAACCGGCCCTGCAGAATGACTTTGCAGGGCCGGTTTTAGGATCTGCGGCCGGAACCGTTTCCTTATTTATGCAGGGCATCCGCCTGTTTTACCGGGATAATCCTGGGTGCCGACAGCACGCCCATGCGTTTCAGCTGATATTCATGGCTGAAGCCGGCCCCGAACGTTCTCCAGGCATTCGGCCCCACCCAATGCTCATATTCATTGCAGGCATGCACCGTACCAAAGGCATTCACCCGGTTGCCATAAGAAATAATGGTGATGTTATGCTTTCCTTTTTCCAGACGGCCCAGCGGTACCTGATAAGGAGCCAGGTCAATCCTTCCCGCCTGCTTTCCGTCAATCATAACCTTAAGAAGGGGCGCCCTGAATTTTTCTGCGGCAAGGATATACTCCCCAGCCTCTTCCGCCGTAAATTCCGTTTCATAAATCATATTCCCGGCATAGAAGGGGAAGCCCTGATCCACATAATCGCCGAATGCGATCTGCTCCGGCAGAGGGGTCAGCACCGCTCTGCTTCCTGTCACCCTGACACCGAAGCTTCCCAGCAGATAGTACCATTCCACATTGGTATTTCTGGAGTATGCGATCTTCAGGATAAGTTCCGAACGTCCCGCCGGAATGTGGGGCAGTGCCGTTTTACGGATACACTCATCCACAAAATAGCCCGCGTCCTTTTTCTCCACCTCGGTTCCGTTCAGCCATATGGAAGTGGCATCCGGTTCCTCAAGAGCCAGGAAGGCATCCTCCACCTCTATTTCCGAATCAATGGTAAAGCGAAGCTCCAGGATATGCTCCGGCGCGGATTTTTCACTGGTCCAGGGCTGGGCAAAGGCTTCCATACGCAGAGGATAGCCGGCAGTTTCCCGGCAGACATTATCCAGGCGCAGGATTTCTTCCCTTTCCTGCCATCCGCCTCCGTCAAAACGGTACTCCGCCATGTCCAGAAGCAGCACGTTAGGCTCGGAAAGCCGGTAAGGCATGCGGGAGGACAGATGAGTCCCTTCTTCCTGCGTATATTCCTCTTCTGCGGCGTTTTCCGCAGCTTCTTTGCACCCTTCGGCCGGCGACAGTTTAAGCAGAACGCTGGAATGATCATACATGTTATGTAAAAAGCTGGTGACGTGGCCGTTACTTTCCGTGGCTGCCGGATATATTTCCCCTGTCATGGTATCGTACTCTTCCACCTTCCAGTTTCCTTTCAGCCGGAAAGTAATCCTTTCTTTTTTGGGAATATCCGGATTCTTCATTTTTCTGCCGTTGCAGACAAACAGCCAGCGGGTATCCCCGTCGTCACGCATCTGGTAAATCAGCTGTTCCGAAAGATTCCCTGCTTCCGTGCGCAGCTCCACATCCCGGTAAGGATCCAGCGCTTTCACCAGTGCGCTCCTGGAAAAGCCGATATGACGGCATTTCCCGTAAAGCTCCTTTCCTGCTTCCGACGGCCTTGCATCCACAAGGGAAGGGGCTTCTCCCATAAAGAGGACATCCCCGCCGTTCTTCCGGAATTCCTCCAGACAGGAAACCGTGGTATTTCTCAGCGTTTCATTGCCGGGAACCACCACCGCATCATACTCCATATCTCCCACATGGAATTTACCATCCTCCAGCGCCTGATACTGCGCGGGCAGAAGGGATTCCGCAACGAAATCGAAATCCAGCTGGGAGAAAAGAAGCCACTCCGTCACATTGGAGAACCGGCTCTCCAGCTCCTCTCTAATCAAAGCGGTCTGCTCCTTCGGCCCGTAATGGAGCCAATAGCTTTCAATCGGATGAACCACCGCAATGCGCACATGTGCTTTTCCCCTTGTCAGCGCGGTATTCACTCTGGCAAAGTGATCCTCTATCATTCCATATTCCCTGTACCAGGGGGACTGGTAGAAAATAGAGGCCGGATAATCCCGTTTGGCTTCTCCGTTCATACTGTCCCAGGAAAGGTGATGCACGCGCAGGGTAACGCCCAGTGCGGCCTGCCAGTCTCCCGCCAGCTTATGCCCGCGGAAATCAAAATCCCAGTTGGTCACCCCGTAAAGCTCACTGAGAACACCCGGGCATCCATACTGATGGGACGCGGACTGCGCCTGCTTTGCCGTGGTATATTCCCTCCAGTCACAGAGCATGTCAATCCCCGGCATCTGGAAGCTTCTGTAAGAACGCATTGCCTCACCCAGAGCGTTTGTCTGGGAAGTGAGCGTAGGTTCTTCCATCATATGGCCGGTGAGCATAATCCCATGATCGTTGCACCAGTTTCCAATGGTATCCGCGAAGGAGGAGGAAAACTGTTCCGCCACAAAATCATGATAATGGTAACGGGGCGCCGATACCTTTTCCTCCGGGATCTCCCAGATAAGCTCTGGTATGGTATCAAAGAAATCCTCTCCATAAGCTGCTTTATAGCCTTCCGGCAGGCTGTCCGTATAGGGAAGGATCACATCCTCCCCGGATTCCGCAAAGCTCAGTGTGGTCTTATGGGAAAACTGCGGTTCATCCGTAAAAATAGACGGAACGGTCTTTCCGAATTCCTCTCCCACACAGCCCAGATACTGCTCGTGGGTTTCTTCAATAAACCGCTCAATAGCTTTGGGATTAAGCGTATCCACGTAGGTTTCGTTGTTATACCATGGGCTTTCCCGTGCGATTTCCTCATACAGGAACCATATGTTCTCTCCCTGTTCCCCGTCCGCCAGACGGCGGTATTCCTTCAGGCAGCCGTTTTCCAGGGTGATGTCATAACGGGCCAGAAGCGTTCCGTTCCCCTGAACGGCAGCCTTGCTGGAGGAATCAAAACCCAAATCCTTATTTTGGCGGTCTTCGTTGGAAACCGGTGTGAACACCAGATACCGGCTGCGGTATTCCACGTCCTTCGTCACCTTTCCGCCCGCTGCCCCGGAGGGCCAGCGATCCTCATCATACAGATAGGCATACATGCCCTCCGCCTTCGCCTTATCCACACAGGCACGGACACATTCCTTATATTCTTCTCCCATATAAGGCGTATCCAGACCGGTACGGCAATGCATATGGAATCCCCCGATTCCCATTTCTTTAAAATAATCAATATGCCTTACCAGCACTTCCGGGGATAACGCCTGGTTCCATGCCCAGAACGGTGCCCCGCGGTATTCATTTGTTGGATTTTGGAACAATTCCCTGCTCAGGCTTTTTTCTTTGCTTTTCTGATACATTTCTTTCCTTCCCTTCTCCTTTTCTTCCCATAAAGCGGCAATTTCACATTGCATTCTGCTTTCAGATTCTGTAAGATTATCATAGGAAATATACAGAAAAAGTAAATGGGAAGAAGGAACAAAATTGTAATTTGGAACACTAAATTACATAAAAAATAAAAGCCATTATTTTCTCCTGAAAGGACAAGGACAGCTATGGGAACAGAAAAGGAAACCAAAAATATAATCGCCCTGGACCGGATCGCCCCTTATGTTAGATATGTGAATTATAAGATTTTCGACGGAGGTACGCTTCTCCCGGAACGTATCATTTATGATCATGAATTTATTTACTGCCTCAGCGGGGAGGCATGTTTTCTATACGCAGGGGAAACCTACACGGTTAAAAAAGGGGAGCTGTTCTATATATGCCCCCGCCTTCACAACACAATGATTGTACCGGAAGGGAAAACCTTCCGGGTACACTGCGTCCACTTCGACTGGATTTCCCCGGAAGCCCGGTATGATTTCCGCGCGGAGCAGGTATATCTGCACAAGGAAAACCTGCCTGCCCACGCAGAAGCACCCGATCCCCTGTCCGGGAAAACCTTTGAGACAAATAACCTGTCCCAAAATACACTTCCTCCCATAAAGGAAGAACGGCTGCTGGAGCGGCCGAACCCGGAAGTGGATCCCGCCCTGTTTCCTCCCCTGATCACCGGGCTGGATTACGATACCACAGCCCCCCTCTTTAAAGAACTGTACCAAAGCTATTCCCAGCTGGGCATCGGCGCAAGGCTGCGGGAACGCGCCCTTTTCCTCCAGCTGGCCGCCGAAGTCTGCGGCCTCACCTCACCGTCCAGGGATTCCTGCGGGCTGTTCCATCAGAAAACCATCAGTGAGGCCGTCAATTATATCCAGGAATACTATACGGAGGATATTTCCCTCCCCCTTTTAGCCGCCCACTCCGGCCTTTCCCCTAAATATTTCGGTCGGCTTTTCCGGGAACAGACCGGCTTCACCGTGCGGGAATACCTGACCGGCATCCGGATCCGCAATGCCAAACACCTGCTCGCCCACACGGACAGTCCGCTGGAACAAATCGCCTCCGGCACCGGCTTTCAGGATAAATTTTATTTTACCAAGGTATTCAAACGGCTGACCGGCATCACTCCCGGCAAATACAGGAAAGCTTACGGGCACCTGGATGAAATGAAACAGGGGGAGCAGGCATTTTTCTGGTAATGCCCGCTCTCCCTGCTGCATGCGATATCGCACCTTCCTTTCGGATGCCTGTGTCCCTGTTTTTCACTCCACCCGGTTAACAAGCCTTCCTATCTGCGGTATCTCGCAGACCACCTCGTCCCCTTTTTTCATAAAGCGGGGCGGATTGCTTCCCATTCCCACCCCCGCAGGCGTTCCTGTGGCGATGATATCCCCCGGTTCCAAAGTCATGCCCTTTGACAAATCTTCGATTATTTGGGGAATATCCGCAAGGAAAAACCGGGTATTGGAATCCTGCCGTTTTTCCCCGTTCACAAAGCTTTTCACATCTGCCTCCACGGGAAAAGGCAGGGCGGACTTATGCAGAACCACCGGGCCCATTGCGGTATAAGTATCCAGGCTTTTGCCCTTGAACCACTGTCCGTGGCGGTTCTGAATCCTTCTGGAGGAGATATCGTTAAAGACAGAGTAGCCGAAAATATATTCCTCCGCCTTATCGGCGGGTATATCCTTTCCTTCCTTTCCGATAATCACAGCCAGCTCCACCTCATAATCCAGCTGCTCGTCCAAATCCGGCCTCGCTTTTATGGCCTCCCCGCTTCCCAGAATACGGATCGCGCGTTTGGTAAAATAAACGGTTTCCGGACCTGCCTGGAAAGCAGACAGGGCCTCCGCTGCTTCTTCCCTGTGATCCTGATAGTTCACTCCCACACAAAGAATATCATGGACGGGCCTTTCTATCGGCGCCAGCAGCTTCACCTCTCCCACAGGGAGTACAGGGCAGTCCGTCTCCCCGCAATATGCCTGCCGCAGCTGATGCTCTTCGTTCTCTCCCACGCCTTCTATTACCTGCTGCATGATAGAGATCCCAAAACCCGGAAAAATCCGGGACAAGGGCAGGATCCCATTTTCTTCCTTATTGAAAATGCCTATTTCGGCCTTTCCGGCCTTTTCATATCGAATAAATTTCATTGCGGCTCCTCTCCGGAAAAATATTCCATTCCTTTTTCCAGTTTACTTCCCGGACAGGACGGTGTCAACGAAAAGGAAGGGAGCAGTTTGACAAGCGGTTATCAATCGTTATTGGTCACGGAGGGAACAGTAACTAACAATCCAGTTCCAAAACAATAGCATCACAGCTGCCCAGACCTATCCTGCTGCCCGCCGCATTTATCCTGCCATTGTTGCATAACAACTGCTTCTTTATCCCGGAAGGCAGCACCAATTTCCGCTCAACGGTTCCATAATTAGCCGCAACCAGAATTTTCTGCTCCGGCGTAATACGGTAAAAAGCAAAGATATCTTTCTCCTCCTCAAAAGCCGGACGGAATTCGCCGTACGTAAAGGTCTCTCTGTAAGCATCCGATTTGCGTAAAGCAAGCAGCTGTCTGTAATAATGAAGCACCGAATCCTTGTCTTTCTCTTCCCTGGCGGCGTTGACCTGCGTATAGTTGGGATTCACCTTCAGCCATGGCTTACCGCAGGTAAAGCCTGCGTTTTCTTCATCGCTCCACTGCATGGGGGTCCGGCTGTTGTCCCTGCTGAAGCGCGCTACCGCCTTCAGGGCATCCGCTTCCGTAAGCCCCGCCTCCAGCGCCACCTTATACTGATCCTTCGTACTGATATCATCATATTCTTCTATGCTGTCGAACAGACAGTTTGTCATTCCCAGCTCCTGTCCCTGATAAAGGAAGGGAATTCCCCGAAGCAGCACGCTGGTGGTCCCCAGCATCTGGATCCCCCGCGTATTCCGGGCATGATCCGGCAGATAGCGGGACGCCCCTCTGGGTTCGTCATGGTTTTCTATAATATTGGCCTTAAAACCGACCTTCTGCCCTTCCATCTGCGATGCAAAGAGGGCCGACCGCCATTCCTCAAAGGATATCTCTCCGGCTGTATGCCAGCCTTTTTCCCCGCCGGAAAGCACGGCTGCCGAGAAATCGAACATCGTGGAAAAATGGCCGTTATCCCCGATAAATTCCCGCAGTTCGTCTTCCTTCATATTAAATACTTCCGCAACCGTGAAGGCCCCGTATTTTTCAAAGGTTTCCTTTTTCAGTTCTTCCAGAAGCTCCCCGACGCCGTCAACCTCTTCCACCATCCTGGTGCAGCTCACAAGGCCGTCTGTGCCGTCCGCGGGATAATCCGGAAATGCCGTGTCTTTTTTAATATTGATTATCGCATCTATCCGGAAGCCGGCAACTCCTTTTTCCAGCCACCAGTTCACCATATCAAAAAGTTCTTTCTTAAGCCTGGGGTTATTCCAGTTCAAATCCGGCTGTTCCTTTGCGAACATATGCAGATAATATTGATCCGTTCCCGGCACCGGCTCCCAGGTACTCCCTCCAAAATAGGAACGGTAATTGCTGGGAGCCTTCCCGTCCTTTCCCTTTCGAAAATAGAAATAATCCGCATATTCGCCATCCGGATCCGCCAACGCCCTGCGGAACCATTCATGCTGGTCGGAGCAATGGTTAATCACCAGGTCCATAATAAGATACATGTCCCTTTTTTTCGCTTCCGCCAGCAGTTCATCGAAATCCTCCATTGTACCGAATTCCGGCGCAATTGCATAATAATCCGATATATCATAGCCCTGATCCACAAAAGGGGACCGGTACACAGGGGAAAGCCATATAATGTCCACTCCCAGCCCTTTCAGATAATCCAGCTTGCGGATCACGCCGCGCAGATCCCCGATGCCGTCACCGTCCGTATCCAGAAAGCTCTTGGGGTAAATCTGATATGCCACTTTGTCATGCCACCATTTTCTAACCATCGTAAAATCCCTCCATTTCCTGCTTTTTAAAGAATAGCATGGAAACGAAGGGATTTCTTGCATAAAAATATGAAAAACTAACACAATTCCAGGATTTATATCTTATCTTTCCCAGAATCAGCTTTGCCGCAAACCTTTCAGCCGCCTGATTATGCTGCCTTCTTCCTGATTTGCAGCAAAAGAAGTACCAGCCCGATACCAAGAAGAATGTGTCCAATTCCTGCTATCCCTGCTATGGAAGCATCCATTCCCCTGCTTAATGCCATGCCCCATACCTGTGTCAGCCCTCTTAAAAGAAAGCCTGCACCGGTAATATTCAATCCGACATGGTATAAAAGCAGCGCCCTTTTCGTCCGTTTTCCATCCGAAAACAGGAAATTTTTCTCCAGCAGCAGGAGGGCCAGGAAGAAAAACATCCCCAAAAGGAAATAATGGGTATGCATAAAAGCCAGGTTCGTCCTGCCTGTAAAACCGTTGAATTTAGTGAACTCCCGGTAAAACACACCGGAAACCAATGCAGTAAGTGCATAAATAAGTGCCGTATCCGCATATTTTTTACTCATATCCGCCCCTTCTTTCGTATAGCTTATCCAACTTCGCAGGTGCCAAATGGCCCTCTGGCAGCGGACGGAGGGCCATTTGGCACCTGTGAAGTTTGGATAGCTTATTTTTTTTCCTGCCGGTAAAGCTGCCAGCCCATAAATACAATCCACACATACGCTAATGTTTTAGGAATCATCAGCATCCCTACAGCCGGCGCCACGCCGGAAAAAAGGACCACTGGCAGATAAAAACCAAAAGAAAGCGCCACGGCCAGCGGCATAAAACGGAATACCGGATCCTTCCCTTTCCCGGCTTCCCTGGCAAAAATAACAATGATAATAACGCCCATAACAGCAAAAGGGATGTTACGTAAGATACCAAATAGCAAAGGCTGGCGGTATTCCAGCCACCGGTTCTGGGGAAGGAGGCAAAGGGCGGCCCGGAGAAGAGAAAGCGCCCACATCGTGCCGGTAAGCCCTTTTCTGCCCTCTATCTGATAACGTTCCCGCCAGATATAGTACAGAATCAAGTAAAAGACAGTCATAGTAATCGAGGTGATGAGTTTCCCCACACCAAGTGCCGCCGCATTCGCTTCCAGCCCGGTAGTCCATAGCGCATAGGAACGGGGAATGAGGTGGAACGCGTCCCCAGCTCCGAGCAGTGCGGACATCAGGCCCGCCTTTTTCACCAACGGCCCTTTTCCCTTAATCAGCATGGTAAGCCCTGCTATCAGAGCAAAGCTTAGATAAAGACAATCAAAAACGGTCTCTGCAATTGCCTGTGCCATAATAAATCTCCTTATTCATAGATGGTTTTTTTAACGATTTCCAGAAAAAATAAAAAATCCTGCATATCCGCCTTCAGAAGCAATATCATATTCATCATGATGAAGCGTGCATATCGTTCTTTGGTAAAGGCTTCATTCCAGATATCCGCACGCACCTTATCATCCGCTTCCAGTCTTTGGACAATCCCCTTCTCCAACACGGCTTTCATGGATTCCATCCTCATTAGCCCGGCATCTTCTACGTTTCCCAGACTATGCATGAGCATCCCGGCCGAACTGTCGATACGCTTGCGCAGAAAGGAATAGATTTCTTCCATCTGTTTGCAGAAGTTATCTGCCTTTATCTTCTCCTTCATCTCCAAAAGCGTATTTTTCCAGTATTCTTCCGTAAGTGCAAGCAGGATTTCGTCCTTGCCCGCGAAGTAATTGTATACGGTACCTGTCGCTACCCCGGCTTTCCCGGCGATAGAACGGATATTGACCGCTTCCGGCCCGTCTGTATCCGCAAGCTCACGCGCATACGCAAGCAAAGTATCCCGCAGGGTATCATCCTTCCTTCGCATATTGGCATCCTTTCTTTCCGCGATCGCCTTAAGTGAACATGTTCATTTATATTATAGAGTCTCCATTCTCTGATGTCAATCTATTTCTGAACACGTTCCCTTTCAGGTTATATTTCCGTTACTGTTCACTCCGTGACCAGCAACCTGCATAAATCCATTTAAAATCGCCTGCGGCGATGAGATTTATGCACTCTTGAATCACTTTCTCACGTACTGTGCAGTAAATGCACAGTACTGAGTGAACAGTAACATAATTCCCTCCTTCCTTCCGTCCGGGACAACTACCGACACAGATAATCGAAAGGAGCGGCTATAACCCGAAAAAAACGCCTATGGTTTACCTACCATAGGCGCAGATGCCTTTCCCTGTCATATCCCTGTCATTATCAGAAGCCGTCTCAGCCCAAAAGCTTGGTAAGAGCCTGATAAGCGGTACAGAATGCCGACTCTCCGTCTGTACGTCCTCTTTCCTTTGCTTCCTTTTCCAGAGCCTTCAGTCCTGCAAAATCAGCCAGATGCGGCTCCAAACTCAGGAAGCCGGCATATCCTTCTCGATCCAGCCTCGAAAGGATTTCCGCCACATTTCCATCCCCTTCTCCTGCCGGAACCACATCCCCGCTTTCCCAGAGGGCGTCCTTAATATGGATATAGGAAATATAAGGGCGCAGCATGTCATAAGCTTCCAGCGTATTTTGCCCGCACTGTACAAAGTTAGCGAAGTCAAAGGTACAGCGGAAATGTTCACCGTAAAAAGCCTTCATCAGTTCCAGACATCTTTCCGCCGTATCCCCGTATATATCCTTTTCATTCTCGTGAAGGAGTACCACATTTCTTCGGGCCGCATATTCCACCATGCGGTCCATCCTGCGCATTACCTCATCCCGGAAGCTGCCCGGCTCCTGTCCCTGGGGGATAAAAAAACTGAACATACGGATAAATGAGGTATCCCAAATACCTGCCAGTTCCACAACGTGCCGGTAGATTTCAAAGTGAGGCGCAAAATCCGCCGTAATATCTATTTTCCCTATCGGGGAACCCACTGCGGATATACGGATGCCATCCGCAGACAGCCGGCGCATCAATGCTTCCGCTTCTTTTTCCGTATAATCCGCCACCCCTTTGCCGTCACCGCTGCGGAATTCAATCCAGCCGATCCCAAGCTCCTTAAGCAGGGCCGTCTGTTTATCCACTGACGGATCAATCTCGTCCGCAAAACAGCTGACAGGACAATTCGTTAAAATCTTCCTTTCCATATCCAATCCCAATCCTTCCTTTACTCCGTCGCTTATCTGACGATCTCCACCACACCTGCACCTCTTGCCGATTCATAGGCTCCCAGCATGAGAAGGATGGTTTCCTTCATTCCATCCAGATCCTGTGGAAACCGCTGTCCTTCCCTGATACACCGGTAAAAATCGGCGATACAGTCCTTATGGCCGCAGCCCCAGTAGCTCTTTCCCAAGCATTCCGTGGAATGCCCGTCTCCTTTTTTACCCACAACGGGCTTTTCCACATGTCCGTCCATGAAATAATAGGTCACCTCCAGGTCTTCTATACGGATTGTCCTGTCTTCGCAGGCAATTTCTATCAGAGGCGGCACATCATCGCAATAAGCCGTGGTGGCATAGAAGCACGCGGAACTGTCCGCAAAGCGGATATAAGCCTCCATCGTATCCTCCACCTCAATAATCCCCTTCAGATGATGGTTCTGTATCCCGGCTTCCACCCACAGCGGCGTTCCCAGAAAATAAGCCAGCAAATCCATGGTATGTACGGACTGGTTGATCAGCGCCCCGCCGCCCTCGGTGGCAAGACTCCCCCGCCAGCCGCTTTCGGTATAATATTCTTTTCCCCGGCTCCAGGTAACGATTCCTCTTGCCCCCCGTATTTTTCCGGCTTTTCCGGAGGCAAGCAGTTCCTTCACCTCTATGACGCTTGGATTATAACGGTTCTGGAAACAAAAACCCAGCTTTTTGTCCGACTGTGCAGAGGCCTGTTCCAGCTCTCCCAGCTGCTGCCGGGAAATAACGGGAGGCTTCTCCATAAAGACATGGACTCCGTGAGAAAGTCCGTAAACCGCCATCGGCACATGAAGATAATGCGGCGTACAGATATGCAGGACATCCGGTTTTTCCTGTTCCAGCATATCCTCCAGGCTGCCGTATGCCTTCCCTCCATAGCGGGCGGCAAAATCCGCCGCCCTATTCTTTTTATTATCCGCAAATGCTACCAGTTCGCTGCCCGTCAGCTGGCTTATGCTTGCGGCATGTACGGATGCTATGCTGCCGCATCCAACAATCGCTGCTTTCATACGATGCCCCTCCTGCCCTTGATTTCAGGCTTTGACTGCGGAAGCCCGGCTTCCACAGTATTGATGGCCATTCGGCCCGGCTGCTTTCATTCATGGCGTTGCCCGGCGGACCGGGCATGGAATTTACTTTACTTTTGAACCGTAACTTCCTGCCGTACTGAAGGTTACCTCCTGCACGTTATCCTTTATCCGGGAATTGGCGCGCAGCTCGTTCAGTTTTTCCAGGAACAGATCTTCATCAAAAGGAATTTCCACCATCTTTCCGAGCCAGCTGGACAAATGCATGGCATTGGACAGGGTGAGCCCGTTTATACCTTCTTCCCCTCTCGCCACAAGAGGCTCCCCTCTTAATATATTGGCGGCAAAAGCCCGGAGGACTCCCGCATGCTGCGGATTTTCCCCGTCGGTAGCAAGCTCTGTGTAATGGCCGGAGGGTTTTGCGAAACCTTCCGTCGCGGTAAAGCAGTACTCTCTTTCGTTCACATCCAGTTCATAGAAGGTAAGCTTTTCCTCTTCACATACCAGCCTGCCTCTTTCCAGTGTCACTTCAAAACGGTTGGTGCCGGGCGCATCTCCCGTGGTTGTCACAAATACGCCGGTCGCTCCGCCGGGGAACTCCAGATATGCTGTAACATCATCTTCAATTTCCACGTCATGCCACTTTCCGATATGGCAGAAAGCCTGCACCCTGGAAGGCATTCCGCAAATCCACTGTAAAAGATCCAGGTTGTGCGGGCACTGGTTGAGCAGCACCCCGCCGCCTTCCCCTGCCCAGGTAGCACGCCAGCCGCCTGAGTTATAATATGCCTGGGTCCGGTACCAGTCGGTTACGATCCAGTTGACTCTCTTTATTTTGCCATATTCACCGCTATGTACAATATCATACATTTTACGGTATACGTGGTTGGTACGTTGGTTGAACATCATGGCGAACACCTTATCCGACCGGGATGCCGCTTCATTCATTTCCCTGACCTGTCTGGTATAAACCCCGGCAGGCTTCTCACAGAGGGCATGAAGCCCGTGGGCAAAGGCTTCCATAACAAGCCTGGGATGATCATAATGGGGCGTAGCCACCAGAACCGCATCACAGCAGCCGGAAGCTATCAGTTCATCTCCATTTTCAAATATACGCACGCGTTCAGGAAGGTTTTCCCTGGCCCAGTCTCTTCTGCTTTCCCGCAGATCCGCCACGGCCGCAAGCTCCATATCCGGCACCTTTCCTTCCAGAATCGTGCCGCAGTGGCCGCTTCCCATATTACCGATTCCTATAATTCCTAATCTCACCTTTTCCATAAAAAGCTCCTAATCTCCTTTATTTCCGCTGCTTTCCTGCGGATGGCCCCTTTTTACCGGTAGCCCGCTGCCGCCAGGTTATCGTAGCTTGTTTTCAGACAGTCAAATGGGCTTCCCTGGCAGGTATCCTGCTCCACCAGGATATATTGGCAGCTTGTATTTTCCAGTGCCTTCAGTATGGCGGGGAAATTCAGATTTCCTTCCATTACCGGCGCCATCAGCTGGCTGAAACCTTCCACCGACATATCCTTCAGATGGACACAGGGGATCCTGTCTTTCAGCAGCGTGATCCACTGGCACACATCACAGCCAGCGGCAGCAACCCAATAGGTATCCAGCGTAAAGCCCATTTCTTCGGCGCCAAACCCTTCCATCAAAAATTCCATGATCCGTTTCGGCCTGTCCGCCCCATTTTCCGGGCAGCCCGGCAGCTTCTGGAATTCAAAATTATGGTTATGATACATGAGAAGCTTTCCTGCAGCCGCTATTTTCTTTGCAGGCTCCCGGTAGTCGTCCATAAAGTGGGTGATCCACTCCTTGGTGCGGTATTTGTCCGGCATGGCGCCTAGGCCTATGTACTTGCAGCCCAGGATATCGTGCTCCCGGATCAGGTTTTCCGTATCGTAAAGGATGCGGTTGGCATCACTGTGTGTCAGGACAATCTCCAGCCCTGCCTCATCACAGATCTCCCTGACCCGTTCCGGCCTGATATCCTTCCCTATTGCGGAAATCTGCACTGTTTGATAGCCCATATCTGCAATTTTCTTCATGGTAAAGGAAAAATCCTTCTCATTCTGGGTATAGGCCCTTACCGTATAAGCCTGCGCTCCTGTCCTCATGTCTTTTATCCCTCTCTTTTCGGTTTTATGATACTGATTTAGGCTTTTTCCGCCCTGAAAGCAGATAGCCCTGCTTCCATGGAATGCTACGCTTCCATTACTATAGCCGGAGCAGGGAAAAAAAGCCATTGCACAGAAGTACTTTCTTATTGCAAATATAGCGGTGCTGAGCTATGCTGTTTCTGTGAGGGAAAGGAATACAAAAGAAATCGGCAAGGAGTACCGGACATCATGAACAGACAAGCCTATGTCAATAAGGAGCAGGTGCGCTTCGGCTATAACGAAAGTGAAACCCCCACGGAGGAATACGCCCTGCACTGCCATAATTTTTATGAGGTTTATTTTTTTCTGGACGGGGATGTGGATTATCTCGTGGAAGGCATGCAATATAAGCCTACTCCCAACAGCCTCCTGCTTTTGTCCCCCAATGTATTCCATGGGGTAAAAATCAATGGCAGCAGGCCTTACAAACGTTTTTCCATTCATTTCCATCCGGATATCCTGTCCGTGGAACGGCGTGTTTTCCTTCTGTCCGCCTTTCCGGCATTCGAAAAACAGACAGGGAAAAAAATTTATTATGAACAGGTGGAGCAATTTGGAATACCCGCTTATTTTGACGCGCTGGAGGACTGTGCCCTGAAGGATACCGCCCTGCAGGAACAGCTGCTGCCGGTATGTGTGGAGGCATTGCTTGCGCGCATCGTTTCCATGTCCGATGCTACGGGAACCGGTCTGCGGCCGCCATCCCCGGATCCCATCACCGGTATCCTGCTGTACCTGAACCGGCATCTGAAGGAAACAATCACACTGGATCAGCTTTCGGAACGATTTTTTCTCAGCAAGCATCATATGAATAAGGTTTTCCGGAAGGCTACCGGAACCACGGTATTTGATTATCTTCTTCATAAAAGGGTGACCCTGGCCCAGCAGCTTCTGATTGAGGGAAGCAGCGCACAGCAGGCTGCGGCAGAAGCAGGCTTCGGGGATTACTCTTCCTTTTACCGGGCTTATACCAAAATACTGGGGCATTCCCCCCTGCAGGACCGGGGTGT
Organism: Eisenbergiella sp. OF01-20; assembly: GCF_003478085.1. Lineage (NCBI taxonomy): Bacteria > Bacillati > Bacillota > Clostridia > Lachnospirales > Lachnospiraceae > Eisenbergiella > Eisenbergiella sp. OF01-20. Next base: position 82,179 of record NZ_QUES01000010.1, on the reverse strand, counting down.
GCTGCCATCTCTCGGAAGCAATGCCGGCAAAGTGTTTGAAGATGTAAATTTACGGATTTAACAACGTTCCCTCTCCCGGATTCCTCCATATGTAACAGAAAGCCGCCTCTTACCGAGACGGCTTTCTTTTCTGCTTATTTATTTTATTTCTGCTTTTTCTTCTTTTTCTTTACGGCAAAGCCGGCCAGACAGACAGCCGCTCCCAGGGCGGCCAGACTCCAGGCGATGACAGGCGAACTGTCCCCGGTTCCGGGGCCTTTGCTTTCCCCAAGCACCCCTGACTGAGGGGGAAATGCCTCTCCCAGCACCGCTACATCAGGCGCTGCGCTTATCCCCAGCACTGCGGTCGTTGCCACGGGGGCAGGTGTATCCGGTGTCGGTGTCGGATTACCGGGTGTAGGTTCCTCCGGAGTGGGAGGGGTAGGCGGTGTGGGAGGGGTCGTCTGTTCATTACTGGTTAATTTTAAGCCGAGCGACCAGCCAAAATTCATATCCATATACACATTAGCTGTATATGGCCCATCTATCATCATATTCAGACCAAGCAGTTCCACTTCCGTACCGTTGTTAAAACCAGCAAATGACGCCCTGACCGTCTCTTCATATCCGGTTTCCCCACGCATCCAATTACCAATCGAATAATTTCTGCTCTCTGCTTGAGAAACTCCATCCGGAAGCAAACTAAGACAATAATTATAGAAGAAATTATAGCCGCATTCCGCAACCTCCGGATTTGTCTCCCGCATTTTGAAGCGGTTCCCACCAAAAATCCCCGCCTTATTAGAGCCTGATACCAATGCTTCTAAAGGAAGTTCCTCAAGAGACGCCGCATTTGTACCATAGTGCCGGTTATAATAATCTAAATAGTAATGGTTTAATTCTTTTATCCCTTCATATCCTGCTCTCTTCAGCACCCCATCTAAATAACCATCCGTCAAATACCTACTATTAGCCACACTATACGGTAAATCTTTAAGAGGTGCACCTTTATCATTAAACTTTTCCAGGTCCCTTTCTTCTGCATATTCACTCAAAAGAAAAAGGAGAGCTTTATTAGACGTACGGTTTGGCGACCAAGCCGTATTACTGAGTACAAGTAATGGAGAACCGTCAAACCCTATTGCCCCGTCTACCCATCCTATTACAATATCCGGTTTTGATGTAGCATAATTCCAGGTATAGCTATATTTTTCATCCGTTTCTTCATATTGTGCGGCCAAACTTTCAGATGCAATATAAAATGAATTATTTACATAAGAATAATCTGTACCGGAATTATTTACCAACTTGATCTTGAAGTTCACCTTGCATCCTGGCATATATGTCCCGTTAAGAAGTGTATTTAAGTCATTAATTGCATTTATATTGATCTCTTTTTTATTAAAACCATCCGGTATCGTATATTTTATATAGCCTTCATCTGATACATGCGATACATCAACAAGAATCCCGTCTGTAGTGGATTCTGTAATATCTACCGGATTAGCCTTCCACTTACTGTTACCGGAGGTATAGCTGTAGGTCCCTTTATTTGCCCAGGAAAGAGGGGTATAGATATTCCCGGAGGAAAGAAGGACAATCGGGAACGGGCTGAAACTATCGGTTTCAAAGGATATTTCTTTCTGCACTGCGTTTGTTTCCGCGCTCCTTGCACTCCTGTATTCTGCCTTCGGCATTTCATAAAGATCCGCCGCTTTTTCCACCTTTTCCTGCTTTCCGTCTCCGGCGGATACATGAAGCAGCTCTGCCTTCTGTACGCCGCCGTCAAAGGCGGGCGCTTCCGTAAATGTAATGATAACCTTTACCTGCTTGGAGGGCTGTACCACTTCTGCCGTCCCGTCCTCCCCTTTCTTTTCAAAATGAAGGCCGAAATCCATATGGCTCAGATATGTCATTCCATTTTTCTGTGCATATTCTTCCAGCAGACCGGTATCCGCAGCTTCCTTATCAGCCACCAGCTCAGCGCCCTTCAGGTTTTCATCATCCGCCGCTGCTTTTATGGTAATTGTTGCCCTGCCGTTTCCCACAGCAACATCCTTTTTCTCAAAAATCTGCTCTTCCCCGGCTTGTTTTTCCGTCCTTATTACAATTTCCGTATCCTCTGTAACCATATCACAGGTATAAGGAAAAATATATGGTTCTTCAGCTTCCGGTTCCTCTGCTGACAGCACTTCCCCGCCGCAGGTCACCTCAAGCAGGGTATAGCCTTCCTTTACGGTTACCCGGAAGGAAAAGGTTTCCTCTTTTTCCACACGTACCGGGCCTTCTACAGAAACAGCCTTTTCATCATATGTATATGTTAATGCAAAACCTGCTTCTTCCGTAATATCGTTGCCGGAAACACTGTTACCGGAGACACTGCCCGTTCCTGTTTCGGTCTCTGTTTCGACCTCCGTCTCAGGATCCTCTGTTTCTGTATCCTGCTCCAGACCGGACTCTGTCTGTGTTTCGTCCGTGGACTCTGTTTCAGAGACAGCTTCCGTCTCTCCCTCTTTACTCTCTGTGGATCCTTCCTCGCTCTCACGGGTGTGGCTTTCCTCTTCCGAAGCCTCCCCGGCATTCTCTTTATCTGTATTCTCTTTGTCTGTGTTTTCCCCGCTTGTGTTTTCTCCGCTTGTCTCTTCCGTCTTTTCTTCAACGGTTTCTACAGTATTACCGCTTACATCCTCAGCCAAAACGGTCAATGTATTTCCGGTTATCATTGCCGCCACTAAAAATGCCGCCAGTACTTTCTTTCCCCGTCCGCTCCTATTAGAATGTCTCATGAACTACTCCTTCCTCATTTCCCTTTTCCATTATCCGGGATTGAACCATTGAATTAATTTTACTATTCCGCATGTTACAAAAACCGTTACTTTTCATTGCAAAACATGCCTTTTGTAAAATTTTTCCTTTTTCCCCTTTTTTTGGCGTCGTTTTCTATCCTCCCCGCTATCTGTAAAGTTTGAGTTATTCCCACATCCACAAGCCACACCTTTTCGTCTCCGGCATATCATAATCTTAGGAGCTTTCATTTCCCGTCAATATATCTCTAACGAAAGGAGGGATACCTATGAAAAATGCCACTAAGTTCTGCATCATCACCATTGTTATCGGTATGCTGCTGGCTTTTACCATTTTTACGCTGTTTGCAAATGGTCTGCTGTCACTGGATACTTCATCCCCGTTTTTCATCCTGCTTATCCTGTTCGCCGGTGCTATGCTTGTTTCCCTGCTGATAGGCTCACTGTCTGCTAAAAACGAACCGCGGCTGAGGGAGGCTTATTCCTGCTGCGGCAATCTTGCCACCACCGGCGGCACCTGCCTGATTCTGGCCGCATTTCTTACATCCTTAAGCCCTGTCTTTAACGGAGTGCTGTTTGCGCTCGGCATAGCCATTTGTTTTTTCTTTCTTGTACTGCTTCTGGGCGGAATCCTGTGCTTCCTCCATGCTTATTTTTCTTTCCGTCCTGTTTCCTGCCCAAGCACCTCTGCGCCGGGACAGACCTATTCACGTCCGGGGTATGAAGATCTCCCCCTGGGAGATGAGATCGGCCGCAGCCGCAGGCCCATTCTCTGAGGCACAAACCTGCTGCCATACCGTACTGCAACGTTTTCTGTATCCTTATAACAGTTCAGACAAGTCTGAACTGTTACGTTTCCTCTATACAGAAAGAATCAGCCTCAGATACCTCTGAGGCTGATTCTTCTTAAACTTAAGGATGGCCCGCGGAGCATGGCATCCGTTGTTATGAATATAGGCATAGCTCGCGGAGCGCAACCGCCAAATTCTTTTAATAGGTAAAGAGCTGTGTCCAATAATTCACGCCGTTCCCATCCTGGTAATAGCCCACTCCAATGGATGTGAACTTTTCATTTAAGATATTGGCCCTGTGCCCGGCGCTGTTCATCCAGCTTTCCATAACCTGCTCCGGCGTTTTCTGTCCCCATGCTATATTTTCTCCGGAACCATTATAGCTGACGCCCTGCTCCTTTAACGCGGTGCTGAAATTGCTTCCGTCCGGTCTTGTATGGGCAAAGGAGGTCTTGATTTCCACCGCTCTGACCTGGGCTGCGGCCTGAACGTTCTGGTTTACCTGAAGGGCGGAAAGTCCAACTTTGGCACGCTCCTCATTCACCAGCTTTGCTACCTGGGCCGCAAAGGAAAGCTGACTGTCATTGTCTCCCGGTTTATTCTCTTCCGAACCGCCCGGATTGTTCTGATCCGGATTATTCTCATCCGGCTTCTGGCCAGGTTTGTCTGCATCCGGCTTATCCGTATCCGGTTTGTCCGTGTCAGGCTTGTCTGTACCGGGATTATCCGTATCCGGTTTGTCTGTGCCGGGCTTGTCTGTATCCGGTTTGTCCGTATCAGGCAGGCCGGTGTCAGGCTTTCCGCCTCCCTGGTTGTCATCCGGCAGGGTATCGCAGGGAGGTATTACTACCGGACAGTCTCCCCACTGAATGGACCCAAAAGAGTTCCCCATATTTTCCAGCTTATCTTTTATTTCACCAATGGAGTTCCCATTGACCACCACTACATTTTTATAATTCCCCTGGCTGCTTCCGGCAGCTTCAGCGGTAAGAACTGTATTCGGCCCGATGCCGGCCGCCATTCCCAATGCGGATACGGTAATTGCTCCTGCTGTAAGTAATGTAAGTTTTTTCATTGCTGTCTCCTTTACAATTATTACAAATTTATTACATTTATGTTACAAACCTATAATAATATAAAAAACAGCATTCTGATCGTGGAAAGTTATGGAAGCGGCAGCTTATGTTCCTGATAAAATTCTTTCAATTCTTTTTTCACATCCTCCGGCAGTTCCGTTTTTTTCACATTCCGGATGGCCCCTTCCAAAGCCAGAAGCCTGTGGATACATGCGGATTCATCAATATTCTGTATCATCAGCCAGGCCCGCCTGCTTCCCAGGCCGGCCAGCTGCCGGCTGGTATAAATCCCCACCTGGTTTAACTGTTCTTCCACAGTTTTTCCAATATTCGGAAGCTTGCTGAGTTCTCCCATACGCTGTCCCTCCGTTTTTGCTGCAACGCAGCTATGCGATCTGTCAATTTCTTCCCTTCCAGTATACTCCTTCTTTACAGGGAAGAAAAGCTTCCGCCGGCCTTATCTCTCTTTTTTCCCAGACCCCAGATCCAGGCCAGCCCGCATAAGACACCGGCCGCACCCAGCAGCGGCTGGTTCCGGGCCACCGCCGCACCGCCCCACCATGCGGGGAACAGCCACAGGAAATATTCCGCCCCTCCCCGGATAAAAAAGGGACAAAAAGCCGGCAGCATGGTCAGGGAGGCCAGTTTTGCCGCCGCCATCCCCTCCAGCCTGTTTTCGGAAAACCGGATAATCAACAGCGCATATACCAGGCCGAAGCCTCCGCCGGATACCGCCAGGCCTGCAATTATCCCTATCTGCAGCCTGCTTACAGAAAACGGAAGGAGCAAAAGGCCGGTAAGCACTGTAGCGCATACGGCGGGAATTCCCAGCCTGGATAGCAGATACCCTTTTTTTCCAAGAGGTGTTATCGCAGAATAGGAAGCAAGCCCTTCGTCCCGCTCCTCCAGCACCACCATTGCAGATACGAAGCAGAACATTGCCGGGGCCAGCAGGGAATATCCGATATCAATCAGCCTGTAATAAGGAACAAGCACTACCTTCTTATTAAAATATCCGCAAAGCATTTCTTCCAGAAGCGGCACACCCCCTTTAAAAAGGATTCCGCACAATATCGGTAGAAGGCAGGCGCAAAGCAGCATCCCATCTCTCCCAATACTTTTGAGCATCTGTAAAAAAGCGGCTTTCTGTGCCCTCATAATTTCACTCCTCCCAACCGTTTCCACATTTTCTCCATACAAAGCCAGGCCGCCCATGCACAAAGCAGCAGGGACGTTCCCGCCGCAAGCCAGACGGCAGCGCCGTTCTGCGGGATCCCCAGCAGCATTTTCATACATATCACTGTGGGAAAAAAAGCCAGTATTCCTTCTCTTCCCAGTAAAAAGAGAATCAGGGGGATAAACAGAATCATTTCTATCGGAACTGTAATAAGAAGATATTGGTTGATGCTGTTAATCCCGGAAGCAGCCGCCATCCCCAGCAGGGAAAACAACAGGGAGCCATATAAGGTTCCCCCAAGCACCAGGGGCAGCCTTTCTTGCCCATAGCCCGCACCGAGCGCCAAAACGGCCGCCACAACAAGGGAAATACCGGCAAAAGACGCCGCCTTGGACAGCATATATTCCCGGACAGTTACCGGTGATACTGCTATCACCTGCAGCACACGCTGGCTTTTCTCCAGCAGGATGCAGGCTCCCATGAAAAACAGGCCCATAGCCGCAGGATCGGAAAATATGAGCACGGCGGCTGCGGCCTCCCTCCATTCCCCGGGCAATACAGACAGCAAAAGCAGGTAAAGCAGGGTTAAAATACTATATAAAAACCAGAAGCCATAAACCGCCTGAAACCGGATATCCCCGGCAAGCAAACGAAGCAGTCTCATACCAGCGCCCTCCCCGTAACCTCAAGAAAAATATCATTCAGATCCGGCTCGCTCGTGTGCAGAGAGGTCAGTCTGTTTTCCCTGAGCAGTTTTTGCAGAAACAGGTCACTTCCAGTCTCCGAAAGCGGGCATTCCCTTTTCTCTTCCCTGCCGTCCTCTTCCCTGCGATACGTATACACAAGGCGGGCCGCTCCTTTCTGCATGACCAGATTATGGGGGCTGTCCAGCGCCCGTACCGCCCCGTTTACAATAAAAGCCACCCGATCGCAAAGTTCGGCGGCGTCATGCATGTTATGGGTGGTAAGAAGAATGGTTTTCCCTTTTTTCTTTTCTTCCAGAATCATATTCTTCATCACACGGCTGTTTGAGGGATCCAGCCCGCTGGTGGGTTCATCCAGAAACAAAAAACGGGGATCGTGCTGCAAGGCCCTGAGAAAAGCCAGCCGGGAACGCATACCTTTGGAAAAGCAGGAAACCTTTTTATCCGCGTCCCTCTCAAGCCCCGCTCTTTCCAGGCTGTCCTCCGGCGGCAGGCAGGGTTTACGGTACAGGGAGGCAAAATAAAGAAGGTTCTGCTTTGCCGTGAGTTTTTCATACAAGGCAGGGAACTCAAAATCCACTCCGATTTCTTCATAAAAGGCCGGCGTCCTTTTTCTGCATTCCATACCGTCCACCTTTACACTCCCCTGATAGGCGGTAATCATCCCCGTCATAATTTTCTGCAGCGTCGTCTTGCCTGCTCCCGACGGCCCCAGAAATCCGAAGATTTCGCCGTTTTCCACGGAAAAGCTCATATCGTTTATGAATGGCTTTTTCCCGTAACTGAAAGTAAGTCTGTTTACTTCTATCATAATTCTCCTTCTTTACTATTTGACCATTATGTTTTTTATAGTCAAATAACCGGTAAAATAAAAGATGATCCATCCTATGAACCATCCATATAGCAAGCCCGCGCCCCATAGCCGTTTTCCTGCGGCGCGGACTCCACCCGTTCCCGCCGGGTGCCTATCTCCCCTTACTGTCCTGCCTGTCTGGACGGTTACTTTCAGCCTTTTATTCAAAAAGCTGCAGAACCAGCCCCCGGATCAGCAGGCGCAAGGAAGCGTAAGTGCCCTCCTGCCCGCCCTCATGGCTGTAAATCATCGCTGTAAAAGCAGCCCGGAAGGCCCCTCCAAACGTTTCCGCCAGTTCCCCAGCGCACACGGTACCGGAAGGAAAAAGCTTTCCTATAACCGCTTCCACCATCCTGGCATCCTCCATAAAATGAGCCGCCAGTTCCTCTCCGGGCAGCTTCCTGGCCAGGATTTCCAGTTCCCCGGAATTCATCAGCCTTATAATAGGCGCTTCATCGGCCCTCCGGAAGAAATCCATAAGCAAATCCGTTACCGTTTCCACGTCCAAGGGCCTTCCCGCCAGGCTGTCCACACGTTCCAGAAGCTGTTTTTCCATATTTTCATGAAACTGCATCAACACCTGGAACAACAACTGTTCCTTGGACTCATAAAAGAGATAAAAGGTCCCCTTGGGTATCCTCACCCGCCGGACCAGTTCATCCACCGTAGTTTTTCTGATTCCATAAGAGCACATGCAATTCATCGCCTCTTCCCGGAGGCGCTTGTCAATATATTCTCTTTCCTGCTCCGAATAGGATTTCGGCAAGGGACTCACCTCTTTTTGACTGTTTTATTGTTTTTAGTCATTATAATTCTTACCCAACATTCTGTCAAGCGGATTCGGGGCGGATGTGTTTGTATCGGATTCGCTTATACCGGATTCGTTTGCCCCTGATATACATACACCGGCCCTCTCACAGTCGCTCCCTATCCTCTCCTGCGTATCAGCAGTTTCCCGTAAATACATGAGGCAGTATTTCCCGGGCAGCTTCCGCCAGTTCATATACGGTGCGCACCTTTGTGGGAGGCCTGTCTGTCATCTTCCACCGGGGAAAAAAGCGGGTCACATGAAGAGGAATTTCCCGATCCACCTCCGCCGTCCAGGAAGCAAGCTTTTTCATCTCCTCCGGCGTATCATTTTCACCAGGGACCACCAAAACGGTCAGTTCCACATGGCAGGAAGCGGCGGCCCGGCGGATGAACTGCTTCACCGTTTCCAGATCGCCGCCCAGCTTCCGGTAGTATTCTTCCGAAAATCCCTTTAAATCAATGTTCATGGCATCCACAAAGGGCAATACCTCCTCCAGAATCGCCTGCGTCACACTCCCGTTTGTCACTACTACGTTTTTCATTCCTTCCCCGCGGACAAGTCTGGCCGTATCGCGTACATATTCATAGCCTATCATCGGTTCATTATAAGTAAAAGCCACGCCGATATTGCCCTTTTTTTTCAGCTCTGCCGCTTTCCCGGCAAGCTCCTCCGGGGTCAGATAAACAGTGTCGCATGTCTCATTGCACATGGAAATCTCATAATTCTGACAGAACGGACAGTTTAGATTGCATCCAAAGCTGCCGGCCGAGAGTATCAGGCTGCCCGGTTCATACATCGCCAGCGGTTTCTTTTCAATCGGATCAAGAGCAAGGGAGGTCAGTCTTGCGTAGCTCAGGGAACGGCTTTCCCCGTCAGCATTGGCCCTGGCCCGGCATCGTCCTGCCTGTCCGGGCTGCAGCCGGCAATGGTGCATGCAGACCGGACAGATGATTTCCATGGAACGCTGTGCTTCCTTGGAACGCTGTGCTTCCTTGGAATGCTGTGCTTCCTTGGAATGCTGTGCTTCCCTTTTCCCCGTTTCATTCCTTTTCTCCATGGCGTATCACCTCAAAACGTTCCAGCGTGACCGGATCCTCTTCCCCGATCCCCGCCTTTCTCCTGGCAATGGCTATTTGATCTTCCACGGTATCCACACCTTCCAGATCCGGCAGCAGCAGTCCCCGTTTTCTCCCTTTTGTCACAATCACCCCGTACGTTTTGGCATCCAGCTGCGCCGCAGAGGCAACCGGCTCCGGAACTCCCAGCACATCTACGCTGTAAACCAGTGCCTCCAGTTCTTCCTCTCCCACAGGAGGGAACCGGGGATCCTCCGTTCCCGCACGCACCGCATTCCGCAGGATTTCCTCCGCGACACTGCCGGTGACCGGGGCAATGGTTCCGATACAGCCGCGCAGCATCCCTTCCTTATGGACAGACACAAATACTCCCGCCCGGTTTCCCGTCATTTCCCGCGGCAGTTCCTCCGTTTCTTCCCGGGAAGGCACATATACGCTTCCGGTCCGTACAAAGGTTTCCAGCGATTTTCTCGCCAGACGCACATAGCTGTCCTCCCTGTCCTTCCGGCTCTGTATATCCCGACTGTTCTTCCGGGTATATTGCTCCAGGAAACGACGCCCTTTATCTTCCCCCGTCACATGATACGTACAGATCCCATAGCCGACGCCGAAGGGACCCTGATATGACAGTTTTTCCGTTTTTACGGCTTTTCCGTCCAGACAGCCGGCCATCATGGTAAAAGAGCGGTGTCCGCATTCCCCTGCTTTTTCACAAAAGCTTTCCGGGTATTCCAACAGTTCGCCGAATGCCGCATTTCCCATCGAATTCATAATTTTCCGGTCATAAGCCGGTCCTTCTTCCCTGTATCCATAAGGGCCGTCCTCCTTCAGCCGGTGTGACAGATCGCCGCTGGCGATTACCACCGTCCGCCGGTCCAGCCGGACAGCGGCCTTTTCAATCAGCATGCCCGCCCGGTAGTGTTCCGCCTTGGAAAGCCCCGAAAGCCCTATACGCACAAGGCGGCAGCCTTGCAGATATTTATTCACAAAGTACAAGGGTACCATTACGCCATGATCCAGCCTTTTCTCCCGTTCCCCCAGGGTGCCCAGCGGGAAACCGGCTTCCTGCGCTTCCCGGCAAAGGCAGCGGACAAATGTCTCGTCATACTCCGCCTGCAGCGCCACCTGTCCTGCCCGGAACTGCCGGAAATCCCCCGCCGCTTCTTTTCCCGGTGACACATGGAAATAGTCAGCATACATCACCGAATGAGGGGATATCACGACTATCGTTTCCGGTTTCAGGGCCGCAATTTCTGCGGCCGCTTTTTCATAGCCTTCCGTTGTTTCCCTGATTCCGTTTTCTTCCCCTTTTCCGATTTCCGGGACAATCAGCGGCGGATGGGGAACCATAAACCCAGCTATCACTGCCATTTCTGCTCCTGTCTGCGCAGCTGTGCGCGTGAAACGAAAATAAGAAACTCCCCGTTTTCTTGCCGGGAAAGCCTTTTACAAATCATAATAAGCATCAAATTCCGCCGGGTGGGGGATCTGGCTGATCGCCCTGCTTTCCTTTCGTTTCCTTTCCAGCCAAAGCAGAATCAGCCGTTCCGGGAACACCCCGTTTTTTGTGAGATAAGCATGATCCTTTTCCAGGGCGTCCAGCGCTTCCTCCAACGTTTTCGGCAGCGACTGTATCTCTGCCTGCTGTTCCGGCGTAAGCTCATACAGGTTATAATCATATGGTCCCCATCCGTTGGCAGCGGGATCGATGCGGTTTTCAATCCCGTCCAGACCCGCCATCAAAATGGCGGCATACGCATAATAGGGATTAGCTGTGGCATCCGGGCTTCTCAGCTCAAACCGCTTCTGCTCAGGCGCTTTTGCATATGCCGGTATGCGGATGACCGCGCTCCGGTTGGAAGTGGCATAGCCAATGGTAACCGGGGCCTCAAACCCAGGAACCAGCCGCTTATAGGAATTGGTGGACGGGTTTGTCCAGGCACACAGGGACGGTGCATGCTTCAGCAGTCCGCCGATAAAATAGTGGGCGGTCCGGCTTAAGGAAGAATAGCCGTCCTTATCATAGAAAACCGGTTTGCCGTCCTTAAACAGAAGCATGTGCACATGCATACCGCTTCCCGCTTCCTGGTAAATCGGTTTGGGCATAAAGGTGGCGGTCCGGCCTTCCTTTGCAGCCGCATTTTTCACAATATATTTGGTAATCATGGTCTTATCCGCCATGTCAACCATATCCCCAAGCTCCACTTCGATTTCAAGCTGCCCCGGACCGCCCACCTCATGATGGTGGTATTTCACCCGAATTCCCCAGTCTTCCATCAGCATGCACATTTTGCTGCGAAGATTGTAGGAGATATCCTGGGGAGCCGCAATATGATAGCCGCCTTTGTGCTTCACCTGATATCCCAGGTTAAAGCCGCCATCATCGCCGGTATTCCATTCCGCCTGTCTGGTATCCACTTCATAAGAGGAACCGTTGGGAGCCACCTTATAATTGACGGTATCAAACAGATAAAATTCAAATTCCGGGCCGATCAGCATCTTATCCGCCGTACCGGTGGCCTTCATATAATCCACAGCCCGCAGGGCCACATTCCTGGGATACTGATCAAACGGTTTGTTTTCCTGTTCCCCGATCACACATACATCGCCGGTCATGGAAAGCGTGGGTATATCCACAAAGGGATCTATGACAGCGCTTTCCGGATCAGGGATAAATACCATATCACTCTTTTCTATAGGCGCATACCCGTAATTAGAACCGTCAAAGCCGATCCCGTATTCAAAAATACTCTCTCCGAACCGTTCCGCCGGTATGGTGATATGCCGGAAACGCCCGTCCAGATCCACCATTTTAAAATCGATCATACGGATGTCGTTTTCCCTGCACATCTGCAGGATTTTTTCGCTTTTTTCCATAAATAACCCCCATCTGCGGCCGCTTTTGCCGCGTTCTTATTTCTATCATAAATTATAACGCTATACCGGCACGTTTTACAAGGATCCATGTCAAAGTCAAGCCTTTTCCATGATCCGGTCAAACAGCCTTGCACACTCCAGAGTAAGGCTGTGGGGAACCACCGGGCTTTCTATCCTTCCGTCCCGGATACAGTTTACCGCTTCTTCGATTTCATAAAGGAAGCCGTTCTCCGTAACGGTATCCTGGAAATGCATCAACAGTTCATTGTCCTTATTGTACAAAAATACTTCTTCCGCAAAATGGGGATGGGGAATCACTATTTTCCCCTGGCTGCCGTAAATCGCCATTCTCTCATGAAGCGCAGCCGCAAAGCTGGTGCGCAGCGAGGCCAGCAGGCCGGGATAACGGATGGTCACCTGATCGGATATATCCACACCGGTATCACTCCATACGGCAGACACCTGTACATCCTCAGCAGGCCGCTCAATCATAAAGGTGGTGAGTTCATAGGCATAAACCGTAATATCATAAGCGGCTCCTCCGCCGAGCTTCGGGCTGTAATAGCGGTTGTCCTTATCAACAGGCGCCAGGAACCCGATAGCCGTGTCAATAAAGGAAGGAGTGCCTATTTTCCCCTCCTCCATCCACTGCTTGGCCATCTTAACGGCGGGAAGGAATCTGCTCCACATGGCTTCCATGACGAAAACTTTTTCTTTTTCTGCTCTCGTAAATACTTCTTCCGCCTGGGCGCTGTTGAGGAACATCGCTTTCTCACATAAAACAGGCGTTTTGTAATCCAGGCAGAGCATGCATAATGCGAAATGGGCATCCTGCGTCACCGCAATATAGACACAATCCGGTTTTTCCTCCGCCAGCATTTTTTCATAGCTGTCGTAGGCGGCTTTAATGCCGTTTTTCTCTGCAAAGTTCTCCGCACGATCCATGGATTTACTCGCAACCGCCGCCACCTCGCAGTCCTCCATACGCTTTACCGCGTCACAGAACTTGTTGGCAATATTTCCCGCTCCCATAATGGCAAATTTAAAATTTTTCATAGTGTTTCCTCTCTCCCTGTCGGTATATAGTAACCGCGCAGCCTTCAGCCGGACCGTTACTGCATTCGGCCACTCAAATCGCCGCGCGTGCGGACGGACGCCTGCCGCCACCGTGTTTTCTCACGATCTGCGCCATGAATGCGCAGATCTGCCTGCTCTGTTACAGTACATACTGTTTCTAAAAGCAGAATAACCTTATTCCCCCGGAAAAGCAACCAATTTTATGCTCCGACGGTCAAAATTCCTCCTTATTACTGTTAATTCCGTGACTGGCAGCATCCTTTTACAACAGTGATTTCTCCATGCTCATGCAGATCAGAGACATTCCGTTTTCATGTACTGTAAATGTATTTTTTTCTATAAATCCATGTTTTTTATAAAAAAGGACAGCACGTTTATTTTCTGACAGGGCTTCCAGCATGCAGTATTTACAGCCCCGTAACCGCATTTGGCTTTCCGTTTTTTCGTACAGCACATGTCCGATACCTTTTCCTATGTAGTCAGGATGCAGATAGATGGCATATAGCTGTGCCGTATCCCTGTCATCCGGCATATTTCCGAAAACGGATGAACCGATTATCTCCCCTTCCGCTTCCGCCAGGACGCATATATCTCCCCGTTTGAGGCTGCTTCTTATTACAGGCATCCAATGATCGTCCGTTAGGGAAGAAAGGTAACTTTCATCCATCATGCCATGATATGCCGCTTTATAGCCGGCATTCATCTGGCAGCTTATGATTCCGGCCTCTGCCGCCTCCGCGTTTCTATAGCTAACTTTAACGGCCGCCTTACTTCTTACTGCTGTTTTCTTTCCTGTCATATCCTTATGTCCGCCTCTTCTCCTGTCCCTGTTATCTTCAATATCGCATCCGCGGTTTCCTCCGCCGTCAGGCCTGTCACATCAATACGCGGGTAATCCGTATTCTCATATACGATCCGGGAATAGCTGATTCCCCGCCGGATCCGTTCCTCGTCCCGGCCGTCCGCCCTTGCCCTGCGGATATTTTCTTCCGGTTCACAATACAATAAAACCGGTACCAGTTCGAACCGGATTCCTTTCTGCCTGAGTTCTTCCAGCAGTGCCTCAAACAGCTGCTTCCTGTGTCCATGAAAACCAAAGGGGAATATGACATTCTGTATTTCCCCGCAGGCAAAGGAATTCTCCATCATGGCAAGGATATTCTTATAATTCAGGCGGATCAGTTCCTCATTAAATATAGGGGGATTTGTCATACGGCAATAATCACTGTCGATGTAGGCGGAATGCGGCAGTTTTTTCAGCAGCTCCGCGCTTGCCGTCGATTTTCCGATTCCATTCGCTCCGCATAGCAATAGCAGTCTTTTCATTTCCACTCTTCTTTCTGTGTATTAGTCAGTCCCCTTTTCTTCTGCCGGCAACATTGTCGTCCGCATAAAACAGCATTTCCGAATTACGGATGGATGTAACAAAAGTGGGAACCGTATGTAAGCAATTACATTTGCTTCCTCCCATTATATATTGTATAATACTTTCCATCAAGCATGTATGCGCTTACATAATTTATAATTTATAAGGAAGGTTACTGGTCACGGAATAGACCGTAACCAAGGGAGTCTGCAACAGAAAGGAATTTCATCATGAACATTTACGATATATCCAAACAGGCAGGCGTTTCCATTGCCACCGTATCCCGTGTATTAAACGGAAGCGACAAGGTAAGCCCTGCCACCCGGGAGAAGGTGCTTCAGGTCATTGACCAAAACAGTTACACGCCTAATGCCTTTGCCCGCAGCCTTGGCCTGAATTCCATGCATACCGTGGGGATCTTATGTGCGGATTCCTCCGATGTGTATCTGGCGTCGGCCATCTATTATCTGGAAAGGGAGCTGCGTCAGAATTCCTATGCTTCCATGCTCTGCTGCACAGGATATCATCTGGAGGAAAAGAAAAAGTACCTGCAGCTGCTGCTTTCCCGGAATGTGGATGCCCTGTTTTTTGTCGGTTCCAATTTTGTGGAGGATACGGATAAAAACAATGCGTATCTTTTTGAAGCCGCAGGCAAGGTACCCGTTTTCATCTTAAACGGTTATCTGTCCGGCAGCCGCATTTATTCCGTTCTCTGCGACGACCGTCTGGCGGTAAACGAAATGACAGCGTCCCTGCTGTGCAGCGGTTCCCGTTCCCCTGTCTATCTCTACCGGAGCTTAAGCTACAGCGGCCAGAAAAAAATAGCAGGCTTCCGGGAAGCCTGCCTGGAAAAGGGGCTGCAGGATGTGGAAAAAAGAATTTTTGCCAGCCCCGCATCCATCCACGAAACAGCCGCTCTTCTGGATTCCCTGGAAAACGAAGGGCTTTGCTTTGATTCCTGTGTCACTGCTGATGATGAGCTGGCTGTCGGGGCGGTAAAATATGCGTTGTCCCACGGCAGGAGGATACCGGGGGATTTCCAGATAAGCGGCTATAATAATTCCCAGCTTTCCACCTGCAGCACGCCTGAAATCACTACCGTTGACAACCGTGTGGAATTTATGTGCACAACAGCCGTGTCTCTGCTGATGCAGGTTTTTGACGGGAAGGATATACCGGCGCGGACGGTTTTTTCCGGAGATATCATTTATCGGGATACCACAGTCAGGTAAAGTCCGGGGTATCCCTTGTCATCCCGGAGCATATTTGAAAATTGCCCTGACGGGCATTCCGCATGGCGGTATTAACCGGCAGTCCGCCGCCGGAGGCCGCCGGAATAACAGCCTCCGGGATTGCTTTCCCGTTTCCGTATCAATAACAAATCCGTCTGTTTTCCCCCTTCCCTGCATTCGCAGCGTATATGCTTCCCCTTCTTTTCCAGGCCCTGCGGGAACATTTTCCCGGCAGGAACATAAGCTATTCTATAAGAGATAAAAAATCTTGTGATTGGAGATAAAAAATGTCGGATGAAATGAACGGAAGAAACGCAGGAAGTTATGAGCGGGGAAACAGCTATTGCAATTGCTGCTCCCCTTACCGCCGGGGGCCGCGGGGCAAGCAGGGACCACAGGGACCGCAGGGTGAACCCGGGCCGGAGGGTATGCCCGGGCCGGAAGGGCCGCAGGGGCCGGCCGCTGCTACCATCCCCTTTTCGCTGTCCAATGTAAACAGCTCCGGTGCGCAGATATCCGCCGATGCGCAGGGAAATCCGGAAACCATCGCTTTTGCCGGCTTTGGCGGTGACAGCGGCTACGGGCTTTATCTGCAGCCGGGAGAATGGGCTTCCCAAACCATCACCATAACACAAAGCTATGCCTATCCCAGCTCTTTTATCATGCCCTATGACGGAATACTGAAAAATATCTATGCGCTGGCAGCTACCAGAACCTCTTTGTACCTGGAGGAAGGGATAACCATGCGCCCCTTTGTCTGTCTGGGCGTATCTGACGGCAGCGCGCTTGTGTTCCGCGTCCTTCCGGAAACCATTACCTATACACAGCCCTACGTGGGCGGGACGGAAATTCCCAAATACAGCGTCCGTAAAGGCTCGCTCACCGACCTGAATATCAGCCTGGAAGCCGGCACCCTTGTAACTATTATTGTGGGCTGGATGGGAGAAGGGGTTACATCGGAGCAATCGACACAAATATCCGTCAGCGGCGGACTTTTTATTGAGTAAACAAAGATTCAGAAAACGGAGGCAGGATCAACAATGACAATACGGGAAGCCATTCTGCAAAAGATAAGGGGATACCAGTTTGTATCCGCACCGGTTACCGGGAAATCAAATCTGTATACCGATTTGGGCTTTGATTCCCTTTCTTTTGTGGGCCTGCTTTTCCAAATAGAAGAAGAATACGGGATTACTTTCGGAATCATGGAAATGGAGCTGTGCCTGCAGGTTGACAATCTCATAGCCATGACGGAAAGAAAAGTAAGGGAGCAGGACGGAAACCATGATTAGAGATTTGCTGCTGCGACGAAAGGACCAGGAACGGACTGCGCTCATTGAAAACGGCAGGGTGGTTTCCTATCGTGCTCTCACGGAAAAAGCGGAAGCGGTCCGGCAGCTGTTTGCGGGCGGCGAAACGGAAACAATAGCAGTTTACCTGCCCGACGGAGAGGCTTTTATCGCCGCTTTTTTCGGAATCCTTATGGCTGGTATGACCGTATTTCCCTTAAGCACAAAGCTCACGGAATACGAAATACTGCCGCTGCTTAACCAGGCGGATGCTCATACGATTCTTACCGCAGCGCACTATGCCCCTTTGTTTGAAGCGCTGTCGCCGGAATTTCCCGGATGCTTCCGAATCCTTTATATCGGGGAATACGCCGCACATTCCCACCAGGACATTCTTCCTGCCGCAAAGGCCGGGATTCATAAGCCCATGCTTCTGTTAGGCACATCGGGCACGACCGGAAATGCCAAAATCGTCCAGCTGTCGGAGAGCAATCTTTCCTACTGTGTCCTCTCCTATCTCTCCAAAATGGATTATGATAAATATGCATCCGTCCCCATACGGTACTTTATTGCCGCTCCTTATTCCTCTATTTACGGCCTGCTGATTCTGGCCGCCTGCCTCACAAAAGGCTTTCCCATCATATGTATGCAGGAGCCTTTTTCCCTGGATGTGCTGTATAAAGCGGCGGAACAATATCAGGTAACCCACTACGAGGGCGGAGTTATCGCCGCTGTCCTGATGGATCAGCTGGCAGGCAGGAAGATCCCTTATGATATCCGTTCTTTCCGCTATTTCGGCCTGGCCGGAAGCAAGGTATCCCCGGATATCCTGCACCGGCTCTCCAAATCCTTTCCCTCCATTGAATTCTGGACGGGATATGGCATGACAGAAGCTTCCCCCCTGATCACGAAACCCTATAAAAAAATGGATCCGGAAAAGTTTGCCTCCGTGGGAACCGCCCTAAAAGGCGAAACCCTTCTCGTGGAAGCGGATGGGCAAAAAACCGACAAACCCTATATAAGGGGTGAAATCCTGGTAAAAGGACCGAATGTCATGCTGGGATACTGCAACAACCAAAAAGAAACGGATAAGATAATAAAAGATGGTTTTTTATATACCGGCGATATCGGATATTTGGATAAAGACGGTTATTTATATATCTGCGGCAGAAAGAAAAACGTAATTATTGTAAGGGGCTTCAATGTCTATGCCGAAGAGGTGGAAGCCTGCCTGATGAACTGCCCTCTGGTAAAGGACTGCATCGTATACGGAGAAAGTGACGGGAAGGGAAATGAAAGGGTCTGTGCCGATATCGTCCCTGCGGCATACGCATCTTGTGAGGAAGCCGGCCCTTCCATAGAGGAACTCCATTCCTATTTCCGCACACATCTGTCGGCTTACAAACAACCGCAGAAGATACGGCTGCTGGACCGGATCGAAAAAACAGCAACCGGTAAAAACAAAAAGACTGGGGAAACGGCTCATGAAACTGATTAATTTCCAGGGATTGAATTGTTACTACAATTGTATAGTAAGCATTGCTAACCATCACCATCTGGATTATCCTTTGTCTTTCGCCTCCCTATGGTCTGAAACCGATTTTACTTACGAACCCTGCCGGCAGGTATTTCTCACACAGAGGATGCCGGCGGCCCTGGAGGCCATGGGACTGCGGCTGCAGATGCTGCCCTGCGCTCCCCCCGGGGAAGCGCAGGAAAGCCTTTCTTTCTTTCAGGACGGAGAAGCGATCCTGACCGGAATGGATGCCTGTTATATTCCCTGGTCCCCTCTGTACCGGCTTCATCACGGCCCGCATTATTTTATTGCCCGGAAAGAGGATTCCGATACCCTTACCTGTCTCGATCCCACCTATAGTCTCAGCGGCGGAACCATAAAGGCGGCCGATATCCTGGCGTATACCTTTGATATCAGCCGCCTCTGCAGGGTACCGGAGGCCGCCGGTCCGGCAAAAGCCATCTCTTTGCCGGAAGAAGAAGCCCGGACGGTCCTTGAAAACCATCCGGGCTTCTGCCGCAGACTGCTGCCGGCAGTCAGAGCCTGTATCCGCAAAGAACCGGAATACGCCCTTCTGCTGGCCAGATATACGGATGCCCTGATCAACAACCGTTATTTATACCGCTGTTACCTCAACAGCCTGCCTCCTCCCCGGAATGACTGCGCCGCACATTTCACAGAGGAGTTTTATACCCGTTGGACAGCGATCAAAAACGGCCTGTTTAAAGCGTCCGTCTGCCGGGATAACAAAGACCTGATCGATCAGGTCTGCAGACGCCTCTCTTCTGTTATCCTGGAAGAAATCGATATGGCGGAAGCGATCCGGAAAACCGGGTAACTGCGTTTTATTTTTCTTCCAGCGCGAACCCGAAATACCGGACTGCATTGTTATAGGAAATCCCTTTTATAATACGCTGCAGCATCCTTTCCTCATATGGATATTCCCCGTTTTCCACCCATCCGCCGATAAGATCGCAGAGGATCCTGCGGAAATATTCATGTCTGGGGTAGGATAAGAAGCTCCTGGAATCCGTAAGCATACCGATGAAATTACCCAAAAGGCCCAGATTGGCAAGGGAAGTCATCTGCTTTTTCATCCCGCTTTTATTGTCATTAAACCACCATGCGGATCCCTGCTGGATTTTACCTGCGGCATCCGCATTCTGGAAGCAGCCGAGGATGCTTCCGATAACTTCGTCATCATTAGGGTTCAGACTGTAAATAATGGTCTTGGGAAGGGCTCCCTCTGTATTCAGGGCATTCAGGAAATCCGCCATCTGGCTGGAGGGAGCATAATTATTGATACAGTCATATCCGGTATCCGGCCCCAAAGAACGGTACATGGAAGAATTATTATCTCTCTTGCAGCCATAATGAAGCTGCATTGCCCAGCCTCTTTTTGCATATTCCGCCGCAGCAAAAGACAGAAAGGCTGTTTTGAATTTCAGCTCCTCTTCCCGGCCCGGTTTCTTCCCTGCCAGGCGGCGTCCGAATATTTTCTCAATATTCTCTTCCGTCTCCGGCACATACATCACATATTCCAATGCATGGTCACTGGCCCTGCATCCATAGCTGTCAAAGAAATCCAGCCTTTTTTGCAGCGCCTTTTTCAAATCTGCAAAAGAACGGATATCTGTCTGTGCCGCAGCCCCCAGCTTCTCCAGATATGACGTATAATCCGGCTTTTCTATATTCATGGCTTTGTCCGGCCTCCACGCAGGAAGCACCTGTACCTCAAAGCTGCTGTCCTCAGCCAGCGCCTTATGCCAGCGCAGATCGTCCGCCGGATCATCCGTCGTACAGATCAGGGTGACCGCCGACTGCCGGATCAGATTTCTCACGCTCATGCTGTCCTCCTGCAGCCTGGCATTACAGATCTGCCATACCTCTTCTGCCGTTTCCCCATTCAGAATCCCATGATAGCCAAAGAAACGCTGCAGTTCCAGATGGCTCCAGTGATACAGGGGATTTCCCACCGCCAGCTCCAGGGTTTCCGCCCATTTCTGGAACTTTTCCCTGTCGGGGGCATTTCCGGTAATGTAATATTCCTCCACCCCGTTGGAACGCATCTGGCGCCATTTGTAATGATCTCCGCCCAGCCATACCTGCGTGATGTTTTCGAATTTTCTGTCTTCCGCGATTTCCTGGGGATTGATGTGGCAGTGATAATCCAGGACAGGCATAGGCTCCGCAATTTCATGAAAGAGCTTTTTAGCCGTATCCGTACGCAATAAGAAGTCCTTGTCCATAAATGGTTTCATTTTTCTTCCTCCAGTTATGTAAATGCTTACATTTTTCTTTCATTATATCCTGTCCTTTCTGAAAAGTCAAATCCTCATAGCCGTTATATAAAGATATCTTTTTGTAAAAACAGGTTGACTGTAAAGGAAAAGAGGTGTAATTTTAATGTAAGCCCTTACATACTTTTTTAAGGAGGAATACATAAATTTATGCAGACTTTTATCCGCATTCATCCCGAAGATACCGTTGCTGTGGCGCTGCAGCCTCTGGCTGCCGGAACCGCTGTCGTCGCGGAGGGAAAACCGATTACCCTCCGGGAGGATATCCCGCAGGGGCATAAATTCGCCCTGGTGCATATTCCCGCCGGGGAAGCGGTTATCAAATACGGCTCCCCTATCGGTACGGCCGTCACGGACATCTTACCCGGCTCCTGGATCCATACCTCCAACCTGAAAACCGGTCTGGGCGATGTGCTGACTTATACCTATAGCCCATCCCTCTTTGCAGGTACGGATCAGGCTGCTGACGCCCTCTCGGAAACACCTCCTTATTTTTATGGCTACCGGAGAAAAAACGGGCGTGCAGGGGTACGCAATGAAATCTGGATCATTCCCACCGTCGGCTGTGTCAACAATGTGGCTGAGACAATAGCGGACCGGGCGCAGGGATTCCTGTGCGGCAGCCTGGATGCCATCGCCGCCTTTCCCCATCCCTATGGCTGTTCCCAGATGGGGGAGGATCAGGAAAACACGAGACAGATTCTCGCAGACCTGGTCAACCATCCCAATGCCGGCGGCATCCTGGTACTTGGGCTTGGCTGTGAAAACAGCAATATAGAGGAATTGAAAAAATATATCGGCACCTATGATCCTGACCGTGTCAAATTCCTCGTCGCCCAGGACTCGGAGGATGAAATAGCCGATGGCCTGGCTCTTATCAAAGAACTGGCAGGCCGTGCCGGGACCTGTGTGCGGGAGGCAATCCCCTGCAGTGAACTGGTTATCGGTATGAAATGCGGAGGATCCGACGGACTTTCCGGCATAACGGCCAATCCTACAGTGGGCGTTTTTTCCGATCTACTCATTGCGGCCGGCGGGACTACCATACTTACCGAGGTTCCTGAAATGTTCGGCGCGGAGACCCAGCTGATGAACCGCTGCGAAAACGAAGCACTTTTCCGGCAGACCGTGGATCTCATCAATGATTTCAAGAACTATTTTACCAGCCACAACCAGACGATTTATGAAAATCCATCCCCGGGCAATAAAAAAGGGGGGATTTCCACTTTGGAAGACAAATCCCTTGGCTGCACCCAGAAATCCGGCTCCGCACCGGTCCGGGGTGTCCTCGCCTATGGGGAGCCGGTATGCACACATGGCCTGAATCTTCTCAGCGCACCGGGAAACGACCTGGTTGCCGCCACGGCGCTTGCGGCCTCCGGCGCTCAGATCGTGCTCTTTACCACCGGCCGGGGAACTCCCTTTGCTTCCCCCGTGCCTACAGTGAAAATATCCAGCAACCTGGCGCTCAGTGAAAAGAAAAAGAACTGGATTGATTTTGACTGCGGCCGTATGGTAAACGGAACCCCGCTTCCGGAACTGGGGAAAATGCTTTTTGACTATGTAATCCGTGTGGCAAACGGGGAGCAGGTCAAATCCGAAGCCGCCGGTTTCCATGACATGGCAATCTTTAAACAAGGTGTTACTTTATAGGAGGAATAAAAATCATGAACAAATTATCGTACCGGACATTGGAAGAAAAAGGCTTTACCGGCTATCTTCTGAAAGAAGCACCCGAACGGATCATCCAATTCGGGGAAGGCAACTTCATGCGCGCGTTTGTGGATTTTTTTATTGACAGCATGAATGAAAAAGCCGCTTTCCAGTCCAAGGTTGTGTTGGTTCAGCCCATCGCCCCCATTCCGGGCGCTTTTGATCTGAAGGACGCCATCAATGAACAGGAGGGACTGTATACCCTGTATCTGCGCGGTTGTGAAAACGGGGAAAAAGTGAATAAAAAAAGGGTGATATCCTGTGTGAGCCGCTGTCTGAACGCTTACACCGATTTCGAAGCCGTAATGGCCTGTGCGGAAAATCCGCAGCTGCGCTTTATTTCCTGCAATACCACGGAAGCCGGGATTACCTATGATCCCTCCTGCCGTTTTGAGGACCGTCCGGCAGCAAGCTACCCCGGCAAGCTCACCCAGTTTTTATACCGCCGTTTTCAGACCTTTGGCGGGGAACCGGGGAAAGGCTTCCTGATCCTTGCCTGTGAGCTGATTGACGATAATGGGAAGGAACTGGAAAAATGTGTGCTGAAGTATGCGGCGCAATGGGGGCTTGGCGACGATTTTGTACAATGGATACAGGACGAAAATATCTTCTGTTCTACCCTGGTGGATCGCATTGTTACCGGTTTTCCCAGAGCGGAAGCCGCAGCACGGAATGAGGAAAACGGCTACGAAGATAACGTGATGGATACCGGAGAAGTATTTGGCTTCTGGGTTATCGAAGGCCCGCAATCCATCAAGGAGGAACTACCTTTTGAAAAGGCAGGCCTCCCCATTCTGGTAACGGAGGATCATAAGCCCTATAAGCAGCGCAAGGTACGTATCCTTAACGGCGCCCATACTTCTATGGTTCTCGGCGCTTACCTTGCAGGACAGGATATCGTCCGTGACTGTATGGAAGATCCGGTTATCCGGGGCTTTATGAATAAAGCCATCTACCAGGAAATCATTCCCACACTCACCCTGCCCAGGGAAGAACTGGAGGACTTTGCCGCCTCTGTAACGGAACGATTCCGCAACCCTTATATCGACCATGCCCTCCTCTCCATTTCCCTGAATTCCACCTCCAAATGGAAAGCGAGAGTTCTTCCTTCCCTGAAGGGTTATATCGAAACGAAAGGAAGCCTTCCGGTATGTCTTACCGCTTCCCTCGCCTTCTATATTGCGTTTTACGGGGGCGGCGATCTCACGGAAAGCGGCCTGACCTGTACCCGCCCGAAGGGCAACCGGTATCCGGTTTCCGATGACAGGGATATCCTGGAGTTCTTCGCCGCCCATAAGAATGACAGCCCGGAGGATCTGGTTCATGCGGTATGCTGCCAAAGCGGCTTCTGGGGGATGGATCTGACCTGCCTGCCCGGACTGGAAACAGCTGTATGCGCAGATTTAAAGGTCATTTTGGAAAAAGGCGCTTACCGGTTAATGCAGGATTGTCTGGCCTGAGCCAAAAAGAGGAGAGAACGACAGCATCGTTCTTTCCTCTTTATTTTAATAATTTTCACAATTTAATTCAAAGTAACCCTGGGGATAACCGCAGGCCGGACATTTTTCAGGGGCACATTTCCCAAATACCACAAAACCGCAGTTCATGCAGATCCATACCTCTTCCTCTTCTTTACAGAAAACCTCTCCGTTCCTGAGATTCTCAGCCAGCTGCCGGAAACGGAAATCGTGGTGTCTTTCCACTTCCCCAATCCTGCGGAACAGCCGGGCAATATCCACAAAGCCTTCTTTTTCCGCCGTTTCCGCGAAATCCCGGTACATTTCCGTCCATTCTCTCTTTTCACCTGCCTGGGAATCCGCAAGAATCTCATCCAGCATCGGCAGGGCGCCTTCATTCAGCATGCGCAGCCATACTTCCGCATGCTCCTGTTCATTTCCTGCCGTTTCTTCAAAAATAGAACCCATCTGCCGGAAGCCGTCCTTATTGGCAATACGGGCGTAAATTCTGTATTTCGTACCTGCGAGCAGTTCCCCGGTATAGGCCTTCTCCAGGTTTTTATAGGTTTCACTTTCTTTAAAATCCATAATTCCATCAGCCGCTTTTCTTTTATCATATGAAAAACGGTGCTCAGCCGTTACTTATCATTTCCAGAAGCTTATCCATATCCACCGGCTTTGTCAGATAACCATCCATTCCATTTTCCCTGGCCCTGTCCACATCCTCCATAAAGGCATTCGCAGAAAGGCCGATAATCTGCACGCTTCCTGCGTCCGGCCGATCCATCTCCCGTATCCTGCGGCAGGCCTCCAGCCCGTTTAGTACGGGCATCTGGATATCCATGAGTATACACTGATAGTAGCCGACGGAGGAATCCCTGTAGGTATCCACCGCTTCCTTCCCGTCAAACACGGCATCCACCACGGCTCCGCTGCTGTCCAGCATAAAGGTAACGATTTCCGAGTTAATGGCATTATCCTCCGCCAGAAGGATATGGAGACCGGAAAGGCTGTCGGCCGCCTGTACGGAAGCCGCTGCAAGAGGTTTTTCCTCTGCCGCATCCGCCTTGCCCCGCCCAAGCACCACCGATACTTTGAACTGGGAACCTTCTCCGGGCCTGCTGTCAACTGTGATTTTTCCGCCCATCATCCTGGCAAAATTCTGGCTGATCGCCAGTCCCAGCCCCGTCCCCCCATACTGCCTTGATGTAACGGACTGCTCCTGTTCAAAGGGATCAAACAGCTTTGCCTGGAATTCTTTGCTTATGCCGATGCCGGTATCCGATATCAGGAACTCCAGGGCAGTCTTATCCGGCCCTGCCGCCTGCTCCTTTACATCCACGGTCACTTTCCCCCCGGCCGGTGTGAACTTCATGGCATTGGAAATAATATTTACCAGAATCTGGCTGAGCCTGAGATCATCCCCGATCACATTTTCCAAAGCGGGATTGTCATAATGGATGCTGAATTCTATGCCGCCGTCCTCCGCTTTCTGGTTAAACATCACATATATACGCTCCAAAACCTCCGTCACCCGGAACGGCTTATCGGCAAGCTCCACCTTGCCGCTTTCTATCCGGGACATATCCAGAATGTCGTTAATCAGCGTCAGGAGATAACCGGAGGACAGGTCTATTTTTTTGAGGCAATCCATCACTTTGTCCCTGTCGTCCAGGGATCGCCTTGCGATTTCCGTCATGCCTATGATCCCGTTCATCGGCGTCCGTATTTCATGGGACATGGAAGAAAGGAACTCACTTTTTGCCTGGCTTGCTTTTTCCGCCGAATCCAGCGCCCGCTGCATTTTTTTCTGCCAATGGCCGTATACAAGAAACAAAATACCCAGAAAGATAAAGCCTGCATTAAAGCTCACCAGGGTCTCCTTTGCGGAGATGACACATTGTTCCGAATACTTTTCCGCAGCCGATACCAGGCGATCAGCCGTTTTAAAATGATTTTCGCTCATTTCGAACAGGCGCTGCACATCCCCGTCCTGTCTCACCTGCGCGATTTCCGCCTTTAACGCAATCCACTCACCGCTCAGTTCCTCAAGCAGCTTCCGGTAGTCCGGATCCGGAAGTGCAGTCAGCCCATATTCCCCTTCCCCTGTTGAAAGCTCCGAAATGATTCCGTCCAGATATCGGATCAGCTCATCGTTTGGCGTATGGTTCATTTCCTGCTTCACAAGACGCTGCGTAGCCCCTCTGACTATCCCGGCATAATTAATCACCCTCGCATTTCCCTGCATATGGGCTATCGTGGAAAAGGATGTTGTACTGATGATGAAAAAAACAAAAATAAGCAGAACTGCTATCAGACGTGTCACATTTTTCTGCACTGCCTTTTTTATGGTGCCGCTTTTCTTACCTGCCTCCATGTGAATCCTCCCAGACACATGAAAAGCACTGACCGGTATTCATTGCCCATCCAAACCGTCTGTCTTTTGTCCATGTGTTTCCGCTATGTCCTTTTCGGACCTTAACCAGATTATATCATACCATGTACATTTCGACAAATTATCTTTGAAAATTAAATAATAGGTAACTCTTTTTTATTTTTTTCTTCTTCACCGCAGAATGAGGCTCTGTAAAAGGACGGAAGGCTTTCCGTTCTTCCGTTTCCTCCACCAAATGATCATAGCCGCAGGCAGAAACGATCAGTCCTGCCAGAATCATATTGACCACTATACTGGCCAGTCCTTCTGAAAGAAACGGAAGGGTGGTAAACCAGGCGAATTGGAATCCGAAATTTCCGGAAAAATACAATCCTGCCTGCATGGCAAGCATATAACCGCTGGGGATCCGGAAGGCAGGTCTGATTCAGCATAACGCCCAGAGCCGATGCATCCCCCATGTCCTTTACCGCCCGGCTCATGGCCTCCTCCTCTCCCATACCGGCCTGCCGGTATTCCTCCGCCTTATTCTCCATATGCGCATACAATTCTCTTCCCGCACGTTTTGCCGCAGGCTTGTACTGTATCTGCGCTTCCACATCCGCTAAAAACAGGGCCGCATCCTGGCTTCCGGCATCACCTGGCATATTCACATCTTCTTTTTTATGCATGGACCACACCTCCCAGAACCAGATTAACCGCTTTTTCATAGGCCGACCATTCCGCTTTTTTCCCTGTCAGCGTCTTTTTCCCTTTGGGGGTAATCCGGTAATATCTGCGCACTCTCCCGGTAGGCGCAGGCTGCTCAAAGCTCTCAATATCTCCCTGCTGCTCCAGCATATGCAGCAGAGGATACAGGGTGCCCTCCTTCAGGGAAAACACCTTCTCACTGCGTTCCTCCAATTCCTTAATCATCTGATAGCCATACATTTCCTCCTTTTCCAAAAGCTTCAGAAGAAGCATGGAGGTTCCCACCGCCATCATTTTCTTATCCATTTGCTGCCTCCTTTCTGTAGGTACCGAAAAGCAAAATTTTATGTTTGGCAAAAAATACCTAGATAATCTATGCATTATATATTACATAGATTATCTAGGTATGTCAATTGTTATTTGTGCTTATCCTTCTATCTGTTCCAAAAAGATTTCCGCATCTTTTCTGCTGTGGAAAATCAGGAAATCTTTATCCTGATACTTCTCTTGCATAGCCAGGATCCCCGGGTTGCATTTTTCCGGGAATTGCCATATCCACTTCAGAAAGCGAAAAAATTCTTTGTCTCTTTTTTCCTCAAGGTATTCCGGAAGATCGATCCTCTTATGTCCATGACGTTTCCATACACGGTACATGCAGAGAAGCCGGTTAATATCAAAGAACAGAATTAAGTCGGCCGCCTCTATCCGCATTTGCAGGGTTTCATGATGATTTCCATCTATGATCCATTCGCTGCCCTGAATGAAAGCCCTGTTTTTCTCCTGCCATTCTTCTTCCGGAGGATAGTTCCAGCCAGGCTGCCAGCATTCTTTATCCAGATAAATAACCGGATATCCCGTTTTACTGCCCATCCTCTGCGCCGTCCAGCTTTTCCCGCTTCCGGAATTTCCCAGAAGAATTATTTTTTTATATATTTTTCCTTTATATTTCATAGTCAGCGGATCACCACCTTACATTCCCCATACTCCGCCAATATCCCGTCATCCACTGTAAGCCGGATTCGGAATTCCCCTTTTTGGCCTTTTCCGGGAGTCCACCGGATTTCCATCTGATCTTCCAGGAAAACGGCACCCTCCGGCAGTTCATCGGCAGTGATTTTCATGTCTATTTTCCGGCCCTTTACCCCATAATCACAGACTTCCGCCGTTTCATTGTATATACGCCCATTCCATTCTTTTTCTGAAATTTCGGAAGCGGGATTACGTACCTTAACCGGTATTCTGATTTCTTCGCCGGTTCTGCCCTCATATTTTGCCGGCATGGCAAAAAAGGGACGGTAAACGGTGAGAGGCAGCGGATATTTGTCCGTTTCTACCGGATAACTGTACCCATTCTCCGGGCAGGGCAGCGTGGGGTACGGATAATATTCATCCGGAGGCGTCCCGGGGGCAGGTGCGGTAATTTCCACCTTTTTCACCTGCCAGTCCGGGGGAAAGACCGCATCCCTCACCTCGGTCCTCATATAAGGCTGGTGCAGGATATATTCCCTGCCTGTGGGCCTGCGGAAAGCGCTTGCCACGACGGCGGCGTGCTCCACTCCCGCCTTGCTATCTGCGGTTATTTCCGAAAGTCTGACGCGGGAGGCGTCGTCCAGCACCACCGCGTGCCGGCCGTCCTCTGTTTTCCAGGTAAAAGACACTTTCTCCAGAGTCAAATCCTCCACATGTCTTGCATACAATCCATATGCCGGGAGAATGCCCCAGTTTTCCGGTTCCGGATAAACATAAGGAAGCTCCGGCACGTTGTAGGGATCTGCTTTCCAGCCGCCCGTTTCCCTGTCCCAGTCCGCCCGGGGAAGCAGGCCTTCCTCCTTCAGGAAAAATGTATTCACCAGCCAGGGCAGGCTTTGTACGCAGGGTTTTGCTCCATACTGGACATAATCCCAGTTGGTATTGAGCTGTCTTTGCTCCGCCGCATGCTCCATGGACAGGCCTCCCCGGTATTCCACCCGGATATTTTTCATACATACCCGGCGGACAGGGCTGTCTGCAAGGCCCATTACCAGGATAGGATACCTGGGATCCGCATTGGTAATTGTCACATTGCTGATCTCAATATCAGAAACGCACGCCATATGGCCGCTGCCGCAGGCATTGGCATAACAAGGCTCCTCCCATGCCGCCAGGGGCTTTTCCCGATCCGCTTCATAGGCGCCGGCGGAGGAACAATACCGTTTTCCGTAACAGCTATCCCCCTCCCGCTGAAGGTTCGCTTCATTCACTGCGGCAGGAGCGTCCGGATTCACTACCAAGAAAGAAGAATGCCCGTCAATGGTAACTTTCCGTTCTTTCCTGTAAGAAGGGCTGTACCGCAGGGCCGGATAACGGATATAGCCGTCCCTGTCGGGCAGGACCCATTTCCGGTTGTCCAGACGCACATTCCCTTTTCCGGCCTCCGTCCGTTCTTCGCTGCTGTTCCCGGTGACAGGAAAACGGCACCTGTCTCCCGCGCGGATAAAAATGGGGGAACTGCTGATAGTATGCATTTCACAGTCCGTAAAAAGAATATCCTTCAGGTCCGATCCGTCCACCGCCTCCAGGGCAAATCCCCGGGAACGTTCAAACCGTACCCTGCGTATGGTTACCTGTTCGTAACCGCAGGTAGATTCGGTTCCGAGCTTCACCCTTCCTGTGGGGCCGCCGCGATCTGCCGCCACCAGCTTTTCCCGGGTATATACTCCCGCATAAACACTTCCCGCATCATAGCCGCTCACCTTACAGTCCTCTATAAGCACATTTTTGAGAGGCATAAATTTCCCCGCCCCAAAGGATGCCTTCATAACAAGCGCATCATCGGTAAGGGAGTTAAAAACACTGTTTCTGACGGTTACATTCCGGCAGCAGTCCACGTCCAGCGCATCCCTGGTGGTATCCACCAGGACATCCTCCACCAGCATATTTTCCACCCCTTCGGCTATGATGGCAAAATGACCGCCGATAACTACGGAAATCCCTTTAATCACTACGTTACAGCAGCGCACCAGGGCAATCGCCTTGTTGCCGAACCATTCGCCGTTTTCTCCCGCCACTCCCGGATCCCGCCTGTATTCCGGCTCTTCAGGATCGCCTCCCTGCAGCACATACGTACGGTAACCGCTGTCAAAACAGCTGCCGTCAATCATGCCTTCCCCATAAAGCATGATATCGGAAATGTCGGCTCCGTATAGCAGACTGTTTGCAAAATAGGTATGTCCGTGATCCTGTATTCCCACATACCGGTTTTCCTCCGGCCGGTCATAGTTACCGCCTTCCCCCTCCTGTTTTTCATAGGAATGGCGGATATCCGTGCGTGCGGCACGAAGAACGGCTCCTTTTTCCAGACAAAGATTTACCCCGGAACGGAGCCGGATCGTATAGGTCTTAAACTCTCCCTCCGGTACCACCACGGTTCCGCCGCCGTCTTCTGCGGCAGCAGCGATCGCCTGGTTTATCCCCATTGTGTTATCCACTGGATTTCCCCCGGGTACGGCTCCGTATGCGGTAATTACATATCTTTTTTCCCGGTACAGATCCTCTGCCCGCAGGCAGGCTCCTGTTGCTGTTTTTATACCCATTTTTATTCTTCCCTTCTGCAGCCTTTTTCTTTTTTTCCGGAAATGAGTAAATACGGCACCTCAAAAAGCAGCATGACGCTCCAGCCCGCCGCACAGGCAAATGCCACACCGTATATCCCCAAAACCGGAGCCGTCACATAGGTAACCGCCACTCTTATGCCCGTCTGGATAAAGGTGCCTGCCAATGTTATCCCCATTTTCCCTCTCCCCCGGAAATACCCCTGCAGCCCATTGGTAAAGGCCGGGAAAAGATAGAAAAATGCCATGGTCTTCAGATATCTGCTTCCCAGTTCCACCACAGTCCCGCCTTCCCCGACGCTTACAAATGCTTTCATAAGCGGTTCCCGGGCCAGGAAAACCACCAGGAAAATGAAAATCCAGTACAGGAATTCCATCAGCAGCCCTATCCGCAGGCCGTCGCGTACCCGCCCTTCCCTCTCCTTACGTGTCCTGTCCGCGCCCAGGTTCTGGGCGGTAAAGGTAGTCATCCCATGGGAAATGCTCTGTTCCGGGGTAAACGCAAAATCATCCACTCTGTTCACCGCCTGGAAAGCGGCTATCACATCCACCCCTAAAGGATTTACCGCTCCCTGGACCAGCAGCTTGCCAACCGGCTGGCAAGCCTGCTGGAGCGCCGTAACGCCCCCATAACGGAGCGTTTTCTTCAGAAGTCCGGGATCGATACGAAAGGTCTCCTTGTCCGGATGAAGCAAAGGGACCCGTTTTTTTATGTAGATCCAGGTAAGAATTGCCGATACACTTTCCGCGGCAACGGTGGTTACAGCAGAACAGACAATCCCAAACCCCAGGAAACCGATAAATATGAGATCCAGCCCTGCGTTCAGCAGGGAAGCAACCATCAGAAACTTGACCGGTGTGCCCGAATCACCCACACTTTTCAGAGCCGCTGCAAGCGCATTATAAAAGTAGGTGAAGGGTGCCCCGGAAAGAATGATCGTAAGATATACGCAGGCATCATCCAGAACACTGTCCGGCACCCGGAGCAGAACTAACAGGGGCCGGGCAAAAAGGATGCCGCATGCGGCGACCGCCAGGGAAAAATACAGGCCGAACAAAAGGGTGGTGGACAGTTCTTTTTTCAGCTCCTCCTTACGGCCGGAACCGAAGAAGCCGCTCATCAGGACTCCTGCTCCCATACAGATACCGGATATCCCGAGAATGATGATATTCATAACCGGCCCTGCCGTTCCCAGGGCTGCCAGCGCTTCTTTTCCGATAAACCTTCCTGCAATGATGGAATCCACTGCATTATAAGCAAGCTGAAACAGGTTCCCAACCACGAGCGGCACCGAATACCGGATCAGATGCCCTGCAATGCTTCCTTTTGTCATATCTGAGGCTGCCATGCTCCCTCTCCTTTTCCTGTGCAGGCCTATACCGGAAAACCGGCAGCCGCCAACGGGGTTCCACTCCCGCCCGGAGGTTCTGCCGGTCTTTCCTGGCTTTTGTGTACAACAAGCGGGCACCGCCGCTTCTCAGTTATTCTCCAGCAGTTCCTTCACACAGGCCGCGATTTTATCACACTTACAGTTTGCAAAAAAATACGCACGGAATCTGTCACCGGCAATGGCGCCCTTTACCAGATCCTGATCCAGATTTTTCAAAATCGTGCACAGATCATTATGGGTAACCTTTTTTACCTCATCCAGGATTTTTTTGTTGCGCTGCTCCGGGATTACCCGTTCCCTGGGGTATCCCTGTCCGCTCTCGCCTTCAAACAGCTTCTCAAAAATATATTCCAGGTTCAGCTCCGCCCCCCATCCAAAGCCTTTGGCAAAAGGAAGGGCAATAGCGTTCCCATCGTTGATCTGGGAAAACATATAGGCATCGGAAGGATCCACAATATGTCCGCAGAGCACGCCGGGAAAAGCGTTGCAGGCAAGCATGGCCCCTTCACCGGTGCCGCAGCCTGTAACCACATAGTCGGCCGCTCCGGAATTCAGCAGAATGGCGGCCAGAATACCATTCTGTACATAGGTAAGCTGGTGGGTATCCTCCGCACCGTACATTCCGTAATTGAACACCTCATGTCCTTTCAGCTCCGCTACTTTTCTAAGAACGGCCTCCACCTGGGCATTCTTTGCCGCCTGACTGTTTTCGTTAATCAATGCAATTTTCATTCCCAATATCCTCCTTAAACTCGGCCGGCGGTTATTCTGTTTTTCCTGCCCGGCTGTATTGCTAAAATTATACCGTATTTTTTATGTTTTTGCTTGTCTTTTCTTTCCCTTAATCATGCATATTCTACACCTCTGCAACAGTTCAGGCTTTCTTTTCCGGTTTCCTGTGATATAATAGAAAATTGGCGGTTAAAATTAAGCCGCCGCAGTAAACTGTTATTTTAGAAGGAAAAACGAAAGACAGGGAGAAGTGGTATGGATAAAGCATCTAAGACTACACTGATGACGGAAGGTTCGATTTGGAAAAAGATTATAGCATTTGCTGTTCCTCTTTTTCTGGGGAATCTTTTCCAGCAGCTTTATAACACGGCAGATTCTTTAATTGTAGGGAACTTTCTCGGCAGCGAAGCCCTTGCCGCCGTCAGTTCTTCCGGCAGCCTGATTTTCCTTTTGGTGGGTTTTTTTAACGGCATCGCCATAGGCGCGGGAGTGGTCATCGGAAGATACTATGGGGCGAGGCAGATTGATAAGGTGCAGAAGGCCATACATACTACCATCGCTTTCGGGCTTGCCGCCGGTGTCGCACTGACGGTAATCGGTGTTTTGCTTACGCCGCAGCTGCTGCTTTGGATGGGAACCCCGCAGGATGTCCTGCCCAATTCCATCCTTTACTTCCGGATTTATTTCTGCGGTTCCCTTGCCTTTGTCCTATATAATATTTTTGTAGGAATTCTGCAGTCCGTGGGCGACAGCAGGCATCCGCTGGTGTACCTGATCATTTCTTCCGTCGTTAACATCCTGCTGGATTTGCTGTTCGTTGGGGTCATGGGCTTTGGCGTGGGAAGCGCGGCCATGGCTACCATCATCTCGCAGTTTGTCAGCGCCATCCTGTGTCTTCTGCGGCTGTCCAGAAGCCCGGAGGATTACCGGGTACATTTGCGTAAGATCCGTTTTGATTTCTCTTTCCTGAAGCAGATCATTCAAAACGGCCTTCCCTCCGGTTTTCAGAATTCCATCATTTCCATCGCCAATGTGGTGGTGCAGGCCAATATCAACAGCTTTGGGAAAATGGCCATGGCGGGCTGCGGGGCATACTCCAAAATAGAAGGCTTCGGTTTTCTGCCCATTACCTGTTTTGCCATGTCCATGACCACTTTTATCAGCCAGAATCTGGGGGCTGGTAAATATGACCGCGCCAAAAAAGGGGCGCGCTTCGGTATCCTTTGTTCCGTCGTAATGGCGGAGCTGGTGGGTATCCTGATTTACGGGCTTGCCCCTGTCCTGATAGCCGCCTTCAACAACGATCCGCAGGTGGTTTCGTTTGGTACCGCTCAGGCCCGTACGGTGACCCTTTTCTATTTTTTACTTGCCTTTTCCCACTGCATGGCAGGCATCCTGCGAGGCGCAGGGAAGGCTACAGTCCCCATGCTGGTAATGATGTGCTGCTGGTGTATTATCCGTATCACTTATATCAGCATTGCGGTAAAAATCATCCCGGTCATCAACGTGGTTTTCTGGGCATATCCCCTGACCTGGACGCTGAGTTCCCTTGTTTTTCTCATCTATTTCCTGAAAGCGGACTGGATTCACGGATTTGAGAATTAAAACGTATTGCCGTCACATTTGCTTTATGTATGGGAGCAGTTTCTCCGTAATTCATCGGAAATCTCCCTCCTCCCACGCATACCGAAGGTGTCGCTCCCTTTTTCGTAATCATAAATAAGAAGGCCTTCTTTATGCCTGTCCATTTCCTGAAGCACGGCCCCGTTAGGATCGAAAACTGCGGTAGGTGCG
This sequence comes from Eisenbergiella sp. OF01-20, assembly GCF_003478085.1. NCBI lineage: Bacteria > Bacillati > Bacillota > Clostridia > Lachnospirales > Lachnospiraceae > Eisenbergiella > Eisenbergiella sp. OF01-20. The sequence goes on along the minus strand of NZ_QUES01000010.1, from coordinate 47,492 downwards.
GTCTGGAAGAAGGAACTGTTATTCACAGACAAAACCGTACATACATTTTCCACCGCCCGTGTCCGCAGATGGGCTTTTATCAGCTCATAACGCGCTGTATTTTCCTCCCGGGAACTATCACAGAAGGATACCAGGCACACTTCTGCCTTTTTCCTGTACAGTTCCCTGAAAAATTCCGGGAAACGGACCTCAAAGCAAATCCGGATCCCCAAACGGATTCCGTCAATTTGAAAAATCCCCGTTTGTGCACCGGGGATGAAATTTTCCCTGTCCCACCCCCACAAAGCCCTTTTTCCATAGGTTTGCACCGTTCCATCCGGGGAAAACAGGAGCATGAGATTGCGATACCGGCCGTTTTCTTCTTCCATACTGCCCGCCGCAATATACATTCCCTGATCTTTTGACAGTCTGCGAAGCTGTTCCCGGTATCCCGCCTCTGCCTGATAGTCCGCTCCGGCGGCAGACGGAATTTCCAGCGGCGGATATCCGGTAAGGGCACATTCATGAAAGGCAAGGAAACGGACCTTTTGGGATGCCGCAGATAAAACCGCTTTTTCCATGTGTCCGTAATTTTTCTCCATGTCCCCGCTGCCGGGGAACTGATAAAGTCCTATACGCATATTTATTTCACCCCATGATGTAAAAACGTGTTTTTTTCAAGCTATTTTTTTAGAAAAACGTGTTTCAATTCTTTGTAAAACTCAGAAAAAAGTGTTATACTATATCTGCATCAGGAAGGATGGTGATAACCTTGAAGCGAAATGCAATCAAAGACTTAATACAATGGAAAAAAAGCGCCGAACGGAAACCATTGGTATTGAAAGGTGCACGTCAGGTTGGCAAAACCTGGCTCATGAAAGAGTTCGGTAAGAGTTACTATGACAGCTATGTTTATTTCAACTTCGATGAAGAAGAGGAGCTGAAATCTATCTTTGAAATAAACAAAAACCCGCACCGAATTATTGAACTTTTGTCCATGATCTCCGGAGAAAAGATTCTGCCTGAAAAAACGCTGGTTATTTTCGATGAGATTCAGGAATGCCCGGAAGCCCTCAACACACTCAAATATTTCAAGGAAAAGGCCAATGAATACCATGTAATCGCCGCAGGAAGCCTTCTGGGAACACTGCTTGCAAAGCCTAAATCCTACCCGGTGGGTATGGTAAATTTGCTGGATATCCATCCCCTGACCTTTGATGAGTTTCTGGAAGCAACGGAAACACCTTTGCGCACCTATTATGACAGCATCCAAAAAGGGCAGCAGATCGAGGAAATCTTTCATAACCGTTTTCTGGAAGCCTACAACTACTATCTTATCATAGGCGGAATGCCGGAGTGTGTTTCTTCGTGGGTCAAGTACAAAGATCCGGCGAAGGTAGCACAGATTCAGAAGGAACTCATAGAGGTGTATGAAAATGACTTCTCCAAGCACAACGGGAAGGTAAACAGCGGACGGATCCTGATGGTTTTCCGAAGCATAGTATCACAGCTTGCCAAATCCAATGAAAAGTTTATGTATGGGGCAGTCCGTGACGGCGCACGGGCCAGAGACTTTGAAGAAGCGATTGAGTGGCTGGTATCTGCCGGTATGCTCAACCGCATATACAATGTATCAAAAATGGAGCATCCGCTTTCGGCTTTTGACAAAATGGAACAGTTCAAACTTTTTGTATTTGACACTGGGCTTCTCAAACACATGGCCGGGCTGGACAACAGTGCAATCCTTCTCAAAAATAACTATCAGTTCAAAGGCCCTCTGACCGAAAACTATGTCCTGCAGCAGCTTCATGGACAATTTGAGGTAGAACCGAGGTATTATTCAGATAAAAGCGGCGAGATTGATTTTGTAATCCAGTATGGGACAGATATCATTCCGGTGGAAACAAAGGGCGGCGATGATAAGTCTGCACCCTCTTTCAAACGTTACCTTGCCGAAAAGCAGCCGGAATATGCCATTCGTTTTTCCAAGAGAGGGTATCTGAAAAACGGCCTCATCACCAATATACCATTATATCTTGCACGGAAGACGAAAGAACTCCTTTAAGTAAATGCCCGTCACTGTTTGTGACTGTGACGGGCATTTTTGTTCCATTTTTCTTCCCATAATTTACTCCCAGCCCTTCCATATCTCCGGCCGGTACCCAACGGTGGCTTTCTTTCCGTTTCTCACGACAGGTGTCCGGATCACCTGCTGGTTTTCCAGAAGCTTCTCCGCCCTGTCCTCTTCCGCAAGGTAATGCACGATTGCCAGGGCATCCTTATCCCTGCAGTTTTCATCAAGCAGGGCACTGAGTCCGCCCACCGCCTGGCTTACCGCATTCAGCTCCCCCCTACTCATCCCTTTTTCCTTCAAATCAATATACTGGTACCGTATGCCGCGCTCTTTAAAATAACGTTCGGCCTTTTTCGTATCAAAACATTTTGTCTTTCCGAAAATCTGTATATTCACTTTGTTCTCCTAATCCAAAAATCATGGGGGACATCCTTCCCCTTACCGGCATGCCATTCCTCACCGGCATGCCATTCGTCACCGGCATGCCCACTGCTTCAGCACAGCCGTATGTGGTTTGCTATTCCTGTTAAGCACCAGCGTATCGGTTTCATAGCGCACAACGCCGCTGCAGTAAGAAAGGAATTCTTCGCAGGTCTTAAGTACCGGAAAGCCGCTCACAGCTGTCCGGTAATGCATAGGAATCACTATCCGGGGATTGATCTCTTTAAGCACTTCACTGACAACGGAAGGCTCCGCCGTATAATAACCGCCTGCGGGAGCCATAACGGCGTCCGCCTCTCTCAAAAGCTCCATTTGCCAGTTTTCGGGGCGGCAGCCCATATCTCCCAGATGGATCACCTTCATGCCTTCCCCATGGAAAATATGGATGGAATTCGTCCCGCGCTTACGGCCGCAATCCGCATCATGCCAGCTTTCCACAGCTTCGATGCCGAAAGGGCTGCGTACAAAGCTTTCCGCAATTGTCACGCAGGAGTCCCCATGATGATCGCCATGCCCATGGCTGCATAGACACAGGTTTGCCGTCACATCCAAATCTCTCAGCCCCGGTACGGAACCATTTTCGTAAGGATCCACCACAATCGAGTAATCACCGGAGCTTAGTTTAAAACAGGAATGTCCCAAATACTGTAGCTTCATGTAAAAAACCCCCTTATCTGCTGTGTCCTCCGCCTCCGTGGGATACACCGCCGCTGGAAACATGGCCTCCTCCGCCGCCGGAACCGCCGGAGCTGTTATCATCCCGCTGGATATGGCGCCTTGTTACTGTTTTATTGATAAAAATATCGCTCTGGCTGCGGATCTGCGGATGTCCGCCCGCCACATAAGTCGTTACACCGGTGGTTTTGCGTCCTTTATTCCTGCCCAGATTCACACCTATGTATACGGCTGTTGCTGCCGCCGCAATAGCGATCATGAGAACCGCCGGAATTTCTTTTTTGCCCGTCATATCAGAATAGAACAGATTCACATATTTTGTGTAAGCCTTGTAAGGATTGCTCTCCACATCTTCCAGCGCCTCGTTCAGAAGATCGTCGATCATAGAGCTGCTGAAACGATCCTGGGCTTTGCCGCAGGTGCTCAGCCAGGAATAGACGCTGCCGTCGCTCTCCCTGTACCAGTTGTCAAGCAGAAGGACGCCGTCTCCCTGGGGTTTGTTGTATCCGAACATATGCTCATCATAGAAATTATCCGCGTACACCATGGTATACTGGTAAGGCTGCAGGCTGCCCAGCCGGTCCTCATAGCCTTTGGCATATTCTTCCAGGGATTCGTCCAGTGTCACCAGGACAATATCGCAGCCAGTTTCCTTTTCCCTCCTGGCAATCAGTTCACGCAGGTTGTTTTCTTCCTTCTCGGTAAGCTTATCCGCATAGTCAAAAACCCGCTCCGTGGTGGTGCATTCCGTATTGCTGCGCACCGTCTGTTTTTCTCCGGGTTTGACTAGGGATAAGAGGATAAAAACCACCGCCAGTACCAATATAATAATAAAATAAACTCTGAAATATTTCAGATATCCCTTCATCTCACAGCACCTCCAGTATTCCTTTTATAAGCAGCAAAATTATGGTAAGGCTGGCAAAAAAGGTGCCGCCGTAAGCGAATATCCTCTTTTTACACAAGGGGGCTTTCCCGATTACCTTCCCCGTCTGTCCGTTGACAAAGCAGTCATAGTTCGTGCCTTCATAATTATAGCGGTACCGCCAGATGGGAAGCAGCGCATATTTGGATTGCACACTGTGCATACGGACGGTTTCCTGCGCGGGGATCAGGGCCGTATATCCATTCATGGTATTGTGGAGCATAACGGAGGCATCCTTCCTCGCACGTTCCTCCGCCCGCGGCTCCAGGGCCTCTGCTGGCTGATTATAGATTTCTCCCAGGAAGCCGGACATATATTCCGGCCGGAACTTTTCCAATGCCTCGTAACCGTAAGGCTCCATCATATCCATTACACGATCTTCCATTTCCAGAGAGGCATCTACCGGAAGCTTTTCAAAGTCCACATCCACATCCCGGTTCACCTGGAAATAAGAGGTCTCCGTATACTCCGTATCCCCGCTGACCCAGACGCGGACCCGCGTCCCCGTCCCGGAGTAATGGCAGTCCGCTTTCATATCATACAGCCAGAAGGGTACATAGTTCCCTTCCATTTTTTCCACGGTAGCCTGGGATAAAAAAGATTCCGGTGCAAAAATACGTTTGGAAAACTCCTCCTCCAGACGCTTTACCGCCGTTTCCTTTCCCATCTTAAAGGGAAGGATTAAACGTGGTTCATAAACGCCTTCTATTCTCTCGTCAAAAATAGTATAATGGCCGCAGTATTCACATTTGACCGCACTATGATAATCTCCGGCCTCTATAGGTGCCCCGCAGTTGGCGCATAGTTCCATTCCGCCGCCCGGCGCCTCATCCTGGGTCCCTATGCCGTCGCAATAGGGACAATGCATTGCTTTCCTGTCCGGATCGTAAACCACATTTCCGCCGCAGTTCTTGCATTTATAAATCATATCCTGATCTCCTTCATTCGCCCGTAAGCCTGATGATTCCGCTCAACGGGCTGCGTGATATCTGACTTGTAACTGTCCTGTATCTTCACAGTTATTTTCATTTTACCATTTTCACTACGCCCTGTCTCCCGTTTTTTCCTGTTATTTTTCTCGCCATGCGGGAATAAAAATGATATAATAAAAATACTTGTACCACCGCAGCATTATTTTGCAGGAAAGGAATGTATTATTATGAATCCGATGAATCCCATGAAATTATTACAGATAAAAGCCTCCTGGGAGCAATTCAAGGCCAGGCACCCCAAATTCCCGTCCTTCCTGAACGCCGTATCCAAAGGCGCGGTAACGGAAGGGGCACTGATAGAAATGACCATAACCACGGCAGATGGGAAAAAATACAGCTCCAATCTGAAGCTGACGCCGGAGGATATGCAGCTGGTAAATGATATGAAGGATCTGTTTTCCGGCCCACAGGGGAATTAACGGTTATAGAAAAAGGCCCGGCATACTTTAAAAGGTATGCCGGGCCTTTCTGTCCGGTTCTGAGCAGCCGTCACAACATGGACTGGAAAAGCTCCGTCATAACCGCCTGCGTCATCGCCTGCTGATACTGCAGGGAATAATCCGCAATTTCCTGTTGTATCACTCCCGCCAGCTCCTGTATGGACAAAAGAACCTGCCCGGCTTCGGCAGCTGCCTGCTGCTGATAAAGAAGAACTGCCTGCTGCTTCGTGTTTGCCACCGCCAGAAGCTGTTCACACAGCACCGCCGCAAACTGATACTGTGCGGCTTCGGCCTCATTTCCCGCCGCCGCAGCCTGACCGGCCTGTTCCAGCGCCTCCTCCCTGGCTTCCTCCAATTCCTTCTGCTGGGCTGCCAGGCTTACAAGCTGCTGGTTTTCCAATGCCGCCTGCTGCTGGGGATCCATTTGGTTCAGAGCCTCTATCATCGCCTGATGAGCCGCAATATCCTGCCCGATCTCCGCCGGCCCCTTTACGCCCGTCAGCTCTCCTTCCTCATTGAATACAAGGATGGAACTGGCGGTCGCTTTTACTTTAGCCAAAGTGGCATCCATTACATTATATCTCACAAAATAGGGATCTCCAGCACTTTCCTTCAGGAACTGCATAACCTTGCCGCTGGTATTGCCCATAAACAGGAGCCCTTCCCCGCCGGGTACATCCACCACCAAAACCTCTCCATATTCATCTGAACGGATGAGTTCAGCCGCATCCGCTTTTACGGGAAGCATACAAAACAAGGCCGCAGCCGCAGCTGCAGCCAGCGTTAACAAATGTTTCTTTTTCATCCTCCTACCTCCATTCCGGAATAATGTATCTTTTCCTATCATACCCACTCCCGGTTGAAAAGACAAGTATAAATCTTCGTAATTCTTCCCGCTTTTATGCGTTTGTTACTGTCCGCAGCTCCCTGCACCGCTGCCCCGTGGTTATGCCTGCCGGTTTTCCCCGGGGCGGCGGCACAGGCATATTTTTTTATCACCGGAAAGGCATATAACAGACGTCCAGATCCACCGGCGCCAAGATCCCTTCAATAATCCCCTTGCCGGAGTACTGCCAGGCAAAAAGCGGCTGCCCGATCACCGGCCCGTGGCCATCTGCGGGCGGTTCCTCCGAAAAAGGAAAACTGCGTGATATGGGGTAATCTGCTATCCAGAGCGGACAGTCAAGAGATTCTCCATCGAAATAACCCTCCCTGTAAAAAAACAGTCCCGTGTAAATGCCAAACGCATATCCTGCTCCGGCCGCCGTATTCTCTGCGGTCCGGATCAAGCCTGTAAGAACTTCTTTCCCCCGTGTTTCCAGAGAACGGTCCTCCACATCCCACCATATTCTGCATTTGCGTATCCCATATGCCTGCAGAAGCCGGATTACCTGATCAGCCTCCTTCTGCGCTTCCGTCGGCAGAAGTGCATATGTATAGCGGTACACATCAAAGGGAATGTCATTCTCCAGACAGCCCCTTACATTTGCCTCAAACTGCATATCCGCACTCCCATCCCTTCTTACCGCCCGCAGCACAGCGAAGCGGCAGCCTGCCGCCTTCACCTTTTTCCAGTCAATTATCCCCTGATACTCGGAAACATCAATTCCTTTTATCATAGCTATCCCTTTTTCTATCTCTGTTCTTACTATAATATATGAAAAAGGGAAGCCGCCGTATCCTGCTCCCCTAAAAACTGCCGCATGGGTCAAATCCCCGGCCGTCTGCTGCGGGATTTTTGACTTGGGAAAGCAGAAGAAGCCGCGCGGCCAGTTCTCTTCCCATCTTCCCAAAATACGCCTGCTCCTCCTGGTTAAAGCCCATTCTGGATACCAGCAAAACAAGAAGGGCCCTTATTTTCTCAGATGCCCTATCCAGACTGTCCCCTTCCAGATAAACGTAAAGAAGCTTTTGCTCCTCCTTGCCGGTCCGCAATTCCTGTACCGGAGTGTCACCTATCATACACATGACAGCCTGAAGCAGCACCGGATAGCAGATATTATCCATGTACAGGTTTCTATAATCCGCCTGCTGATTCTCCAGCAGTTCACACACCGCATGCCGCGGAAATTGTCCCAGCAGCTTGTTCTCCATGGTAATATGCTTAAGATAGCTGTAAATCCTGTCCACGCCGGTAAGCGTCTCCCCTGCCGCCAAATCCGGGTAATCCAGCGTAAGGATATGATCCTGGGGGCGGAACCGGGCATCGTATTTCATGAAAAAAGCCGGAAGCCCCTTCCGGATCGTATCCCTGTAATTCAGGCAGCCGTAATCCTCAAAGCCGTCTGTCAGCTTTTCATACAGTTCCCTTGCCGCCTGCGCCTTCTGCGTCACCTTCTGATATCCTTTATCATAAGCCTGCCTGGCCCCCAGGCCTTTTCCCGGAGACGTAACCCCATACGGATTACCGGAAAAGCATTCCTGTATACAGTAACAGACTGCCTCCATAAGCACCGCCGCTGTCTCATAGGTCACCGAACTGCTTTCCCTGGAGGTATATTTATCCGTAAGCCATGCGACTACGGGTAAAAGCTCCGCCATATCATAGTCCGCCACTTTTCCATTTACCATAGAAAGTTTTTCTTCTATGGAATGTATTTCTTCCATTCCCGCTCCTGTCCGCCTGTGTCCGCAGGCACGCAACTATGCACGGTCCGCGCAGTGGATACGCAGGCCTTTCCGATCCGTTACCAAAATAATTCCTTTACCACATCCATATACAGCGTTTCATCCCAACGCTCCTCCTCACTCAGCTTCTCATATTCCCCATTTCCGCCGCTTTTACGATATCCTGTATATCCGGCGCGGATCGCGGAGGCAAACCGGGGCAGGCAGGTGCTCCGCAGATATTCCGTGTCCCCCATACAGATATCCTCAAACTGTTCCTTCATGAAAGCCAGAAGTTCATCGTCCGTCAGCTGATCCGCCGCTTCGTTTTTAAAACAGTAGAAAATATCCTGAAGTTCCTCCATCGTTTCTTTGTAAGTATCCTGAGTAATATAGGAGGAATCACAAAAAGTAAAGATAAGTTTATCCAGAATCCCGCCGCCGAATTCCACTCTCCGGTACTTTTTCAGGCTTTCATTCCTGCAGATCACCAGTTCGTGCGCCTCCTGTTCCGTAAGGCTTAAACCGAACCGGGCCGTCTTTTCATTGCAGTCCATAAGAACAGACATTTCCCGCTTCTCTTTTTCCGCCAGAATCATTTCATAAAATTTTTCATCCATATCCCCATCCCTTTCTGTTATCCCATCCCCTTGTTTTACCCATTTTCCCCGCCGGGAATGCCTATTATACGTCCGCGGCGCATCCAATACAAGACTTGACATTTTCCACTTTTTATGATACGATAGTAATCGAAAAAGAGATAGAAGCGTTGACGCTCCTATCTCTTTTTATTTATTCTGTCATGACAGCCATTGTTCCTCAAAAACCTCCGCCCTTACCGGCTTTCCGAAATAGTATCCCTGTATCAGCTCCAGGCCCATTCCTTTTACCACTTCATATTCTTCCCGGCTTTCCACGCCCTCCAGGCAGACCTTTTTGCCTACGTCATGGCACAGCTCCGTTATGGCTTTTACAAACGTTGCATTAAACAAATCGGTGGTGATGCCCTTAACAAAGCCCCTGTCGATTTTGACCACGTCCACAGGGGTGCTTTTCAGGGAAAACAGGGAGGAATAACCGATGCCGAAATCATCCATCGCCAGCATGATGCCCGCCTGCTTCATTTTATCCAGGATATCCCTGGTTCCCGCCGCGTCCTTCATCAGATAGGTTTCCGTCAGCTCCAGTATGACGCCCTCAGGCGGCATCCGAAGTATCTCCAGTGTCTCGCGTATTCCCTCCACGATATCTCCCTCCAGCAGCTGCCGGTATGAAAGGTTGACGCTGATATGGAAATCCGGCTTTCTTTTCCGCCATCTCCCGCACTGCTCCACTGCATGATACAGAATCCAGCTGCCCATCGGGATAATCAGCCCGCTCTGCTCCAGCAGAGGGATGAACTCTACCGGTGAAATATCCCCATACTTCGGGCAGTGCCACCTGGCGAGAGCCTCTGCACCGCAGATTTCCCCGGTTTCCGCATATACCTGGGGCTGATAGCTGACGGAAAAACCGGTGAAGCCATGTTCGATGCTCTCCCTGAGCAGCTCCGTCAATTCAAGCGACCGTTCCTTTTCCCTGATAAGTTCCACGGAAAACAGGGTCATCCGGTTTTTCCCCTTCTGTTTGGAATGCTCCAGGGAATAGTTGGCAAATTTCAACAAATCCAGGTAATTGTCCGCATCGGACGGATAAACCGCACAGCCGGCGGATATAGTGCAATAGTACTTTTTGCCGTTATATTCCTGCTGCCGGCAGAATTTATTCTGTATGCCGCCAAAGATCTTCTGCGCCTCCCGCTCTTCCCCGTTCAATATCAGGATGCCGAATTCATCGCCGTCCAGACGGTAAATCGATGCATTGGGGGAAAGCATTTGGGAAATTTTCTGTGCCGTCGTCCGGAGCACCCCGTCCCCGAAAGCTCTGTCATACAAATCATTCACATTTTTGAAGGAATCCATATCCAGGATCATAACATCCATCCGGTTCCGTTTTTCATGGTCCGCCAGATACTTCTTGATATTTCCCTCAAAGGCAAACCGGTTAAAAAGCCCCGTCATATGATCCGTCCGGTTTACTTTTCCCAGATTCGTAATCAAGCCGGCAAACAGATCCGGCCGTCCCTGGGAATCCTTCAGCATCCGTCCTCTGCAGCGCAGCCAGATCCATTCCCCCCTGGTATTCCTGGCCCTGTATTCGATATTGTGGGAATTTACTCTTCCATCCGCAATGTCCTGATTGCTTTCTAAAAAACCTTTTTCATCGTCGGGATGTATCATACCACTCCAGAAAGCCGCCGCATTCTCCACAATCTCCCCCGGCAGCCCGAACTCCTTCACCATGGCCGGCGGATACCGGAAAACACCTGTTTTCATGTTTCCCACAAATACATAATCATCCGTACTCGCCGAAAGGGCGTCGTATAAATGATCCTTATCATACCGGAAGGTATCCGCCGTTTCACCGGCCCCGCCGGTTGTCAGAAGCTCCTCCTTTGCCCGTCTGATATGATAATCCCTCTTCTGAAGGTACATTTTCTCATCCGCCTGTCTGATGATCTCCAATATGGAATTCCTGTCACCGGGATATACTTCCGTCAGCCCCGCGCTGAAGGATACCTGCTGAACCCGCGAATCCTTCTCCTGTGCTTTCCGGAACCGATCTTCTATTTCTCGAATACGCGCTTCCGCTTCCGAAAGGCTCACTCCGTAAAAAGCGAGGACAAATTCATCACCGCCCATCCGGAATACCATATCACGCTCCTTCAGGCATTCTCTGACCGCATCAGCCAGACATGACAGAAGCTGGTCCCCTTTTGCATGGCCATACCTGTCATTTATCTTCTTCAGTTCATTGACATCCATCAGGGCAACGGTAATAATAGCGTTTTCCTTCCGGCCCGTTTCCATCCGCTCCGCCAGCATTTCCCTTCCGGCCCTGCGGTTATGGATTCCTGTCAGGTCATCGAACCTGGCACACCGGGACAAAAGTGTATATTCTGTAACGTCGGTAAATTCACTCACATAGTAGCGCTTCCCGTTCCACTCTGTCCAATTGTCATAATGCCTGTATACCCGCCCCGTCTTTGTATTCTTCTCATCCCAGACAACAGGAGGGCATCCCGCTTCCCTGTCTTTTCTGCTGCAGAACGGGCATTTTCCCGTCATTCCTTCCTGCAGAAGCTGCCAGCACGGCTTTCCCTCCGGGTGCTCCAAACGGAACTCCCTTTTCATGGCGTCATTCATATAAACAATTGTTTCCGTCTCCGCATCCAGAATATATATATTCGTCTGCAGCCGGTTGAAAACTTCTGTAAAAAAAAGCGCATCAAAATCATCAACTCTTCGCGTATCCATAAAAGCTCCCTCTGTTACGATACCGTGTACACAATTTCATTATAAGCTTTTACGGTCTGTTGTACAAGTGCGAAATATAAATGGGTATATATAAAATTCCCCCGGTTGGATCACCGGCCCTTAGCAGCAATGCAGCTATCTTCGCGGCCTGCGTCCGCTTCCTGCATTCCGCATCCTGCCGCCTCTTCTTCTTTTCCTCCAGCGGTATTTCCAAATCTGCCGGCGTACCAGCATGACGGTACCCAGGATAACTGCGGCAGCCGCCAGTATCCCCAGCGGGATATACCACCAGCGGAAGCCGGCATCCCCATCCTTTTCCTCTTCGGCCGGCCGGGTTTCCGTTTCAGGCTCCGTTTCCTCCGGCTCCGCTTTTGTCCGCAGGAAATCAGGAAGGGTTATGGAAGCCTGTCCCACCTCACGGGTGCCGTATGTATATTCCAGCACACCGGTATCCGCGTTCTCCTCCGCTGCTGCCAGCAGAAGCATGGGCTTCAGATCTGAGAAATTCACCTGGGAAGGGATGATCACATAACCGTCCTGCGCCACCTGTACAGGTACCGTCTCCACTTTTTCCGTTCCGTCCGCCGCCTTTACAGGCACTTTTATTTCACCCGCTTCACTGGTTCCGATATCCACCTTTTTAAAATTATCAAAGCAGAAGTCAAACAGGGATGCGGTATCCACATATACCTGACGGCCTTCCGTTTTCATGGTTACACAGATAAGCTCCATGTCGTCCCTGGCTGCACAGGTGACCAGCGTATTTTTCGCAACTACCGTATACCCGGTTTTTCCGGCAAAAACACCGTCATAATGATATTTGCCGCTGCAGATCATCTTATGGTGGTTAGACATGGGAATCAAATCCGGCTGTTTGTCCGTGGGCTGGATCTCATAATATACGGTCTTGGACACGGTTCTGAAAATCTCATGCGTCAGGGCTTCCCTGGTGATCAGCGCCATATCATAGGCACTGGATACATGCCTTTCATCCGGCAGCCCATGCGGATTGACAAAATTACTGTCCTGGCAGCCCAGCTCAACCGCCCGCTTATTCATCATATCCGCAAAATTTTCAATGGTACCGCCCACATGGACGGCCAGGGCATAAGCCGCATCGTTGGCAGAGGCCAGCATCATGGCATACAGGCAGTCCTCTACCGTCAGCTCCTCATCCTCATCCAGGGCAATATGGGAGCCCTTATCCTCCATATAAACCGCTTCGTGGGGAACCTTCACCAATTCATCCAATTCACAGTTTTCCATGGCGAGAAGGGCTGTCATGATTTTCGTAATGCTGGCAGGGTAATATTGGGCGTGCATGTTCTTGCTGTACAGGATGGTTCCGGTGGAAACCTCCATCACTATGCCCGATTCCGCAACCACCGAAGGTCCTGACGGCCAGAAAGCATCGGCTCCGGAGCCGTCACCTTCCGCCGTGGCTTCCTGTTCCGTTTCCCTTCCGCCGGACTCCGTTTCCTGCCCGCCTTCCGTGTTATGAACCATTTCGTCTTCAATTGTACTGATGGTATTTCCCACCGCAAGTGCGGTTATCGGGGAAGAAATAAGAAAAAAAGAAGAAAGAATTGCCGCTGTAGCCGGTATCCATTTATATTTCATCAGGGGGTATACTCCTTGCAAGTTTCTAACATTCCGATCTCCCGCTGTCCGTAAGACGCAGAGGGATGAAAGGACTCTCAACTAAAAGATTACCTCCCCTGGAATATCAAGTCAAGCAGATTATCTTCTATTTCCCCTCAAAAGTAACTTTTCAGGCAGGTAATTTATGGAAATTGCAGGTTTTTCCCAATTCTTAATTTTTCTTGAAGATGAGAATTGACAAATGGCCCGCATATCCCTATACTTTCTATTATTACAACCGTAAGAAAGGTTGAGGTATTTTATGAAGGCTCTCCCACAGATATCGGAAGCGGAATTCCAGGTCATGAAAATCGTATGGGATCATGCGCCCATAAGCACAAACCAGGTGACTGCATATCTGACCCGGACCACCAGATGGAGCCCTAAAACCATACAGACCATGCTGAAACGCCTTGTGCAGAAAAAAGCCCTCACTTATGAAAAGGAGGGCCGGGTATTTATTTACACCCCGCTGGTTGGGCAGGAAGAATACATAAACCAGGAAAGCCATCATTTCCTGCAGCGTTATTTTAACGGCAGCATGACCTCTATGCTGGCCTCTTTTCTGGATGCCGAAACACTTACCCGGCAAGACCTGGAGGAGCTGAAAAATCTGATATCCGCCCGCACATCCGATCCGTCCTGATATATCATCACGGATACCCTGGGGCATTACAGCCGGCGGAGATGGCGGCAGGATTCCCTGGGGGTTATTTAGTCTATATATTCCCTCAGTTCCTTCACACCTCTTCGCTGCCGCAGCCGCTTTATCGCCCTGCCTTCTATCTGCCGTATCCGTTCCCTTGTCACATGATACAGCTTTCCGACCTCTTCCAGCGTCCAGCTGCGGCCATCCACAAAGCCGAAGCGCAAAAGGATCACCGTCTGTTCCCTCTTTGACAGGGTTTCCCTTGAATTACGGCTCTATACCCTTTAACCCGCGAAGATATGCCGTTTCTGCTTTCCATTTCCAAAAAAGCACTCCGGAGCATTGCCGCCTGTTCTGTGCGGCGGCTCCGAAGTGCGGGTTTACTGCTCCAAATATCCGTCCGTTTTATACTGGTTGTATTGTCTCCTGATTTTAACAAGCAGCGCGCCGCCGGGCTGTACCGTCTTTTCCTCAATGACATATTTCGTCCTTTTCATATCCAGCTTTTTGCAGTACATTTCCAGCTCCTGCTCCGGATTTTCCCCGTTCAGGTTATCAAACCTCATTGTCTGCAGCAGACAGGCACTCGTTATCCTTCTCATAAAATTACCTCCTGATCTTTCTTTTTACGTCTGTAACTGTTCCGTATCTTCACAGTTATTACGATATCTTCATTTTAGCATTTTATTTTTGGGAATGTCAGTTTTATTTTTTCTTTTTTGTTATTTTCAGCCAATTGTCCTATATGTACAGCACATCATATTATACATTGTGCACAACTGCGTTATCTTCATCGCAATTCCCGCAGTAAACAACGGGTTTCATGCTCTGCGAGCTATCGTTATGTCCGAAAAAGCCTCCGGCACCGCACATTTCCATGGGGTGCCGGAGGCCGTCTGTCATTCCTTCCGCCGGGCGTAAAACTGTTCATAAAAATCGTCTTTTCCGTTGTAGGGAGTCAGGAAATAAGTCTGCAGCAGCTGCATATTCCGCTGTTTTATCTGCGCCTCGTCCCCTAATGTCTTTATTTCCTCCTGTACCGCTTTGATGAAGTAATGCCAACTGGTGATGAACCGCTCATACTTACGTAGCTCAGGAATGTCCAGCCATTTTTTTATCTTCATCTTTGTCCGGCTCTCCTTCCGGCATTCGTGCACCTGGATAAAATAACGGAAGCCATTATCCTCATAAAGCCTTCCCAAAGGGAACAGACGGCAGATCCCCGGCCGGAAGGAATGGATGCTGCATCTTCCCTGTGTGCTGAGAAAGGGGCAGCCCTCCTGTGCGCCTTCGAGGCACAGATGGGGCAGGATAACCCCGTCGTATACGGCCAGGGCTATCTTCCCCTGACTCAGGAGCTGTTCAAAAGTATGGTGCAGATTTCCCGTGAGCTGCCAGATATCATAGGGATCGAGTACGATAGTATCCCCCATACCATGGCAGCATGCCGAACAGCCGTCACAGTCCCCGCAGCCCAGCCTGACCATATCGTTGGCCTCATATAATTTTCCGTCGGATATCTCATCCAGATTCATATCTCTTTCCATCCCTGCCTCCTCTTTTGTACTGCCGTTACCAGGAATTATATCATATCGGGTCCGATTTACAAAGAGAAGGTTACGCGCCAATAGCCCCGGACGTTTCTGCCAGCTGTATAAAAGCTTCCGTAAAGCTGGCAGCCTTCCAGCTCTTTTCTGGGGATCCGGAAAAGGAATTCCTGGTAATCCACCCGCTTTCCGCCCTCCTTCTCTTCCATAAAAGATATGGTGTAGCGGGAATCCACCCGGTTTCCTTCCCCATCTGTCAAATAGAGAAAACCGTGGGGATCCAAAAGAAGCTTATCCGTTACCGCCAGCTGGATATGGAGCATACCGTCCAGATACCCTGCCGCCGTTATATCGATTTTATCCATTGGGGAATACAGTGTTTCCTGCGGCTGCAGTACCGCCTGGGAAAGGATCTTGCGTTCTTCGTCATCGGAAACGTCCCCCGGATAACTGAAACCTGTTATCTGGGGTTCCTTCACAGTTTCCGTAACACTTCTGTCTGCAAGCGACGCCGGATCCAAATCCAGAAGCATATCCTCCGACGCCGTTTTCCCGCTGATAAATTCCCTGACGGAAAAGGTGATTTTCCCTCCCTCTATAGGTTTTCCGTCCATTCTTGTTATTTCCACCAGGAAAGTGGCCTTTCCGGTTTCTTCCTCAAAGGAAACCCGCCGGCAGCTGCCCACGCTGTCAAAACTTCGTTGTATGGAATAGCTGTCAAATAAATCCGTGGTTTCATCAATCCGCTCCCCTTCCAAATCCTGCATGGATATATATATCCGGGCCGTATCGCCTTCGATGTAGGCCGCCTCCACTTCCATCCGGATTCCGTTATCCTCTCCGGCTTTTTGTACCGGGATAAAGAACTGGGCCGTGGCAGGGGATATCTGATACAGCACCTGGTAAAAGGCTGGGATCTCCGCCGCCAGAAGGGGAATTCCTGTGAGCAGGCAGGAAAGAAGCAGGACTGCTGCAGCCGCCAGTTTCCACAGCCTTCCTCTCCGCATTTTTATCTTCCGCTTCTCCGTCTGTTCCAGGATTTCTTCTATATAAGAGTCGCCCACCTCTCCCAGCGCCTCCCATAACCGTTCCGCCTTCATATCCATATCCCCCTCTCTTCCAGGAATTTCTTCAGCTTTTTGCGGCTTCTTTCCAGGATAACCGCAGCGTGATGCTCGGTAACCCCGCATGCCTTTCCCACCTCCTTCAGGGGCTGCGCAAGCCAGTACCGTCTGAAAAATACCGCTCTCTCCCGTTTCCCCAGACTGTCCAGGAATTTCTCCAGATATCCTGCAAGCTCCTTCATCTCCAGCTGCGCTTCCACCTCCTGCCGAACGGGAGCAGGGATACATCCTTCCAGCTCCTCCAGCAGGCAATTGCAGCGGCAGTCCCTTTTTGCCGCGGTATTGGACCGGTATTTTTTAACCGCCAGATTCCTCGCTATCCTACACACATAGGCGCGCAGCACCCCGGGATGCGCGGGAGGTATACTGTTCCATACGCCCAGATAAGTGTCGTTGAGACATTCCTCCGTGTCCTGTTCGTTTTCCAGAATATTTCCCGCAATTTTCCTGCAGAGTCCGCCATATTTCGCGGCAGTTTCCGCAATCGCCTGTTCGGATCGGCTCCAGAACAGCGCTATAATCTTCTCATCCTCCATTTCCTTCTCCCTCAGCTGCCGGTCCTGTATGTCAGGACGATGTATTGTTTTCCGCCTTCCCTTATTAACTACCCTTTTGTAATACTATATCACACCCGGCACCGTCAATCTTGCGAATTTGTTTCTGTTGAGTATCTGCCGGCTGCCTCCACCGCCACGCTCCCTCCTCTGGCAATCTCGATCCGGCCGGAATAGTCTCGGTTCAGCCTTGCCAGAAGTTCCTCATTCTGCTCCTGCGTCCGCACACTCTCAAGCAGGACACAGGACCGCGTATAGTCCGCAATTGCAGTTCCCGTCACCCGGGATATACGGAACAGATCCGTTATCTCTTCGCCGGAACAGCCGCTGATTTTTACATACATCAGTTCCTTCCGATACACGGCCCGGTCGGTATAATCCACCACTTTAATTACCTCCACACAGCGGTTGAGCTGCTTTTTCACCTGCTCAAAGGTTTTATCGTCCCCGGTAAGGCTGATTGTCATACGGGAAACCTTTTCATCCTCCGTTCTTCCCACGGTCAGGCTTTCCAGATTATATGCTTTGGCGGAGAACAGGCCCGCTATCCGGGCAAGCACCCCTATTTCATTTTCCACAAAAAGACAGATCCATCGTTTTTTCATATCCGCTCCTCCTTCAAAACCATTTCTTCCAGGGCGTTTCCCGGCGGGACAATTGGCATGACATTATCCTCCCGGTCTATGATAAATTCAATGACGGTGGGTATTCCGGCCGTTCGTTTTGCGGCCTGCAGGGCGGGGGCGATTTCCGCTTCCCTTGTCACCCGGATTCCTTTTGCCCCGTAGCTTTCCGCCAGCCGGATAAAATCAGGCGTATAAACGGGACAGTCTTTACCGGGCCGGCTGCAGTCCGCAGGGCAGCTTTTCCGGTAACGCATACAGGTGGAGGAATATCGCTTTCCGTAAAACATCTCCTGCCACTGCCTTACATTTCCCAGATAGCCGTTATTCCATATGCAGATGATGACAGGCAGTTCATATACCACGGCGGTAGCCAGCTCCTGGATGTTCATCTGCATCCCGCCGTCTCCGGTAATAACGACCACATCCGTCCCGGGATTGCCCAGCTTCGCCCCTATCCCGGCAGGAAGGCCGTACCCCATAGTACCAAGGCCGCCGGATGTCAGCAGCTGCTTGTGTCCATCCAGGGCCAGAAACTGCGTGACCCACATCTGGTTCTGCCCCACATCCGCAGCGACAACCGCTTCGGGAAAGGTTTCATTGATATGCCGCATGATGGTCTCCGGGGTCATTCCTTTTTTCTTCCGTTCTATAGGGTGCTGTTTCTTCCATTGCCCAATCTGTTCCCTCCACTCCCCGATTTCCAGAGGACAGGCTCTTTCGGTAAATGCGCGGATCGCCTGCCCCGCATCGGCGACAATAGGGATATCCACGGAAATATTGCGGGATATGGAGGACGGATCGATATCCACGTGGACAATGGAGGCTCCGGGCGCGAAACAATCCGTTCTCCCGGTAATGCGGTCATTGAATCTTGTCCCGATGGAAAAAAGGAGATCACACCGGCTCACAGCCATATTGGCGGCATAAGCGCCGTGGATACCGAGATTTCCGATATATAAAGGATGGCTGGTGGGTATGGACCCTTTTCCCATAATCGTTGTGACTACAGGAACCCCTGTGGTTTCGGCGAGACAGCGCATTTCCTCCCCGGCACGGCTTATGATCACGCCGCCGCCCAGGAGAAAAACCGGCCTTTCCGCCTGCTTCAGTGCTTCCATCGCCCTTCGGATCTGGCCTGTATGTATACAGGCTGGGGATTTACAGCCTCTCACCTTTGCCCGCTCCGGATAACCGGCGCTGCCGTATTCTCTTTGGATATCCTTCGGCAAATCCACCACCACTACCCCCGGCTTTCCGGCTTTTGCTACCCCAAAAGCTTTCTTTATCACTGCGCCCAAATCTTCCCGCTTTCTCACGGTAACCGCATATTTGCATATACTTCTGGTGATTCCCACGATATCCACCTCCTGAAAGGCATCGTTTCCAATCAGGCCGGTGGGTACCTGTCCGGTAAAACAGACGAGCGGGACGCTGTCATAGTTGGCCGTGGCAATGCCTGTTACCAGATTCGTCGCCCCCGGGCCGCTGGTTACCAGGCATACCCCCACTCTGCCGGTAGAACGGGCATATCCGTCCGCAGCATGGATCAGGCCCTGTTCATGCCGCGGCAGGATGACGTCTATTCCGTTGTCCCCATAAAGGGCGTCAAACAAATCAATCGCCTGTCCTCCGGGATAGGCAAACAGGGTAGTCACCCCTTCCGCTTTAAGTGCCTTTACAAATAGTTCCGCTCCCGTTATCATCCTGTCATTCCTCCTTATTCCAGATATAGAAATGCAAGCACTTGCATGCATTGCGGTTATTTTTTTGGCACTGCCTTTGCAGTACCATTTTTCATACCCTTTTACAGCATGTCCAGGGACTTCCGTTTATACGGAAATCCCCCTGATAAACAGATCCACACTCTTTTTGATATACTCCTTTTGCTCCAGTTTTGTAAGTTCCTGATTAAAAGAAGCCTTTAAAAAGGTGAAACCGAAGGTGGAGGAAAAAATAACCATAGCCATACTCTCAAAATCGGCAGGGGCTATTTTCCCCCTTTTTCCCATCTCTTCCAGATATTCCGTAAGCGAAGCCAGAAACGCCTGCGGGATCTGCATGATCAGCGGCGCGGTATCCCCATATAGCTGCGGCGCCCGCAATCCGATGGACAGCCGCACAAAATCCGGCGTTATTCTTTCCATATATGCGGCCAGGAACATCTCCAAATCCGCCCGAAGCTCCCACTGCACCTCCCGGAATATCTCCGGCGTTACATTGGCACGCCATTTCTCCTGGGCGATCCCCTGCATCACAATGTCCTTCTTGTTTTGGAATTTCCGGAACAACGTACATTCATTCACACCGGCCGTCCGGGCTATATCTTTTGTGGTCGTAGCCACATATCCCTGATCACGGATCAGGGTCATCGCTGCGTCAATAATTTTCTGGCTTGTCTCATCCATGCCGCCACCTCCATGCAAGTACTTGCTCTCATTCTATTCCCATATCCCTTCTCTGTCAAGGGCGGAAGTCTGCCACACTTACGGGGCTTGTGCGGACCGGTCCGGCACCGTATACTTGGAATATACGAGTTACACAGCTATGCCGCATAAAAAGGAGGCCTGTCATGAAAAAACGGATTTTTTCTCTCTTCTTCCTTCTTCTCCTGCTGTTTTTCACCGGCTGGAGACAGGAACCCCGTCCCGTCGTCAAAACCTTCGGGCTAACCCCTTCCACAGAAGGGGCGGAAGCTTTTTCCTCGCTGCACAGTTCGTCTGCTGCAGGTTATGGACAGGAGGCCTGTTATAGGGTAACCCCGGCGGCACTGTCTGAAGAATACGGTATCGCCGTCTATAAATATGATTCCTCCTGTGCTTCTTTTCTCCTGTATGAGGATGCCGTATACCCTCTTGGGACATGGTTCGGCGGTTTCGGGGTCACCTCCTTTGCTCTCGCCGATAGGAACCGGGACGGCAGGGAAGAGTTATATTTCACGTTTTCCTGGGGCTCCGGTATGCACCGTTCCCAAATCGGCTATTTTGATACGGCCCAACGGACGGTAACTGTTTTCGACTATTCCAATTATGCAGGTGATATGGTATTAAAAACAGACGGCAAAGGCAGCCTGTATGCCTGCAATGCCGTCTGTGACGCTGCTTCCTTTGTGGATATCCAACTGACCCCTGTCTCAAAGGCCGCATCCGTCGAATGCCGCCTCGGTCTTATTTCTCTGGTTCCGGAAGAGTCCTCTTCCTGGACAGAAGCACAAAATATCCCAGGCACAGAACTATCTGGACAATAGAGGAACAAGGGGTTGCCAGCCCTACCTTAAACAGGGATACCGGCTCCAGCCGGCTCATGAACAGGGACACAGGGATTCTGACACAGAATGCCCCAACGATCCCCTGAACCATTACAAACATCGTTTTCTGGCAGCCATTGAAATATCCTATCATACAGAACATAACGGATACCAGCAGACAGTCAATGGCATACGCCTTCAGATACTCCGCCGCCGCACCGATAACCGCCGTATCCCTGGCAAAAAGCCCCGCCAGCAGATCCCCGTGGAAAAAGGACAGCCAGGCCATGAACACACCTACCCCCAGGGAAAGGCCCACACCGGCCAGCAGCGCCTTTTTGGCCCGCTCCGCTTTCCCCGCCCCCATATTCTGCGCCACAAAGGCGGACATGGACTGGTTAAAGGCCGAAGGCACCAGCATGATAAAGCCGCACAGTTTTTCCGCAACACCTACCCCGGCGGATGGGATCACGCCCAGAGAATTCACAATCGCCGTAATGGCAAGGAAGGAAATGCTTACGAGCAAATCCTGGAACGCGATGGGCAGCCCCAGACGGAATACGCTCCCCATCCTCTTTTTATCGAATGCAATATCCTTCCTGCCGAAGGTAAAAGGAAGCTTCTGCCTCCGGATAATCAGGACGGAGATTATCACGCTCAGGGCCTGGGCACATACCGTGGCAATGGCGGCTCCCGCCGTCGCCATACCGAATACCCCTACCAGCAGGAAATCCCCTGCGATATTAAACACACAAGCAATCGCCACGGTTATCAGCGGCATCCGGGAATCCCCGATCCCACGGAAAATACTCCCGAGCACATTATAAGCCACAATAAAAAGGGAACCAGCCGAACAGATCCGCACATACAGCACGGTCGCGTCAAACGCTTCCGCAGGCGTCTGCATAATCCGGGCAACCGGCACCGCGCAAAGCTCCATCAGGACCGTGATCACAACACCGATAACCGCAAACAGGACCACACTGGCCCCGATAATTTTTCCTGCCTCCTCCGGCTTTCCCTCTCCCAGCTTCCTTCCAAGAAGGACCGTCGTCCCCATGGCTATCCCCACTACAAAGGATGTGATCAGCTGCATCAGCCAGCTGCCCGTGGATACCGCAGACACATCCGCCGCCGTGGCAAACTGTCCTACCACAAGCATATCCACGGCACCGTACATCGTCTGAAGGAACAACGCCGCCAGCACAGGCAGCGCAAACCGGACAAGAGATAAAAGGATATTCCCCTTTGTAAAATTTTGTGTTTCTTTCATTTTTATTTTCCCCTATCTTTTGCAGATTTCCACCAAAGTTTTCCGGGATCAGGCCCTGCCTTCCCCCGTCCCACACAAAAAACCGGACAAGAAGCAAGCATCTTGGCCAGCATCTTATCCGGTTCCCATTTTTCAGCGAATGGTCCACCTCCGATGAACGATGTTATTATATAATGAATCTTTTTCCTTTGTCAATCCCTTCCGTTTTCCAGGTTTCCCGGCAGCCAGCCCTTTTCCACGCATTTCCGGAAGTCCCAGCCCTCCGGTTCGGAAACCAGCTTATAGCTCCAGAAAAAATAGCCGCTGCAGGCCTCCCAGGCCATGAGCTGGGCGTCTCCCACCAGTTTATAGGAAAGCTGCTTTTCCAACTCCGTATAAACCTTATCCGGCTGCAGATTGTGGGAAAGACACCATTCCCCCACAATGACGGGAACGGTCTTTTCCATGGCTTTCAGCTTTTTCACATGTTCCTTCAGGATAGCCCGCATGTAGTCCAGCTCCGAAGTATCTTCGCCGGGAACCCCCATCCCCAGGTACCAGTGTGCATCCAGCACCACATTTGTAAAACCAGCCCTTCGGAAAAAGGGTTCCCAGACTTCAAACCGGAAGCCGTCATGAAACACAATCTTTTTATCCTCCGGCAGAATGCTGCGCAGCATATGATATCCTCTCGTATAAAAATCATATAATACATCCAGTGGGACAAAGGAAGAACCTGCCGCCCTCTCCGGGTTATGGGGAAGGTATTTGTACCGGACCATCTGCCACAGAGGTTCGGAAACCGGCTCATTGAGCAGCTGGATTCCCCACAGAGACGGGTGCCGGCCATAACGCAGTGCCAGCTTTTCCAGCACCCGTAGGAGCCGATCCACCCTTCCTGGATCCTGTGCCCATTTACAGACGCCGCAGATACCGCCGTTGTCAAAGCCATTCTGGCTTTCCGGTGCAGTATGCACATCTATTAAAATAGAAAGTCCCGTTTCTTCCGCCCACGCAAAAGCGCTGTCCAGATATTCCACACAGGGGACATACGGCTCGCAATAAGCCGGATCATCCCCGAATAGAAAGTGCGGGACCGGGATTCGTACCGTGTTAATCCCTTTGCTACTAAGATAGGAAAAGTCCTCCTTCGTAATGTAGGCATCCCTGTGTGCGTTAAGCCGTTTTACCAGTTCTTCCCGGGGAAGCTGTCTGCACAGCTCATCCTCATCCTCCGCGGACGTTCCTTCAAATAATGCCGGATGCATCCACTTTTCAAGCACCAGCCAGTTTCCCAGGTTCACTCCTCTGATTTTATCCATGCAGCGTTCCTCCCGTTTCAGAATACAAAGGTGACAATACTATGGGCAGGGATGGTATATTCCGCAATTTCCTCATGGAAACGCAGCACCGTTTTCTTTTCTTCGCCACAGGGATTCATGGCTACCACGGCCCTGCTGCCGTCCGGGTTGCGGAAAGCACATACCTCCAGCCCCGGTGTATAAACAGAGCTTCCGATTCTCCTGGCGCCTCTTTGGATAAAACGGCTGAAATGGCCGATATAATAATAAGAAGACGCATAATGGATGCTCTTTTCTTCGTGATCGCACAGCACCGGCGATTCTCCGAACCATATCCCTTCTTCCTGCATCAGCTCCCGGAACCGGGGATCCTTCCAGTTGATTTCCAGACCCCGTTCCTTCCGTTTCGCTGTGATGCTTTCCCACCCGAGCTGTTCCTCCAGCCAGTGATCCGGGCCTCCGCTTTCATCCAGAAGCATGTTCCAGTCCGTCCAGGCGCCCACCCAGTTATTCAGATCCCCTATAATATCATGGGCATATGCTTCCCCGGATTCCCAGGGGCGCGTTTCCCTGCCCTTACACTGCTCCGAAGCGATCAGCAGCTTCTCCGGAAACAGGCGGTGCGTCACATCCAGGGCGCCGAAATGGTCGCCGGAATACCAATGTACGGCGATTCCGTCAAAGGCCGCCCTGGCCCGGTCATTGCAGAGGGTTTCCAGGCTGCGGTCCACCACACGCTCTTTGTTGTGATCCCAGAAAAAGATTTTCTTATCCCCCAGCCCCGCCTTTTCATAGGCCGGCTTCAGATAGCCTGTAACAAAATCCCTTTCCTCCCCGGCTTCATAATGGCAGGATTCCCAGCCCTGCTCCGCTTTGGCTTCATTCTGTACGGTGACACCCCATATGGGAATCCCTTCTTCTTCATATGCCTGCAGGTAACGAGCGGTATAACCGGCCCAGGCTTCCCGGCATTCCTTCCTCAGACAGCCGCCCTTATCCATCCTTCCGTTGGTTTTCATCCAGGCGGGCGGACTCCAGGGCGATGCGAACAGCCTCAGATCCGGCGCTTTCCCCTTCGCCGCCAACACCATGGGGATCACGTCCTCCTTATCCCTTTCTATGGAAAAATTTTTCAGTTCATAGTCTTCCGGCGTGTCGTCATAGGAATAGATTTCTGTGGAAAAATCACAGCTGTTGATGGTGAGCCGGCAGAAATTATAACCAAGGCCCTTCTCTTTATCAAAATATGCATCCAGGACCTCCTGCCTCTGCCCGTCGGTCAGGGAGAAGAAATTTACCGCAGATGCCTGTGTAAAGGCTCCTCCAAAACCCATGATTTCCTGGTATTCCACCTGATCATATACGTTCAGTACATGCCCTTCATTCCCGTCATTGCCGGGCATATCCGCTTTCCATTGCAGGTTCTCCTGTTCCCGGAGCCGCACATCGTTTTCCATAGCTGTCAGATATACTTTGATTGTATGTTCCATGATACCCCCTTTTCTCCGGCTGCGGCCGGAACCCCCTTTTTCCGCAGATGCCTTACTCCCCTTCGCTTCTGTCCGGAAAGGGCGGCGGAAAAGCATCTCCGCCGCCTGTTTTTTTATCAGCCAAGTCCTGCCACATAGGCATCCAGCTGCTGCTGCAGAACCTCACGTACCTTTTCTATGCCGGCTGCTTCCATCTTTTCCTGGTATTCCTTCAGTCCGCTTACCGGGTCCGTATACCCCAGCTCCAGAGGCCACCAATACTGCTGATGAACGTTCTGGCAGGCCGCGTACTCCGTTTCAATGGAGGAAGTATCCAGTACGAAGGAACGGTATTTCTGGCTTCCCACGCCGTCCTTGATATACGCGTCCCATTCTTTTTTCAGTTCCACCGTACGATCCGGTGTCCCGATACCGTTGCGGTTCAGTTCGGTGGTACGTGCCGCCCACATTGCGGAGGCCGCGTAGTTGTCGGGATCCAGGGTTTTCACTTCTCCTTTGTCGTTCAGTTCATAGGAAACGTCCTGGATTCCATAGAAAAAGGCATCGAAGGCTTCCCTGTCTGTGGTGATGAGATCCCAGAGCGCCAATGCCCGCTCGGGATGCTTGGAAGTGTTGGAAATAACCATGGCATCCTGGGTAAAAGCCATATTGGAAACATCCTTTACCAGATTCGCATAGTCAAAGCTGTAATCCGGTTTATCAATGACCAGACCGGTAAAGGTATCCACGTTGTGAACCTTCAGAGATGCTTTCCCGTTCTTCGTTTTTTCCGTATCGGTATCGGAAAGGGCGGATTTGCTGAAGAAGCCCTTCTGATTCCAGCGGTTCATCATTTCCAGGAATTCCGGTGTTTTATCATACTCATAATAGGTAAAAAGCTTGGGATTGTCTTCCATGGGGTCTATGAAAAGGAAATCATTGGACGATCCCTTTATGGAATACATGCCGTTGTTCCACATGAACAAATCGTCCATTTCCGAACCGGCGGAGTTTACGTCATAAGGCTCAAATTCCGGACGGTTGGCTTTAACCAGATCCATATACTCTTCCATATCCTCAAAGGTTTCCATCTTACCGTCCCAGTCCACGCCGTCCAGGATATCGGTACGGTACATGGGACCGTATGCGGAGTAGGTCGCAAGCAGTGTGGGAACACAGTAGTAATGGCCGTCGATAGTCGCCTGCTGTTTGGCTGTCTCAGACTGCATCGCAAAGTTTTCAGGTGCATAGGAAGGCCACAGCTCATCCAGGTTCATGAATGCACCCTTTTGTGCCAGGGCCGCAAAATTCAGCCAGGTAGCGGCATAGGCCATATCAAAGGATTCTCCTGATGAGAACAGGAGCGGATATTTATTGGGATATTCCGCCCAGCCGATATAGTTGATTTTCAGCGTACAGTTCAGCTTTTCTTTAAATATCTTGTTCATGTTATCCGTCAGCTCCTGCTGTTTGGCAGGTTCGTTGCTGACCACATACATCACCAGTTCCACTTCCTCCGAAGTATCCAGCCCTGCTGTCCCCGGAGCTTCCGTCTGTACGGCAGTATCCGCCGTTGCGCTGTCGGTGCTGCCGCCGGAGCTGCCGGAACCGGAACCGCCGCTTCCGCAGCCGGCGAGCAGGGTACCAACCATTGCTGCCGTGAGCAGCACAGAAATCCATTTAGAAGCTTTTTTCATGAAATAACCCTCCTTTTTTTGTGTATCGTTTTACCGGACTCATCCTTTGACGGATCCGATTGTGACACCTTTGACAAAATATTTCTGTACAAATGGATACAGCAGGATGATAGGGCCGGTGGCTACCACAGCCATCGCCAGCTTCAGGGTATTGGACGGCAGGCTTTCCACCCGTATTCCCGCCTGACTGGCAATCCGGGCCAGTGCCTGTGTCTGCTGAAGCAAATCATAGAGCATATATTGAAGCGGATATTTTTCCGACGTGTTCAGGTAAAGCATGGCATTGTACCAGTCATTCCAATAGCCCAGCGCCATAAACAGGCCGATGGTTGCCAGTCCCGATTTGAGAAGAGGCAGGACTATCTGCATGAAAGTGCGGAACTCCCCCGCCCCGTCAATCTTGGCCGACTCCACCAGGGCAATGGGGATAGCCGCCACAAAGCTTCTCATAATAAGCAGGTAAAAGATGTTCACCATCCCCGGCAGGATTAATGCGAGCAGGTTATCCTTCAGATGCAGGTACTGGATATAAAAAATGTAGGTGCTCACCATTCCGCCGTTAAACAGGGTGGTAAAATAAAAGAAGAAAGAAATGGCATTACGGTATTTGAAATCTTTCCTGCTGATAACATAAGCTGCCATTGTGGTGATGAAAAGTCCCAGGGCCGTACCGATGAGCGTAATCGAAATAGATACGCCGTAGGCACGGGCAATTTTCTGGGGATACTTAAATACGATGCGATAGGCTTCCAGGGTAAATTCCTTGGGAAGCAGCCCATAACCGGTAAACCGGATGGCCTGTTCGGAAGAAAAGGAGCCGGAAATCAACATAATAAAAGGCAATAAGCACACCAGCGCCACCAGTCCCACCAGAAGATAGCCGATCACATTGAAAACAATGGCGGCGGTACCCATTTTTACCCGTTTGGATTCATAAACCTGTTTGTTTGCTGCCATAACCGTTCCCTCCTCCCTTTAGAACAACGCATAATCTTCATCAATTTTCTTAACAACCGTATTTACCAGCATGATGATAATAAAGCAGAGAATGGACTGATAGAAGGTTGCCGCTGCCGTCATACCCAGATTGGAATTCTGCATCAGGGAACGGAACACATAGGTATCAATTACGTCCGTGGCATTATACAACTGCCCGTTATTGCCGACTATCTGGTAAAACATCTCGAAATCGCCCCGGAGGATCCTTCCCACCTGCAGAAGCAGCATGGTGATAACCGTAGGCTTGATGCAGGGCAGTGTGATATACCAGATACGCTGGAAAATATTGGCGCCGTCTATCTGGGCCGCCTCATAGCATTCCCCGTCAATACCGGTGATCGCCGCGATATAAATAATGGAATTGTAACCGCACCATTTCCAGGCATTAAAGCAGCAGATGATGATAGGCCATACCCAGGGCATGGAATATACATTCACCTTTTCCATTCCAAGGGAAACGAGCCAGCCGTTCATAAGCCCGGTCTCATAGTTGAATATGTTATAGACAAAGGCCCCTACAATAACCCAGGAAATAAAATAAGGGAAGAAAATAACCGATTGGGTGATTTTTTTATAGTACTTTCCCTGCATTTCCGAAATGATAATTGCCAGCACGATTGCCAGGCCCTGTGAAGTGATCAGATTCAGCAGATTATACAGAATTGTGTTTTTGGTAATCAGCCAGCCTGTGCCGGAAGAAAACAGATAACGGAAGTTTTCCATTCCATTCCAGTCGCTGCCGAATACCCCTTTGTCAAACCGGTAATTCTTAAATGCCAGTATCAGCCCCGACATGGGAAGATAGGACAATACCAGCACCAGGAGCACCGCCGGCAGAACCATAAGGAATAAAGCCCTGTTCTTCTTTATTTCGTGGCCAAAGTTAGTAAACCGCTCTTTCACCATTCCCTCTCCCTTCTTTTCCGTGGAAGGCTATGCTTCCATGGAATGCTATGCTTCCATGGAATGCTTCGCTTCCATACATTGTCTTGATACCACAATTGTACATTTCCAGGAAAGGAATTGAAATATGACAAAACTGAGATTTACCGGATTATTTTACGCATTATGTGCAGTTTGTATATTTTGTTTGCTATTTATCACTTTAAATGCGCATTTTAATATTTGTTCTTTGTTCGCATTCATTATAATGTATATTTCCGCAGATACATAAGACAATTTCTCTTCTTTTTTACCCATAGATGATTTCCGTAAAAATGGTTTCGGTACTTACCCGGCACTTTCCCGGATTTAGGTACCGTACAGCAGGGCAAGGGCGCGGCACC
>NZ_QUES01000010.1:0-18604 GCF_003478085.1 Eisenbergiella sp. OF01-20 | reverse complement strand
CCCCCCCCTTTTCCGGGAACCCCGGGAAGCCCTCCTCCTTATTGCAGCTTTTTTTCGGCTTCCTCCGGCGTCAGGGCAGGTACCCTTACCGTCACCGTGGTCCCCTTTCCCACCTCACTTTCATAAAACACACCGTATTCCTCCCCATAGCAAAGCTTAATACGGAAATTTACATTTTTGGCCCCATAGCCATGGCTCACATCATAACTGTTTTCTTCAAATATCCGTTCTATCTGCTCCGGGGTCATTCCGAATCCGTTGTCCGTAATACGAAATACCAGGTCCTCTCCTTCGCGCACCGCACGGATATGGATGTTGCATTCCTCCCGGTCAGGGGCCTTTGCAATGCTGTACATAATGGCATTTTCCACAAAAGGCTGCAAAATAATATTAATACAGGCCAACTCCTCCACGCCTTCCTCCGCTTCGATTTCCAGATGGATGGCATCATCGAAATGATAATTTTCAATCCGCACGTAGGCCCTGACATGGTTCAGTTCTTCCTCCACCCGCACGATCTGTCTGCCCTTATTCAGGCTGATCCGGTAAAACCGAGCCAGGTTACGGGCGATCTCCATAATTTCCAGCGCATTGTAATCCATGGCCTCCCAGTTGATCAGATCCAGGGTGTTGTATAGAAAATGGGGATTTATCTGCGCCTGCAGGGCACGCA
This sequence comes from Eisenbergiella sp. OF01-20, assembly GCF_003478085.1. NCBI lineage: Bacteria > Bacillati > Bacillota > Clostridia > Lachnospirales > Lachnospiraceae > Eisenbergiella > Eisenbergiella sp. OF01-20. Next base: position 17,931 of record NZ_QUES01000010.1, on the reverse strand, counting down.
GCTCTGCCGTTTTCACATTTTTACCAAGCCGGTACTGCTCCAGCATCAGCTTGCGCAGCTCCTTTGTCATATAACCGAAGCTGCGGAAAAGCTCCCCGATCTCGTCGCTCTCCTCTTCCTCCTGCGTTTCCAGGGAAAGCTGTCCGTTCTGTACCTGCTTCATCCGGGTATTCAGAGCTACCAGACGTTTGGTATAATACTTGCCCAGCATCCAGGATATCAGGAAAATAGAAAGCACGATCAGGACGGAAAAAAGAATGAGTGTCATTCCCATCAGATAGGTCTGCCGGTAGAAATCCTGTCTGGGTATGAGCGACACCAGCGTCCACTCGGCCTGTTCCAGATTCTGCTGCCGGTACAGATAGGAAGAATCCCCTATCCGCAGTTCCTGCCAGGAGGCATTGCGCCCGTACCCGGGCAGGTCTCCGTTCCCGGAAAGGGTATCCATATTCTCGCGGCTGGATGCCGCAAGGATTTCCCCGCGCTCATTGATGAGGTAACTCAGCCCCTTCTGCGTCACATCGGAATTGACCACAATCCGTTCCAGTTCATCCACCGCGACGCTGACTCTGGCAATGCAGGTTTTCCCGTTCCCCACTTCCCCGCCATATACCTTTTTCAGCATGGCAACCCGCTGCTTTTTCACGCCCACCAACTCCGGGCCGCTTCGTTCCAGGCCGGTAACATAAATAAGCCCCTGGTTCAGCCGGACACGCAGTTCCCCGTAATACCCTTTTTTCTCCAAATCGGATTCCGGGAAAAAATGGTATCTGTTCTCGGCATATATCAGACTGTCCGGCACATAAATGCCGCACTGGTACATTTTGTTGGAAAGCTCCAGGGAGGTCATGATATCGTTGATTCGCCAGTAATCCCTCCATTGATCCCCCGCCTCCTGCCTAATCCGGTAGCCGCCCTCACTCAGCATATCCTGCAGATTCCGGTCCGATCCCACCAGCTCCAGGATATAATTCATATTCTGCAGATGGTTCTGGAGAAAATTCACCGCCTGTTCGAAGGACTGATCCGCGGAATAGATAATCTGCTCTTCATAACGCGTTTCAATGATGGAATAGCTGGCGGAAAGCAAAAGAATAAAGATGAGTATCATAGGTCCGGAGAAGGATACGGTGAGCTTAATCCGCATGGGCAGACGGCGGAACTGTACTTTCAGTTGATTCCATAGTGTTTTCACAGACTTTTCTTCTCCCTGTATTCTGAAGGTGTCATCCCGGTCTGGGTTTTGAAAATCCTGGCAAAATAGGCCGCATCCTCATACCCTACCCGATCCGCTATATGGTACAGCTTCAGACGGTTATCCCGAAGCAGGATCTTGGACTGTTCGACACGCAGGTTTGTAAGATACTGGTTGATGGTGGTTCCCGTCCTCCGCTTGAACAGGCCGGAAAGGTAGGAAGGCGTAAGGTATACCGCATCCGCCAGATCCTTAATACACAGGTTTTTATCGGGGTATTTCTGCTTCATCACCTCGATCACCTGGAAAATAACCGCATTTCCTCCGCTGCCCTCTTTCTCCCTTTCATCAATGGCTTCCGTAGCGCGGGCGGCCAGAAAGGTATGCAGCTCCTGCAAAGTGAGGGCATTATCCCAGAAACGGCCGTTTTCCTTCCTCTCCCTCCCGGTGCACAGCAGCTCCTTTTCCAGCTTCAGGATATGGTTGTACAGGAGGAAATACATGTTTTTAACAGAACTGTTCAGCGCGGCCTTCTGCGCGGTAAGGTCCTCATAAATCGCACACAGAATGCGGCCCGCTTCCTCCTTATCCCGCCGGGAGAGCGCATTCACAAACGCTTCCTCCCGGTCCCTGTCCAGTTCAAAATGCCTGTTAGCAACCGTTTCCTCTGAAAATGCGCAGGAAGAAAAGCCTTTGTAGGACAGGCTGCCGGCAGACTGGCAGGCGGATTCATAGGAAGCATACAGCTGCCCCGGCTCCTCCACCATCCTTCCCAGCGCCAGGAAATGCCGGAACGCTCCTTTGGATTCCTCCGCCAGGGCACACACTCCCCGTAACAGGCTGCTGCCTTGCGCCAGTGTTTCCTTCGCCCCGGTCAGCAGAAGGATCAGGGTCCGGTTGTCATGAAAGTCCGCACTGCAGTAAAACAAAGCCGGATCCGTAAGCGTCAGCAGCGCCTCCCGGTAGGTATTCCGGAATTCCCTGCCATCACTCACCGTACCCGCAAGCTTTATGATTCCGATCCGCATCCAGGTACCGGTTCCGGTCCACAGCCCGCTCCTGCGCAGCTGGCATTCCAGCTTATCCACATCCCCCGGGGTGGAAAGCAGGGAAAACAAAACTTCTTTTTTCAGGAAATCCAGGCTTTCCGTATAGTTTTCCTGCAAATCCCGTTGTGCCCGGATCTGCCTGATCCGCTCTATTCCTTTCTCCACGGCACCGATAAGCTCCTCCGGCACCACCGGCTTCTCCACATATTGAATGGCTCCCAGTTCAATAGCCGCCTTGAGATATTCTTTATAGGAATAGCTGCTGACAAACAGGATCTGGCAGTCCGGTAAAATCCCGCGCAGCTGCCTGCACATCTCAATTCCGTCCATCCCCCTCATCCGGATGTCCGAAAGCACGATATCCGGCTGCCATCTGGCGCATATCCCAAAGGCTTCGTCTGCGCTTTCCGCCGTTTCCACCATATCCACCCCGATTTTATTCCATGGGATATGCCGCATCAGCCCGCGCCGGGTAATCAGTTCATCCTCTACAATAAGCAGCTTTATCATAGCCCTCTCCCTCCGGTTTCTTCACACACACTGTGTATCCAATTATATCATGTACTTATTTTTCATGATACCATAAAACAGGCCATACATGGATTTATGCACTCCTGAATCACATTCTAACGTACGGTGCAGCAAATGCACGGTACTGAGTGAACAGCAAAACACAAATTTCCATGTATGGCCTGACTGGATGAATACACCTGTATGGCTTTCAAAGCTTCAGCAGCCGCACCGGCCCCAGCAATCCTGTGGGTTCCTGCGGCATTGCCCTGTCAAAAACATTATTCCCCCGTTCCTTGGCAAGCGTGTTCGTCACCATGATTTCCAGCTTGTTTTCTCCTCGCCGCACCAGCCCGCTCACATCAAACCGGTACGGAGGACAGATGCGCACGCCGGCATTTTCCCCGTTTACCCATACCTCCGCCGTTTCATATACACTTCCCAGGTCCAGATAATATCCGTTCCAGGACTGTTCTGCCGAAAATCCTGTTTCATAACAAATACTGCCTGCATATTCCGGAAGCAGTCCCGGTACCGCAAGATTACAGAGCGATGTCACAGGAAGAGGTACCCTTGCGCCTGTATGGCTATCCGACAGGGATATCCTATATTCCCCCTTAAGATCTTCTCCGGCAGTTCCGGCTGCGGGAACTGCCGGCCCGTCATAAATACCCTGCGCATCACATAATCCGGCCGGCAGCAGGGCGGCGGCTTCCGCGGTCTGCGCACAGAAAGCAAAAAGAGACTGATAAGGTTCCAGAACAAGCTCCCGTTCCATCCGGACTGCTTCCGCTTTTTCCATCTTTTCCCCGTCTTCAGGCAGGCAGCTTAAAAACAGCCTGTTCTCCATCGCATCATACCAAAGCAACGTTTCTGTGTTACTTATTGAAACGGTAGTCCTTATAGTTTTATATTTACTCTCATTTACGAAAAAATACATTTTCCCGACTGAGGTCTTTCTGCACATCACACGCAAATGGGGGATTTTCTCCTTTGTGCGCACCACACTTTCCTCTTTTGTAAAATAGCCCGGCAAAGCTTCATACTCGCAGACATGTATCCTTTCAAGACGGCGCAGCCGATCCGTCAACGCACTGTCCCGGCTGAAATAAGTCCGTTCCGGATACTCACGCATCATATATATGGCAAGTCCGCCTTCCGCAAGATGGAGCAGGGCCTTCACCGTCCCTTCCGGAAGCGCCCGGGCATAGGGTACAATCAACGCGCCATAGGTTTCCCCGTTTATGGAAAGCCTGCCGTCTTGTACCGCGGAGATTTCCGGTGACAAATAATCAGCCGGAACAACATCACAGTCTACCTGGCATTCCGCCAGTGCCTTGACAGCTATTTCAAAAGGCTCATACGTACCGCCCCATTCCGCTTCGGCATGATAAAGCACCGCCGCTGCCGCCTCATGACGCCCTTCCGACAGCAGGGAGCAAAGCCTGTTTGCATAACCTGCCCACAGATGAAAATACTTCCACTGGGGATTTTCCCCCCTCGCATAAAAATGCGGCGGGCAGTCCTGATCCTTTTCCTTTGGGGAAAAGGCATGAGGGATCAGCAGATTGATTCCGCGCACACACACATGGTCTGTCAGCCATTTCATTAATTTAAGCCCTTCCTGCCAGCCATACGCTCCAAAAATCTCACAGACGGTTATCCCGTTCTTTTTCGGATCCAGATGCGCCAGGGAAGAGGCCAGTTTGGGAAGTCCCCAATAATAAAAACGGGAATCCAGATATCCGAAGGGTGTGGTATGCCTCCCTTGCGTATATTCCGGCCAAATCTGGTAAACCACATCAAGTCCCGATGCATCCATCCCTTCCATGGCACGGAAAAAATGTCCGCAGCCATACCCCAGCCTGGCATGAGCGCCGTTATCCTCCACCACATGGCCTATCAGCTTTACTCCATGGCTGCGGCACCATTCTCCGATCCTGCCGATAAATTCCGTACCGAACAGGCGGGAAACCACATCCTGATACAGGAAACGCACGTCCCCTGCATGATCGGATTCCCCGCACCACAGAAAGGGGAGCAGCATCCCGATATCCTCTCCGCATTCTGCTTTCATAAGCTCCGGCAGCCTGCCGCACCAGGGAAATACCGTAGAAGCCGTACCGCCATGCTCTGTCCAGTCGCCGGGGTGGGCATGATAAACAGGGGCATTGCCAAACCTTGGCTCATCGGAAAAGAAACCCTGGATAACCGTTCCGAATTCTTCCCGGTAGCGCCGGAAATGTTCTTCATATATAATATCAATGAACCGGTCCACCGAAGCGCCGTCAATAGGATTCACATAATCCTTGGTCCACTCTTCACCGCCTTTTCCGGTCTCTATAAAAAAGAATACCCGCCATGCCCCTTCCGGAACATCCCAATACAAAATCCCATCTTCCACATAAGAGGAGAGATCCTGAAGGCTTTCCTCCTCCAGATCCTCATAGCCGCCCTTACGTTTTGCGGCAGTTGCACGGATCAGCCTTTCCTCTTCGTCCAGCCAATCCTTCATGCGGAAGGAACTACCTGAAAGAGGGCCGACGGCATCAATATGGACTTCCCTGACATACCTTTTTTGCGCTTCCGGATACAGGCTTTTCAGCCTTCCCGCCGCATATCCGCTGGGAAAAGCGCTGTCGTCAAAAATCCACACCTTCATCCCCAGCTTTTTCGCTTCCGCGATAATAATATCCAAATCACGCCACCAGCCATAGCTCAGGAAATCCGGATGCGGCCTGGACTCCACGATAAAGCTGTCGATGCCGCTTTCCCGCATCCGATGCATTTCTTCTTTCAGTACCGTTTCCGGTTCCCCGTGCTGCCAGAAAAGGGGCCTGATATAGCTTGTATTCATCGTAACCCTCCGTCTACTTCATTTCATCCGGGAGTGTACACCCAAGGCTTTCAGCCGTTGCGGCCATCTTTTCTCTCCCGCCCTTATCCAGCCACTCCTTTTGGAATGCTTCCCATTCGTCAAAGCTTCTCTGCCCTGTCACAAATTTATACTGCTGGGCATTTTCATACTCCGTCAGATTTGGTGCGATATCCCCGGAAATATTAATCAAAAGGGCATCATTATTCCACCGTTCATACCCGGCCATTTTTTTAACGCCTTCATTTATCAGCTCGAAATAATCCTTTTCTTCTTCGTTTGTGGAATAATACTGCTGCCATTTCAGCGTATACCCGAAATTCTGCCAGGCTGCCAGATCCAGGTTATCGGTGCCGTATTCCGTAAACCCGGGATGGGTGGGCGCCACATAGCATATATTGGTTCCGTCCTCATTGTACTGCCTGTAATCATCTTTATAATCCGGATACACATCCAGTCCGCCCCCCTGGACCGTCTGGAAATAAGCCTCACCGCCGTAGCACATGGCATCCATTATATGACAGATTCTCTTCAGCTTTCCGGGATCCTCCTGTACGCTGGCTTTCGGGATGGCAAACAACAGGCCGGGATTGCCGCTTGCCGCATATTTGGCGTTCTCAATAGGCGCTTTATCCAGGAAAGCCCAGGAATGGATAATGCTGTAGTCCCTGTTATGGGCATTCACGTATTCCTCATACAGGGAGTTTGAGGGATAATGGACCATTCCTATTTTATCATTCATCGTGTAGGATTTAGCTGTTTCCCAATCAATTGTATACCAGTCGGGCGCAAATACCCCCAGCTCATACAATTCATTTAAAAATTCCAGATACGCTTTGGTAGTCCCGTCAAACATAGGAGAAACCAGCGTACCGTTCTCCGCGTGGGCGGTAGGATTCCCGAAAAAGTTAATAAAGTTGGAAAGCATGCCGAAGGTCGTTCCGCCCCCCGCGCCGGTCATAAACCAGGTATCCTGGATCCCGTTTCCATCCGGATCCTCAAAGGTACATGCCTTGGCATATGCAATCAGCTCTTCCTTTGTTTCCGGCATATCCATACCAAAAGTATCAAGCCAGTCCTGACGGATCGCATACGCCCATATATCGCTGTCCTGGATGGAATATTTGGTAAAAAACGGAATGGTGCCGTCAGGCATCGTACTGTAGTCCAGAATCGTTTTGGTTACAAATTTACAGGTTTGGGGCAGATAAGGATAAATCTCCTTCGCATCCAGCAGCAGTCCCTGTTCTGCAAGGGTGAATCCGAAATTCTTACCGCTCACCGCTGTGGGAAGCACCGGAAGTGTCACCAGATCCGGCACATCCCCGGACGAAAACCGGGTGGAAAGAACCGTTTCCATATCACTCTGTGCACAGGTAGTCAGAGTTATGTCCACATTATATTTTTCTTCCAGCCACGCCTCTATGGGATCCTGCGCCGGAGGAGTCTTTCCGTAATGATATGTGAAAATTTCAATCTCATATTTCTTGCTCATATCGTCGTAACCATACCAGTCTGCCTCCGCAAGCGTGGGGTTGGCAGGCATGGAATCCGGAAATTCGATATCCGCAAACGCGGTTACCTGCGCACTGTCTGCCGAAGCTGCCTCCGTGCCATCCTGCACGGCAGCACTCTGCTGTACACTTTCCGTCTGCGCTTCCTCCGCTTTCCCTCCGCAGCCTGCCAGCGCTGACACCGCCAGCGCCAGAGACATAAAAACAGCCGTCTGTCTTTTCCGATTCTTTTTCATTTTCCCTTCTCCTTTTCTTTTAATAAACTCTCAAGTGCACCTACCCCTTTACCGCTCCGGTATACATACCATGTACAAAATACTTCTGAAGAAACGGATATACACACAGGATAGGCAGCACCGCTATGACCACACTCGCCATCTTAATGGATTCCGACGTCATTTTCGCATAGGTATTAACATTGCTCATCATATCGCCGCTGGAACTTGCAACCAGCAGATTTCTGATTACCATCTGGATCGGATACAAAGCTTCGTTTCTGATATAGACCAGGGCGTCAAACCAGGAATTCCAGTGGGTAACCGCTGCAAACAGCCCCAGCGCACATAGGGTGGGCTTCAGCAGCGGCATGACGATATACACCAGCTTCTGGGTTTCCGATGCACCGTCCAACTCGGCGGAATCGGTCACATCGGTGGGGATTCCTTCCACAAACAGCTTAATTACCAGGATCCCATAGGTATTGGCAAAAGCCGGCGCGATATATACCCAGAAGGAATCCAACAGCTTCAGCCTTGTCATCAGCATGTAATTCGGAATCAGCCCGCCGTTCAGAATCATGGTGATAAGGAAAAAAACCATAAAGGCCGAACGATAGGGAAGATCCTGTTTTGCCATAATATAACCGGCAGGGACTGCCAAAGCCAGGGCAGCAAAGACTCCGAAAACCGTCCGTACCACCGTCACTCCCATACTCATAAAAAACTTTTTATTCAATACATATTTATAAGCTGCTGCTATCGGTTCCCTTGGTATGATAACAAAATAGTTCCGCTGTATCATTTCTCCTTCAGATGTCAGGGACATCCCTATTACATACAGGAACGGCACGATGCAGATTAATAAAAACAGAAGAATGAACAGGGAAATAACCGCCTGGTATATTTTTTCTTCTTTTGAAAGCTTTATCTTGTTTTGACTGCGTTTCATATCAGAACATCCCTCTTCCCGTCGTTTTTTTCGAAGTGTAGTTTGCCGTCAGAATCAGGAACAGGCTCACCACCGCTTTCAGCATACTCACTGCCGCACCAGGGCCATACTGCATTTTACCAAGCCCCACCCGATATACCCATGTATCAATAATATCCCCCACATCGTAAACCGCCGAATTATAGAACAGAAGGATTTGTTCAAAATCATTGTTCAAAATATTTCCCATTGCCATAATCAGGGAGAAGGTGACCACAGGCAGCATGGCAGGCAGCGTAACCGCCTTAATTCTTGCAATTGGCCCGGCCCCGTCAATCTTTGCAGCTTCATACAGTTCCGGATTAACACCTGTCAGCGCCGCAAAATATAATATGGTGGCCCAGCCGGTTTCCTTCCATATCTGGGAGCCGACCAAAAGCGGGACAAATGCCTTCGTGGAGGTCATAAACTCCGTCCGGGTTCCTGTCAGAGCGAAAAGCAGATTATTGATAAATCCGTTCCCGGAAAAAAAAGCATAAACAATACCATAAATAACTACCCATGAGAAAAAGTGCGGGATATATATGATTGTCTGGCTCAGTTTTTTAAACCTGGCGCTCTTAAGATCAAAGATGGCAATTGTCAGAAATATAGGAGGGAAAAACGTAAATAACAGCCTGGAGCAGCTGATAACCAACGTATTACGTATCAGCCTTACCATATCCGGATCCCGGAAAATATCGATATAATTCTTCAGCCCAACCCACTCTGCCCCCATAATGGTTCCGCCTACCTTAAAATCCTTGAATGATATCAGGAAGCCCCATATTATGGGTATGTACTGGAAAAGGATGTAATAGGCGGCAATTATGGCAAGCACCAGATACAGCGCCCTGTATTTCTTTCGTTTCTTTCTTCTCTGCAAACGTGCTTCCTGTTTCCGATCCGCCTTTGACGGCACCTTTCCGACCCACATAATCATCCCCTCATTTCCTGTTCATTTTATCTGTCTTTTACCCGAAATTTGCTTTTGACTGTTTTTATGTATTTTTTACTTTATTTTTACGCATTTTATACATATTTATATTTTCATATTTTATTTTGCCCTGTATTTTTCTGCAATTCTTATATTAATTACCTTTTATCGCTGTTTCCTGTTATTAGATATTAACATATATACATTTTTGTAGCTATGGCAAAATCCCAGCAATTTCCTGTCAAAACTTCAGCTTTTCTTACGATTATTCTTCCTCTGTTTACATAAAAAAACTGTATGAACATCCGGTTTCCCGAACGGTTCATACAGTTATATTCTTTGCGGAACAGACTGCCCGTCAATTCTCTGTTTTTCCCTTTTTCCGATAATCTTTGGGAAGGCAGCCATATCTTTCCCTGAATTTTTTATAAAAATACGTGCTATTGCCGCAGCCGGATGCCGCTATTATTTTATCACAGGCCAGTTCCGTATTCAGAAGCATTCCTGCCGCAAACTGGAGCCTGTGCCCGGTAACCAGCTCCTTAAACGTATAGCCTGTGGTATTCTTAAGAAGGGTAGTCATGTAATTGGCATTCAGCCCGAATTTCTCAGCAGTCCCCTTCAGCGAACAATGCGTGAAGTTTTCTTCAATATACCGCATAATAGGTACCACATATGTCTTTCCGTGTCCGGCATGTTTTTCTTCTTTCCCCTTTTCATATACGTTTACGAGTTCAGAGAACAGCAGAGCAATCAGGTTATTGACAATCTCATGTTCCATGCCGGTGGGGCTGAGAAATTCACAAATCAGCTCCTTCATAAACAACTGGATCCTGCGGTTATCTTCCGAGTTAAACACAATGAAGCTGTCATGTGAGGTTTGCTCCGATATGGCATTCATCAGGAATTCCGTAATCACCCCCATCTTTGCCAGACGGGAAAAGAAGGAATAGGTGAAAAATTCTTTTTCCATCAGCATGTTGATCAGGATATCCCCCTCGTCCGTATATCCGATGGCATGAGGTATCCCGGAATCCAAAATGATAATCTGCCCCTGTTTTAGCAGAATTTCCTTCCCGCCCACCGTCTGTGTACAACTTCCCGAATACATATATCCCAGCTCCACCCAATCATGGACATGCGGCTCCACTGTGGCAAACCGGGCATTTTTATTCATAAACAGATGGCGTTTCTTTTTTTCCAGATAAACGGTTTTTAACAATCCGGGTGTGTCAAAAGTGGGCGAATTCAAATAATTCATAACATAAACCTGACTTTTTATCCCCTTATCGGAATAGTCCACCTTTTCAAAGCCCGAATAATCCGGACAGCATATCTTGTCCTTCAGCTTTTGCTCATATGGCTCAAGGCTTCTGATCCTGCTGTCCATTTCATCATATGTCATTTCCACCACCTCTTCCTCCGCCCAGTACCTCCCAGCGCTTTTATGCCGGGAGGCATCAGCTACCTCTCGCTTATATAAAAGCTTATCCCCCGGGAAATGCCAAGTCAAGCAAAAGATGGTTTACAGGCTTTCAATCCACCGCGTGGTCAATGGCTATATGCCCGCCGCTCCATACCCTGCGGCTGCTCCAGTCCTCATCCTCCCCGCTCCAGAACGGATCCTCTGCGGGAAGGCCGAGCGGCAGAAAGACGGCGCTGCACAAATAAAGGCTCCCCACATTGATATATCCTTCCGCCAGCTCCGGCTGGTATCCGTATACCCCCGGCCGCAGCCAGCCGTTTTCATCAAACATATCCCTGTTTTCCAGGCAGCGGCGTAATACGGCGGTCAAAGCGCACCGTACGCCGGCAGGAGACAGCCCGTCCTCCAGCCTGTGCTGCAAAGCCGCCTGGGAAAGCATCTGGAAAGCCCCGAACCGATAGCATATGGAACGGCCGATCACGGGGAAGCTTCCGTCCGGCGCAATCATACGTTCCAACACAGAGGCATAGCGGGCCGCCCGGACAGCCACCTTTTCCTTTAAAGGCCTGTATTCTTCCGCCGAATCCCCGAACAGCTCCAGGAGATCCACATACATGGGCTGGATGACAAAGCTGTTGTAGTAATCCCAGTGAAACATTTCCCCGTCCCCATATACGCCGTCGCCCTTATACCACCCGTCAAAGGTACGCAGCGCATAGGCTATGCGCATTTTGTCATAATCCTCTTCTCCCAGCACATACAGGCCGGCCTCTACCATAGCCGTAAAAAACAGCCAGTTAGAGCTTCCCGCCGTGATCTGTCGGGAGGAGCGCAGCGCCTGTGCCAGATTACGCCGCACCCGTTCCGGGAGCCTTCCCGCAAGCTGTCCGGGCGCACGCACCAGGGCATGGCAAAGGAAAGCGGTATCCACAAGAGGCTGCCCCCCGGATGAAAAAATCATAAAATCCGCGGAAGCCGGATCCGTGGCCTTATCGATACAGCGCAGCGCCGTCTCCCTCCAGGCCTCCTGCCGCTTTTTCTCTTCCCCGTCCGGGATTTTTGCTTCCAGCCAGGGAGCAAGTCCCAGCATACTTCTGCCGAATGCCTCCAGCGGCGCAAAATCCGCTCTTTCCCCATGGAAATCCAGGGGCATACTTGTATGTAATTCCTCTTTTTCCAACGCATGAAGCACTGGTGAAACAATACGCAGCATGGCATCCAGCCATTCTTTTCTTTTTATATTTTCCATTTCTTCCTTTCCTCCCTGCCGCAGCCTTCTGTCAAATAAGAACAAGGCATCGTACAGCGGCCCCTTTTATTTTACCAGAGGAAACAGCCTTTATCCAGCATGCGCAGGATGGCTTCTATGAAAAAATAGTCCCCGTAAATAATGGCCTCCTGCCCGTCATTGCCGTGATAAGCCGCCTTTCCCATTTCCAGGATGGCATCCTGGTTTTCGTCCCAGTTGGCAAATTCCCCTTCCATGGCCCGCAGGATACGGTAGGCGCTGTCCTCATAGAGCTTCTTTTCATGCTCCGGCACAAAACCTGCGATTTCCAGAAGGCCGCAGGCCGCACAGGCTCCTGCTGTGGAATCATAATAAACCGGATCCTGCGGTGCACGGAAATCACAGAGCGGGAGATAATCCGTCATCGCTGCATTGGCAATAAAATAATGGGCAACTCTCTTTGCGGCATCCAGATACTTGATCTCACCGGTATGGCGGTAGCTCAATGCAAAACCATACAGCGCCCAGGACTGTCCCCTGCTCCAGGAACTGTTTTCCCCATATCCCTGTCCGCCGGGCGCTTCCAGCAGCTCACCGGTCATCGGATCCAGAATACCGATGTGGTTGCAGGATCCGTCGGGCCTTACCAGAAGCTCCATCGCGGTATCCGCGTGCAGCTGTGCGATAGCTTTAAAACGGGGATCCTTACTCTCCTCGCTCATCCAGTACAGAAGAGGCAGATTCATCATGCAGTCAATAATCATCCAGCCGATGTTATTGTCCCCGTTCCAGGCACGGATAAAATTCCCCAGCGGGTTGAACCTTGCCGCCAGCACATTGGCCGCATTCTCTCCGCGTTCACGGGATTTGGGATTTCCGGTCAGGCGGTAATCCGCAACGGCGGTATGAAGCCACATAAATCCCACGTCATGATACAGCCGCCCGATGTTTGCAAAGGCTGCGTCCATTTTTGCCTCCACCCCTTCCGCGGCCAGACGGTATTTCTCTTCTCCCGTAGCATGGTACATCTGCCACATCATACCGGCCCAGAAGCCATTGGTCCACCAGAACACATCCTTTTGGGCATAATCCTCTTCATAGCGGCCGTTTACAGGGATATAAGGGATACGATCCCCTACCCGGCTGCATTCCGCACGCATTTTAACGCAGATTTTACCGTAGACCTCCTCCAGCCATTTCTTTTTTTCTTTCTGCAGTTCTTCTCTCTTTTCCATGGAAAACTCCTTTTTTATGTTTGAATAATTTAGTAAAGCCCTATACAAATAAAAAATTGTCTGTACAATAAAAGGTAACGATTCGTAACCGTTCAGACAGGTCTGCGCATTCCCTGCGCGGGCCGTAAGAAATGGGATTTCCCGGGCCGTCCGCCGATCCGGGAACCTCCTGAAACCATCGGAAAGGACAGGCTGTCATGATTACTGTAGGCCACTGCGGCTTTGATTCCAAACACCGGATGCATCTGGAAATGAGGCGGCCCTGCGGCACTCCCGACTATACGCTGCTGCTTGTTAAAACCAGGGCATTCTTTGTGATAAAAGGAGAACGTATCCTGACTATGCCGGGTACGGTTATTCTCTACGATAAAAACGAACCGGTCCATTACGGCAGCGCCGGACCTCTTTATAATGATGACTGGATCCATTTCCTGCCGGATGAAACAGACCTTCCTTTTCTGCTGGGACTGGAAATTCCTTTTAATACGCCCCATTCCCTTCCTTACATGGCACAGCTGTCGGAATATGCACGGATGATCGTCATGGAAAAGCATACGGCCCATCCCTACAGCAGGCAGATCCTGGATTCTCTCATGCACGCCCTGCTCTATTCTCTGGCCGCCCAGCTGCAGAGTCCCGAAGACAAGGCCATGGCCCATAAATACTATCCTGTCATGAACGATCTGCGCATGGCTGTCCTGAACAGCCCCCACAAAAGATGGACGGTGGATACTATGGCGGAATACGTTCATATAAGCCCTTCCTATCTGCAGCATCTGTACCGGGAATTATTCGGTATCTCCTGCATTCAGGAGGTCATACAGGCCAGGCTGAATACGGCCCGCTTTTATCTGCGCACCACCGATATTTCCGTGCAGTCCATTTCCGTATTATGCGGGTATGAAAATGAACTCCACTTCATGCGGCAGTTCAAAAAATTTACGGATATGACGCCAAGCCAGTACCGCCAAAAATATCCGCCCAAGTAAAACCCCTTCCGCCACGGAAACCACCGGCACCCTGCGGCCGTCCTTATGATCAAAAGCAGCCTCCGGACAGCATTCCTGCTGCCACGGAGGCTGTGTGTCCGGATTGCCGGCAGGAAAAAGGCTCTTTCTGTGAACCTCTTTTCTTTATAGCTTATTTTCTTTCCGCCTGCAATGAACTATTCCCTGTTAAACTGACATATCCTGCTTTTTTTCCGGTGCGCTTCCCTGCGCACCCCTTCTTTACCGTGTCTGACAGCTTACGGCCGTATACCCGGCATCCGCAACGGCTTTCATCAGGTTTTCATCGGAAACCTCTTTCAAAAGGGTTACCGTCGCTTTTTTCGCCTCCAGATCCACAACCGCTTCCCCCACGCCTTCCACAGCCGCCAGGGCCTTCTGCACATGCATCTGGCAATGTGCGCACATCATTCCTTCCACCTCAATTACTTTTTCCATTTTCATTTCTCCTTTTCCGGACGGCTGCCCGGCGCCGTTCCTTTCTTCTTTTCCTTCTTCTTTTCTTTCTTCCGGGTGTCTGTTCTTTCCCTCATCCGCCGCGGTCACGGCGGGAACCGTTTTTCCTTTGAAAAAACGCAGCCTGAGGGCATTGGCAACTACACAGACGGAGCTGAGACTCATAGCCGCCGCACCTATCATGGGGCTTAAACGAATCATAAACAACGGGTAAAGCAGGCCCGCCGCCACAGGGATGCCGCAGACATTATAGAAAAATGCCCAGAACAGGTTCATTCTGATGTTGCGGATAACCGATTTGCTTAAATCAATGGCGGTTGCCACATCCGCCAGGGAATCCTTCATCAGCACCACATCCGCGGATTCAATGGCAATATCGGTACCTGCTCCGATAGCGATGCCCACATCCGCACGGGTGAGTGCCGGGGCATCATTGATGCCGTCTCCCACCATGGCTACCTTGTGGCCTTTTTCCTGAAGCTCCCGGATACAGGCTTCCTTCTGGGTAGGCATGACCTCGGAAACCGCTTCTTCAATATCCAGTTTTTTGCGGATAGCCTCTGCGGTGATACGGTTATCTCCGGTGAGCATTACCACCTTCAGGCCGGCATCCTTAAACTGCCTGAGTGCGGCCCTGCTGGTTTCCCTCACCGTATCCGCCACAGCGATAATACCCTCCAGCTCCCCGTCTTTGGCAAACAGCAGCGGCGTTTTTCCTTCCGATGCCAGACTGTCCACCTGTTTCTGTACCCGGCTTTGCAGCTCCGGCTGCTTCAGCAGCCCGTTTTCCAGCAGAAAGGCCATGTTGCCTGCCAGATACCGTTTTCCTTTTACCAGGGCGCTCACCCCGCGGCCTGCCAGGGCGTCGAACGCTTCCGCCTCCGGGAGGGTAAGGCCTTCCCGTCCGGCTTCTTCCGCCACAGCCATCGCCAGCGGATGCTCACTTCCTGCCTCCACGGCCGCAGCCTCCGCCAGGAATGCATCCCGGGATGTCTGTTTATTCCACAGGATCACATCTGTTACCGAAGGATGCCCCATGGTGATCGTCCCAGTCTTATCCAGAACAATCGTATCAATGGAATGCAGGGTTTCCAGGCTCTGGGCGGATTTGATGAGAATGCCGTATTCCGCCGCTTTTCCCGTACCTACCATGATTGCTACCGGTGTCGCCAGTCCCAGCGCACAGGGACAGGATATTACCAGCACCGCAATGGCATTGGACAATGCAAATTCGAAGGACTGGCCTGCCAAAAGCCAGACAACTGCCGTCAGTATCGCTATGATGATGACGGCGGGGACAAAGATTCCGCTCACGCGGTCCGCCAGACGGGCAATGGGGGCTTTGGTATTGCCGGCCTCATCCACCAGGCGTATGATCTGGGCCAGTGTGGTGTCATCCCCCACCCTGGACGCCCGGAAACGGAAGCTGCCGTTTTTATTGATGGTCGCAGATATAACCTCGTCTCCGGGCTTTTTCTCCACCGGCACGCTTTCTCCGGTAATGGCCGCCTGATCCACATAACCATGCCCTTCCGTCACCACGCCGTCCACCGGAATGCTTCCGCCCGGCTTGATTACCACGATATCGCCTGCCACCACACTTTCCGCGGGTATCACCTGTTCGATGCCATCACGGAGGATGACAGCCGTTTTCGGAGCCAGATCCACCAGTTTCCGGAGCGCATCGGAGGTCTTGGCTTTGGAACGCGCTTCCAGATACTTCCCTACCGTTATCAGGGTCAGAATCATGGCACAGGACTCAAAATACAGCTCATGCCCATACTGGTGGACCAGATCCATATCCCCGTGGCCGAAGCCATAAGCGATACGGTACATGGAAAATACCCCGTAAACAAATGCGGCGGCGGATCCTATTGCCACCAGGGAGTCCATGTTGGGCGCCTTCTTTACCAGGGCCTTAAACCCGGACTGGTAAAAATGGCGGTTGATGATCATGACCGGAACCGTGAGCAGAAGCTGGGTCAGCGCGGAAATCAGCGAGTTTTCCATCCCCACAAGGAAGCCGGGCACAGGCAGGGACATCATAGGCCCCATAGCCACATACATTAATGGTACCAGAAGGCATACCGAAGCCACCAGACGTTTTTTCATTTCCATCCGGTTCTCCTCTGTCCTTTCTCTCCGGCTCTGCCATTCTTTGCCGAAGCTGCCGTCCTTTTGGGCCTCCGGCCCGGTACCGGAAGCCCCGTAGCCGATTTCCGTCACGGCATGGATGATTGTTTCCGGATCCGTTTTTTCTTCGTCGTAGGCGACCGTCATCTGGTTCGCCAGCAGGCTTACATTCACCTCTTCCACACCTGCAAGCTTCCCCACATTCCGGGTGATATTCGCCTGACAGGCGGCGCAGGTCATGCCTGTTATATTGAATTTTTCGTTTTTCACATGCTTCACCTCTTTTTATTAAGATTATATAGCTTTTCACTTTAGTTTTTTAATCAGATCAACAGCTTCCTCCACAATCTGCAGATTTCCGCTTTTGATCTCTTCCACCACACAGGTCTCCATATGCTCCTGCAGGATAAGGTACCCAAAGCTTTGCAGCGCGCTCTCCACCGCAGCGATCTGCGTGAGGATATCGCCGCAGTAGCGGTTGTCATCAAGCATCTTCTTTATGCCGTTCAGCTGACCTGCCATACGGTTCAGGCGGTTTTGCAGCTGTCTGTTGGAAGCCTCGCTCCGGGGTGTGTGCTTATGATGTGCACAGCAGTCCGCACAGGCTGTACACAGGTTTTCTGTCTGCTGACGGTCTGTTTGTTTATCAGACATGGTATGTTCCCTCCATTCCATGAAGCGGGTGCTTTGTATCGTTAAAAATCACCAAAACACTTCTTTCTCGGGTTAGTATACCCTCATGGGGTATATTCTATGTATTTAAAATATACCCTATAGGGGTATTTGTCAAGTAAAATAGAAATCAGGATGTTAAAAGCCTGCTAAGCTTTTCTTATATGCTACTATTTTTTATCGATTGCATTGCATTTTTTCCGATCATCGATTAAAATAGATGACAATTACTTTACAGTATCTTGGAACCAAGGAGACATACAATACATGAGCACACCGAATTCCACGGTGCCCGAGTCCGATAGCCGTCTTTATTGTTATGTATTCAGGCATAACCTGTATTTTCTTGATACAGGGTGTGCTTTTTTTGTATTTTTCTTCCGCTGCCTCCTGATACAAACGTATATTGATTATAAAACATATCAAATAATGCGGCTGTTAATGTATTGATTAGTTACTCAAACTTCGCAGGAACAAAATGGCCTTCTGCCCGCTGGCAGAGCGGTGTC
>NZ_QUES01000001.1:594319-765831 GCF_003478085.1 Eisenbergiella sp. OF01-20 | reverse complement strand
CTTTAATAGAAAAAGAAAGAAACACACAAAGCAATGGACCGGGTTAGAAAACTGATACATGCGGAAGAAGAAGAGGTATCCCCCTACACCGGCTCCGGCGTCACCGTTGCAATCCTGGACACAGGCATCGCCATGCATCCCGATTTTGCCGACAGGGTAATCGGCTTCCGAGATTTTGTAGGAACCAGCCGTATGCCCTATGACGACTGCGGACATGGGACCCATGTGGCCGGATGCCTGTGCGGAAACGGAGCCTGCTCAGGCGGCCTGTACGCCGGAGTTGCACCCGGATGCCGGATTCTGTCTGGGAAAGTCCTTGATGAAAAAGGCGATGGCACCATTTCCAATATGGCTGCCGGGATTCAATGGATTCTGGATAACCGGGAGCTTTATCAAATAAAGATATTAAACATTTCAGTGAGTATGGAAGCGGAACGTTCCATAGAAGCAAAGCGTTCCATGGAAGCAAAGCGTTCCAAGGGAGAAACCGATCATGCAAGGATGATGCAGTACCTGGTGTCCTGCCTGGAAAAGGTATGGGATGCCGGTATTTTTGTAGTAGTGGCAGCTGGCAACAAAGGGCCTGCTGCCGGCAGTATTTCCCCTCTTGGCGCCAGCAGGAAAGTGGTGACGGTAGGCTGTCATGACGGCAATTCCTTCCACGGAAGACAGAATTCCTGTGAATCCTACTCCGGCAGAGGCCCCACCTGCGCGGAACTGAAAAAACCGGATATTGTAGCACCGGGGACGGACATCATGTCCTGTTCCGCAGGCTTCCGGCAGACCGTGAGAGGCTGCCGGGATGCCTATATCGTAAAAAACGGCACTTCCATGTCTACGCCGCTGGTGGCGGGGGCGGCAGCCTTATGCCTTCAGAAGTATCCGGAATATTCCAACGAACAACTGAAACGCCGGATTTTGTGGTCCGCCTCCGATTTGGGAGAGGCCTGGAGCAAACAGGGCTGGGGTATGCTGAATGTGTCACGGGCACTGCGTTGAAACCGATATGAAGCAGCGGGATAGTTAACTTTAGAAAAGCATGTTGCTGGTTACTCCGTGACCAGCAACATGCATAAATCCATTTAAAATCGTCAGCGGTACTTGCGTTTATGCACTCTTGTACCACTTCCTCACGTACTGCGCAGTAAATGCGCAGACATTTCTGATCTATTACCACAGTTTTTTTGAAATTAATGATTGACACACAAAGTATAATTGTATACAATTATACATGGATTAAAGGATAAACTATAAACAGGTATCCGAAAGGGGATCATACGCCTGCAGGCGGTTCTTCTTAGGGCCAAAGAATGGAGAGGCATCATGAATAGGAATGAAACTTTTTCAAACCGTCCGGTAACCATGAACGATAAGAACAATCTTCTGGAAATAGAAGAACATATGTACATACTGGACGATGTCAAGAAACCCAATGTTTTCAGAAATATGTTTCCTTATTCGGAAATTCCGAAGATTCCCTTTAATGACAGGATCGTACCCCACAATATGCCGAAGGATATCTGGATTACCGATACCACCTTCCGTGACGGCCAGCAGTCACGCGCTCCTTATACCACGGAACAGATCGTGGACATCTACGATTATATGCACAGGCTGGGCGGCCCCAATGGCATGATACGTGCCTGTGAATTTTTCCTGTACAGCAAAAAAGACAGGGACGCCGTATATAAATGTATGGAAAGGGGATACCAGTTCCCCGAAGTAACCAGCTGGATCCGTGCCAGTAAAGAAGATTTCAAGCTGGTGAAGGAAATCGGCATGAAGGAGACGGGAATCCTGGTTAGCTGTTCTGACTATCATATATTCATGAAACTGAAAATGACAAGACGGCAGGCTATGGAGCACTATCTCAGCGTTATCCGGGATTGCCTGGAGGAAGGGATCAGCCCCAGATGCCATTTGGAAGACATTACGAGGGCGGATATTTACGGTTATGTGGTTCCCTTCTGCCTGGAACTGATGAAGCTTATGGAAGAATACCGGATCCCGATTAAAATCCGTGCCTGCGATACCATGGGATATGGAGTAAATTATCCGGGAGCGGTTATTCCCAGGAGTGTGCCCGGTATCATTTATGCCATCCATACCCATGCCGGAGTCCCCCATTCCCTGATTGAGTGGCACGGCCATAACGATTTTTATAAAGCGGTTGCCAATTCCACCACAGCCTGGCTGTATGGCTGTTCCGGTGTCAACGCCTCCCTGTTTGGTATCGGCGAACGTACCGGAAACACGCCCCTGGAGGCAATGGTATTCGAATACGCCCAGCTTAAGGGAGACTTAAACGGCATGGATACCACGGTTATCACGGAGATTGCCGAGTACTATGAAACAGAAATCGGCTACCACATCCCGGAAAGGACACCCTTTGTGGGAAAGAACTTTAATGTGACAAGAGCGGGCATCCATGCAGATGGCCTCTTGAAAAATGAAGAGATTTATAATATATTTGATACGGAGAAGTTTTTAAACAGGCCTGTTATCTGTGCGGTATCCAATACATCCGGACTTGCGGGCATCGCCCACTGGATCAACACCTATTACCGTCTCAGGGAAGAGGAGCAGGTAAGCAAGACCTCAGAACTGGTGCATGAAGTAAAGGACTGGGTGGACGAAGAATATGCCGGCGGACGTGTGACCGTACTGACGGATGAAGAGCTGATTAAAGTAATAGATGACGCCTGCGGAAAACTCGGCATAAGCCTGAACGGCGGCCAGAAAAGCGCAGCAGGAAAGCTGGACAGGTAAAATATGGGCGAGAGAGACGTAAAAAGTGAAGTCACGGATAAATATTCCCTCAGAGGCCGTGTGTTTCACAAACTCCGGGAGGATATCCTGAGCGGAAAATACAAAGAAAACGTGGAATTGCGGGAAGCGGCAATCGGCGAAGAAATGGGCGTAAGCCGTACGCCGGTGAGAGAGGCCTTCCGCCAGCTGGAACTGGAAGGGCTTCTGCAGATCATACCCAACAAAGGAGCCTATGTCACCGGCATTACAGTGAAGGACGTGAAGGATATCTACGCCATCCGTTCCCTTCTTGAAGGCCTGTGTGCCAGATGGGCAACGGAAAATATCAGCAGGGAACAGATGGAAGAGATGGAAGAGAACATTTACCTTTCCGAATTCCATGCCGGCAAAGGCCATGCAGAACAGCTGGCGGAGCTGGACAACCGTTTCCATGATATTCTTTACGAAGCATCCAACAGCAAAATGCTGGAGCATGTCCTGCGGGAATTCCATGAATATGTATTGCGTGTCAGGAAAAAAACATTGTCGGATGATGCCAGGGGCGTACAGTCCAATGCGGAACACCGCCAGATTATGGAGGCAATCAGACTGCGGGATGCAGATCTGGCCGAACAGCTTGCGAATGCCCATATCCGCAAAGCTTACCAGAATATGGTGAAAAGCGGACTTTACGAAGCCTATGAAGAAAATGAGTCCGGGGACAGTTCCCGGGCGGAACAGGAGACGTAAATAATGAATAAAATTGCGATGAACACCCCTTTAGTGGAGATGGACGGCGACGAAATGACCCGCATCCTGTGGAAGATGATCAAAGAGGAGCTTCTGCTTCCTTTTGTGGATCTGAAAACAGAATATTACGATCTGGGCCTGGAACACAGAAACGAAACCAACGATCAGGTTACCGTCGATTCTGCGGAAGCCACTAAAAAATACGGTGTTGCCGTAAAGTGTGCCACCATCACCCCCAACGGGGCCCGTATGAGCGAGTATCACCTGAAGGAAATGTGGAAAAGCCCCAACGGAACGATACGTTCCATTCTGGATGGTACGGTATTCCGTGCGCCGATTGTGGTAAAGGGGATAGAACCCTGCGTCAGAAACTGGGAAAAGCCCATAACCATTGCCCGTCATGCTTACGGTGACGTGTATAAAAATGTGGAAATGAAAATAGAGGGCGCCGGAAAAGCGGAGCTTGTATTCACCGGGAAAGACGGCAGCATTACCAGAGAGACTATCCATGATTTTAAGGATGCCGGCATTATTCAGGGTGTACATAATACAAAAGCTTCCATCACCAGCTTTGCCCGTGCATGTTTCCAATATGCGGTAAGCACAAAACAGGATTTGTGGTTCGGTACAAAAGATACAATTTCCAAAAAGTATGATCATACCTTCAAGGATATTTTCCAGGAAGTCTATGAAAAGGAATACAAAGAAAAATTTGAAGAACTCGGACTGGAATATTTCTATAGTCTGATCGATGATATAGTTGCCCGTATTATGAAGGCAAAAGGCGGATTTATATGGGCATGTAAGAATTATGACGGGGATGTAATGAGCGATATGGTTTCCTCCGCTTTTGGTTCCCTGGCTATGATGACTTCCGTTCTGGTTTCCCCGGATGGAATCTACGAATATGAAGCGGCTCACGGAACCGTCCAGAGACATTATTATAAATACCTGAAAGGGGAAGAAACATCAACAAACCCTGTGGCTACTATTTTCGCATGGACTGGAGCCTTAAGAAAACGTGGTGAACTGGATACCATTCCCGCACTTGAGGTATTTGCGGATAAGCTGGAGAAAGCGACCCTTGCCACCATCGAAAATGGGGTGATGACCAAAGACCTCGCTCAGATAGCGACGCGGAAGGATGTGACAGTTCTGAACAGCCAGGATTTTATAGCCGCAATCCGCAAGCAGCTGGAAGCCATTCTGTAACCCGTTTTTATGGAAACGAAGCCAGTAAAAACGGCAGCAAGATGAAACAACCGCTTGATTCCTTACAAAAAAGGTGTTACAGTATTACGTACTGGTACTTTAGAACACTAAGTAAGGGGCATAAGAAAAAATGAAAAAACTGATACAACAGATAGTAAAATTCGGCGTAGTTGGATTCCTCTGCTTTTTTATTGATTACGGGATAATGGTCGCTTTAACGGAGCTGTGCGGTATCCCATCCGTTATTTCCAGCGGGATTTCTTTCTCCGTTTCGGTAATTGTTAATTATATCCTGAGTATTACCATGGTATTTGAGGCGGACAAAGAGGCTAATAAGGCAAAGCAGTTTCTTATTTTCCTTATCCTGAGCATAATCGGCCTGGGAATCAACCAGCTGATCATGTGGGGCGGAACCTCATGGCTGGATCAGTATATGGAGCGTTCGTATATGCTGGTTAAAATTGTGGCTACAGCAGTGGTTATGGTCTATAATTTTATTACCAGGAAAATATTCATCGAGAAGAAACCGGAAAAAAACTGAGAACAGTTATTTCAGCGGAAGGTATGGCAGTAACGGTCATACCTTCCGTTTTTTTTTGACTCCGATGCGCAAAGCCGCATAATCCCAAATCTTTTCATTCCGCTCCGAAGCAAATACGGAAGGAAACCGGAAAGAATAAAGCAGACGCTGCATAAACTACATAAAAAAGGTTCAGGTCCTTTATATGCAGATATATGTAGTAAAACAGGGGGATACCCTGGCTTCCATAGCAGCGGCTTACCGGGCGGACATTTACGGACTCATTTATGATAACCAAATTCCTTATCCCTACCGGCTTGCCATCGGGCAGGCCCTTCTCATTACCGGGATTGACGATGCTCCGGCGGCGTCCTATGACGCCTATGTCAACGGTTATGCTTATCCGTTTATCGGGAATTATGTGCTGGAACAGACGCTGCCTTATCTGACTTCCCTCTCTGTTTTCTCCTATGGTTTTACCGCCGAAGGATATTTAATCCCGCCGGCGCTGGACGATGGGCCTATGATTCAGGCGGCTCTGGAAGCGGGAACGGCCCCGGTGCTGACTCTGACCCCCTTTGGCCCGGACGGACAGTTTAATAACTATTTGATTTCCGTTCTTGTGAATAATTGGGAGGTACGCAGTACCCTGATCCGGGAATTGCTGTATACCATAGAAGAGAAGGGCTTCCAGGGAGTGGATATAGATTTTGAATTTATCCTGGCACAAGACAGGGACAGTTTCACCTCTTTTGTGGCACAGGTGCGCTCGGAGGTAAATAAGCTGGGATATCCGGTATCCGTAGCCCTGGCTCCGAAAACCTCCGACACACAGACGGGGCTGCTCTATGAGGGAAAGGACTATGAGGGGCTGGGGGAGGCGGCAGACAGTGTACTGCTCATGACATATGAATGGGGATATACATATGGGCCTGCAATGGCAGTGGCCCCGCTGAATAAGGTGAGAGAAGTGGTGGAATATGCCATTACCAAAATACCGCCCCAAAAAATCGATTTGGGCATTCCCAATTACGGGTATGACTGGACGCTTCCTTTTGTAAGGGGGGAGAGCAGGGCCTTAACCATAGGGAATGTGGAAGCTGTGCAGATCGCCATAGAAAACGGAGCGGATATCCAATTTGATGAGACTGCGATGTCTCCCTGGTTCCGTTATAATATATATGGAACCGAGCATGAGGTATGGTTTGAGGATGTGCGCAGCCTTCAGGCCAAATTTGATTTGATAAAGAGCTATGGGCTGAGGGGAATGGGTTATTGGCAGATTATGCAGCTGTTCCGTGCAAACTGGATTTTACTGGACTATAATTTCAATATCAGAAAACGCTGAAGGCTTTGGGGCCGGTATTTCCGTAACCGTTCAGATGGTCCGGGCAAAAAGCCTGCCGGTTAATCCGACAGGCCTTCCCATTCTTCCATTTGAAGCAGGAGAGCTTCTTCCAGCCCTTCTTTTTCTTTGGTTAATTCCTGCAGCCTTGCTACGTTGGTGCAGACGTCAGGGCGGGTCATTTCTTCATCAATCTCCGCACTGCGTTTTTCCAGCCGTTCGATTTCTGCCTCGCAGCGTTTCAGGGCATTTTCCTTTTTGCGCTGTGCGGCCAGGGCTTCTTTTTGGGACTGCCAGTCCTGTTTCAGACTGGATTCGCCGCCGGAACGGATGGCCCCTTCATTTATCCCGGGCGTGGCATTGGAAGCGCTCCATGGAAGCGTAGCATTCCGGGAAGGGAGGGTTCCGCCGGTTTCCGGGGAGGAAAGGGTGGTTTCCGCTTTCTTTTCCAGATAATAATCATAGTTGCCCAGATATCCGGTAAAGGCACCGTTCTCCAGTTCCAGAATCCGGGAAGCGGTGCGGTTGATAAAATAACGGTCATGGGAGACATACAGCACGGTGCCGCTGTAGCTGTTTATAGCATCCTCCAGGATTTCTTTGCTCATGATATCCAGATGGTTGGTAGGTTCGTCCAGGATGAGGAAATTAGCCTCCGACAACATCAGTTTGGCAAGGGATACACGGCCCCGTTCTCCGCCCGAAAGCATTTTGATCTGTTTGAATACATCGTCCCCGGTAAAGAGGAAGGCGGCCAGAACATTCCGGATTTCCGTGTTGGTGAGAGTGGGATACGCATCCGATATTTCTTCAAATAAGGTTTTATCCGGATGAAGTACATGGTGCTCCTGATCATAATATCCGATGTGTACCTTGGAACCCAGCTTGATTTCCCCCGCATCCTGTTCCACGAGGCCGTTGATAATCTTTAGCAGGGTGGTTTTTCCGGTGCCGTTGTCACCGATGATTGCCACGTGCTCCCCGCGTTTCAGGGAAAAGAACAGATTGTCAAACAATTTTTCCGGCCCGAAGGCTTTTGCCAGTCCTTCCACCTGCAAACAATCATTACCGCTTATAATCTGGGGCGTGAGTTCCATGCGCATGTCCGCCCTCGTTTCGGAAGGCTTCTCCAGGACATCGATTTTCTGGAGCATTTTTTCCCGGCTTTCCGCCCGGCGGATGGACTTTTCCCGGTTAAAGGAACGCAGCTTTTCGATAACCGCCTCCTGATGCCTGATTTCCTGCTGCTGGTTCATATAGGCATTCCATCTGGCCGCACGCAGCTGTTCTTTTTTTACCGCATAGTCGGAGTAATTCCCATGAAAGACGGAGACCTCCGTGCTGTCTATTTCAATAATTTTATTGGCTATTTTATCCAGAAAATACCGGTCGTGGGAAACGATAAGTACTGCGCCCTTATAATTCAGCAGGTAGGTTTCCAGCCACGCGATGGAAGACATATCCAGATGGTTGGTAGGTTCATCCAGAATGATGAGATCCGGCTTGCGCAGCAGAAGCTTGCCCAGGGCAACCCGGGTTTTCTGCCCTCCGGAAAGCGTGGAGGCCTTTTTGGTAAATTCTTCCTCCGTAAAACCAAGTCCCTTGAGGACACCGGTGATTTCGCTTTTATAGCTATAGCCGTCCGCCTGTTCAAACTGATGCGTGTAGAGGGCATACTGTTCCATAAGGGCTGTGAGGGCCTCCCCCTGGACATGCTTCATTTCCAGCTCACAGCTTCGGATTTTTTCCTCCAGCCGGATGACGTCCCTTTTCACCTCCAGCAGCTCGTCATATATGGTATTTTCGCTGTTTGATTCGGCATTCTGTGCAAGGTAGCCGTAGGAGCGGTCCTTTCCGAAGATAACCTGTCCGCTGTCCGGATCCAGTTCGCCTACAAGGATCCGCAGCAGGGTGGTTTTGCCGGCACCGTTGATTCCTACGATTGCGGCTTTCTCGTGATCCTCTATATGAAAGGAGCAGTTTTTAAAAACCTGCTTTTCATGAAACGCTTTATTTATATTCTGACAGGATAGTATCATGGGAACACCTCTTTATATTGTTATTCTTGCATAGTACTTGTTCAGGAGAACCGGAACAGTTACAAGTTTACCGTTGAACGAACGCACTGTCAATTCAAACCGAACTAATTCATTGACATTTTTTTAACATATGATTATAATAAAACAGGATAGTAATTGAATTTTAATAATGGAGGCGTAATGAATTGGATAAAGAAATTTCTCAGGCAGTAATAGCACGTCTTCCCAGATATTTCAGGTACCTCGGCGAATTGAAGGACAGCGGTGTGGAGAGGATTTCCTCCCAGGAGCTGAGCAGGCTTATGCATGTGACCGCGTCACAGATCCGGCAGGACTTTAATAATTTCGGCGGCTTCGGACAACAGGGGTATGGCTACAATGTAGAGTATCTGTACTCGGAAATCGGTAAAATACTCGGGCTGGACAAAAAACATCACCTGATTATAATCGGAGCAGGCAACCTGGGACAGGCCCTGGCAAATTATATGAATTTCGAACGCAGGGGCTTTATTTTTACAGGCGTTTTTGATATCAATGAAAAGCTGCAGGGCAGGATGATACGCGGGATGAAGGTCCGGCCGATGGAAGAAATGCAGGAATTTGTCAAAGAAAACAATATCGATATTGCCGTTCTCACCATCCCCAAGGAAGGCGCAGCCGCGGCTGCGGAAAAGCTGGTAGGTATGGGGATCAAGGCTATATGGAACTTTGCCCATGTGGATTTGGATGTGCCGGCCAGCGTGCAGGTTGAGAACGTACATCTATCCGACAGTCTGATCAAGCTGTCCTATATGATTAACCAGTATGAAAATGAGCAGGAAATAAACGGGGAAGAGCGTCCGGAGGACAGGCGGTAAAGGGTCTGTAAAATGCGTCAGAGTATTTCACTCCGGACGCATTTTTGCATGAAAAACCGCATGTCCGGCCTGAAAGGAAAACAGAAATGGAATATCTGGTAACAGCAGAAGAAATGAAACGGTGTGACGGGAATACGATTAAGCATTTTGGGATGCCTTCCATGGTATTAATGGAACGGGCGGCCCTGGCGTGTGCCCGGGAGCTGCTCGACAGGGATAAGCAGCTGCAGGAAGCGATGCGCCCTTTTGGGCATGGTCCTGCCGGGAGAAGGACGCTGGTAGTGGCGGGAACCGGAAACAACGGCGGGGACGGCCTGGCAATAGGACGGCTTCTGCATCAGGCCGGGTTCCCGGTAGATTTCTGCCTGCCCGGCAATAAGGAGCGCTGTACGGAAGAAACCAAAGCCCAGCTGTCTGTCCTGTCGCGTTATGGACAGAAGGTCATGCGCAAACTTCCGGAAGGGGAATATGATATAATCATAGACGCTCTTTTCGGAATCGGCCTGACAAAACCGGTGGAAGGCGTATACGCGGAAGCGGTGGATTTTATCAACAGCCGGAATGCCTATGTGCTTTCCGTGGATATCCCTTCCGGCATTCATGCCGATACGGGGGAGGTTATGGGGTGCGCTGTGCAGGCGGATGTCACCGTGACATTTGCGTACCGGAAGCTGGGACTTGTTTTGTATCCGGGGACCCGGTATGCCGGGCGGGTGGTATGTGCCGATATCGGCATTACGGAAGAGAGTTTTTTGGGAACCCCGCCCCGGATTTTTACCTGCGGGAAGGAGGAAGCCGCCTGGCTGCCTCCCCGCCCGGAGGACGGAAACAAAGGGACCTTTGGAAAGGTTGCACTGCTTGCCGGCAGCAGGGGAATGGCCGGGGCCTGTCAATTATCCGCATCGGCGATCCTGCATACGGGAGCGGGGATGGTCCGGGTGGTTACGGAAGAAGGAAACCGGGGTATTTTGCAGAGTGCGGTGCCGGAGGCTATGATAACCGCCTATGGCCAATGGTCGGAAGCCTTTGAAAAGGAACTGCTGGATGTTTTTTCCTGGGCGGACGTAACCGCTGTCGGGCCTGGGCTGGGTAAGAGTGATGCCGCTCGCAGACTTCTGGAAATGGCGGTGGAGCATGCCAGGGGATCGCTGGTGGTGGATGCGGATGCCCTGAACCTGTTGGCGGAACAGGAGAGGCTGCTCGAAAAGCTTACGGCCATGCAGCAGGATCCGGAACAAAGGAGAACCCTGATCCTCACACCCCATCTGGGGGAATTCGGCCGTCTTGCCGGGAAGAAAATCCCGGAAATTCAAAAAGAAGCCATACCGCTGACCAGGGAATGGGCAAAAAAACTGCATGCCGCCATGATCTGCAAGGGAGCCCGGACATTGGTGGGCGGCCCGGACGGGGAAATGTATCTGAATATGACCGGGAACAGCGGTATGGCGACAGCCGGCAGCGGCGATGTGCTGACAGGAATCCTTGCCGGGCTGACTGCCCAGGGCATGGATGCCTTCCGGGCAGCTTGTACCGGCGTCTTTCTCCATGGCAGCGCCGGAGACAGGGCTGCACATAAGAAAAGCGAATACAGCGTGACGGCGGGAGCCTTGATTGAGGAGCTGGATAGGCTCATGCCTCAGCGGAATGCGGAAAAGGATTTGTGCACAGATGGGAGCATACATTATGAAAAACTATGACCGGGTTTGGGCAGCCGTAGATTTGGATGCGGTGAAGTATAATATGGTTCACATGAAAGAAAATATCAGGGAGGAAACGAAAATCATAGCGGTGGTCAAAACCGATGGCTACGGCCATGGTGCGGTTCCCATCGCCCATGAGATAGAAGATATGCCTTTCCTTCACGGTTTTGCGGTGGCTACCGTGGAAGAAGCCCTGATTCTCAGAGGGAGCGGAATCCGCAAACCGGTTCTGGTCCTGGGCTATACCTTTCCGTATTGCTATGAAAAGATGGCCCGGGAGGAAATCCGCCCCGCCGTATTCCGGGAAGATATGCTGGAAGAATTGGGGAAAGCCGGCACCGCCTGCGGGCGGCCTGTTAAAATACATATTAAGGTGGATACGGGCATGAGCCGTATCGGTATCCGGCCGGACGAGAGCGGCCTTGCCTTTGTCAGGAAATGTGTAGAAACGCCGGGAATAGAAATCGAGGGCCTTTTCACTCATTTTGCCAAAGCGGATGAAGCGGATAAAGCTTCAGCGAGAAAGCAGCTGGAAACCTTTCTTGCTTTTGCCGGACAGATTGAGGAGCGGCTGGGAATCCGGATCCCTGTCAGGCATTGCTCCAACAGTGCGGGAATCGTGGAACTGAAGGAAGCAAACCTGGATGTGGTGCGGGCGGGAATTACCCTGTACGGCCTGTGGCCCTCCTGTGAGGTGAAAAAGGATATCGTTTCCCTTCACCCGGTCCTGTCCCTGAAAAGCCGTATTGTATACATAAAAGAGCTGGAGGCCGGTATGGCGGTCAGCTATGGGGGAACCTTTGTTGCGAAGGAACCCATGCAGGTGGCTACCATACCTGTAGGCTATGGGGACGGTTATCCCCGAAGCCTTTCCAATAAAGGCCATGTGCTGATTCATGGAAAAAAAGCGCCGATCCTGGGCCGGGTCTGCATGGATCAGTTTATGGTGGATGTGACCGGGATACCGGAAGCAGCCCAGGGGGATGAAGTGACACTTATCGGCTCTGACGGGGAAGAAAGCATAACCATGGAGGATCTGGGGGAGCTTTCCGGCCGTTTCAACTATGAACTTGCCTGCTGTCTGAATAAGAGGGTCCCGAGAATTTATAGAAGGGATGGCAAAGCCGTATACAGCAAAGATTCCTTCCGGGATTTCCGCTGAAAATCATCTGACCTGAATACCTTCCGAAAAAAAGGCAATAATATTGCAAGGCGGCGAAATCAGAAGCTGCCATCAGGAAAGAAGAAGGAGAGTCAGGAATGAGACGCGGAGATATTTATTACGCTGATTTAAGACCGGTGATCGGATCGGAGCAGGGAGGGATCCGGCCGGTGTTGATTATACAGAACGATGTGGGAAACAAACACAGCCCCACAGTAATTTGTGCGGCAATAACCTCGAAAATGAACAAGGCAAAACTTCCCACCCACATCGAGCTTCGGGCGGGACAGTACGATATTGTCAAAGATTCCGTCATTTTACTGGAGCAGCTGCGCACAATCGACAAACAGAGGCTGAAGGACAGAGTCTGTCATCTGGATGATCCCACTATGGCGAGGGTAAACCAGGCGCTGAAGGTCAGCCTGGAATTAAATACATAAGCTAAGCGTGGTTTCTTGACGTTTTTTTACCGAGATGATATATTAAGGAGAGTAAGGCGGTGTACGCGCGTCAGTGTGTGCACCGCCTTGAAAAAGGAGTTGATAGAATGGACGATGGTGGGCCTACTGCCAGTATACCTTTATTTTTGGCGCTTTTGCTCATAGAAGCTTTTTGTTATGGCTTTGGCGCTGCGATCCACGGACTGAATGAAAAAGAAGTAGAAAGAAAAGCGATTGAGGATGGGGATAAAAAATCCCTTCTTTTAAGCAGGCTGCTGGGAAAACCGAACCGGTATGTGAACACGGTCCAGCTTGTGGTTACCTTCCTGAATCTTTGCATGGGAGGCGTTTACCTTCGTGCATGGAGTGTGCATGTGCGCAGGATGCTGCAGGCCCTTGCCGGCAGGGAAGGCGGCCTTTCGCCCTTCGCAGGGTGGGTGATTACCGTATCCTCCCTGCTTCTGACCGTTATTCTTCTGCTTTACATATTGCTGGTATTCGGCATACTCATACCTAAAAAGATGGCTTCCCGGTCACCGGAAAAATGGGCGTACCTTATGGTCAGGCCGGTTTCTGCTGTTATGACGGTTTTTGTCCCCCTCACGGGGCTTTTTGCCGTAACCGCCCATGGAATCCTGAGACTGTTCGGCATGCATCCGGATGAGGACAGCATGGATGTGACAGAAGAAGAGATTATATCCATGGTGAATGAAGGGCATGAGCAGGGAGTAATACAGGCCAGTGAAGCGGAAATGATAACCAACATTTTTGAATTCGGGGATAAGCGTGCGGAGGATATTATGACCAACCGTACGAATATTGTGGCAATAGACTGCGAGAGCACCTTCAGGGATGCGGTGGCGTTCATGCTTAACGGGCGTAACAGCAGATATCCTGTATATGAAGAAAATATCGATCACATTATCGGTATCCTGCATATGAAGGATGCCCTGCGCAGGCAGTCGCAGATCGATCCCGAAATGAAAATCAGGGATATACCGGGGCTGCTGCGTGAAGCCAGGTTCATACCGGAGACCCGGAAGGTGGATGCGCTTTTCAAGACCATGCAGTCCACCAAGTGCCAGATGGTTATCGTGCTGGATGAATACGGCCAGACCGCGGGTATGATAGCAATGGAGGATATACTGGAAGAAATAGTAGGCAATATTCTGGATGAATATGATGTGGATGAGTCCTATATCCGTGAAAAGTGTAAGGACGAATACATTATTGAGGGCAAAACGCCTCTCGAGGATCTGGAGGAACGGTTCGACATATCCTTTGATGAGAGCGAATTTGAGACCCTGAACGGATTTATAATCGCCAAGCTGGAACACATCCCGGAACCGGATGAAAAATTTGATATCCGGATCGACGGTTACGAATTCCGGGTGCTTTCCGTTGAAAATAAGATGATTAAAACCGTTCTGGTCAAAAAGCTTCCGGAAGAAGCCATGGAAGAAAACAGCAGGCAGGCATCCGGCAGGGAGGAAGAAAAACGTTCCCAGGGCCAGGAAAAGGCCGGCTGACACCCTGAAGCAGAAAAAACAGATTTTTGCTTGTGGCTGCAGGAAATGAGACAGTTACGGACAAAAGAAATAAAAGGAGAAAGAGAAAGATGTCAGGACATTCAAAATTTGCAAATATCAAACACAAAAAAGAAAGAAACGATGCGGCAAAAGGGAAAATCTTTACCATACTTGGCAGGGAAATCGCAGTTGCAGTAAAAGAAGGCGGCCCGGATCCTTCCAATAATTTTAAGCTGGCCCAGGTAATTGCCAAAGCAAAGTCCAACAATATGCCTAACGATACCATCGACCGCGGAATAAAAAAAGCAGCCGGTGATATGGGAAATGTGAATTACGAATATGTAACCTATGAAGGCTACGGCCCTAACGGAATCGCCATTATAGTGGATGCGCTTACCGATAATAAAAACCGTACTGCCGCCAATGTAAGAAGTGCCTTTACCAAGGGAAACGGAAGCATTGGGACTCCCGGCTGTGTGTCCTTCATGTTTGACAAAAGAGGCCAGATTATCATCGATAAAGAAGAGTGCGATATGGAAGCCGATGATTTGATGATGACGGCACTTGACGCGGGCGCCGAAGATTTTGCGGAGGAAGAAGACAGCTTTGAAATCCTCACGGCACCGGATGATTTGGAAACCGTGCAGAAGGCCCTGGAGGAAGCGGGTATTGCACTGGCAAGCGCAGAAGTGACCATGATTCCCCAGAATTATGTGGAACTTACTGATGAAACAGCCGTTAAAAACCTGAACCGTACGCTGGATCTGCTGGATGACGATGACGACGTACAGGCGGTATATCATAACTGGGATGAGTAATTCCCAAAGGGAGCGGACAAATGAAAAAACCTTATACCAAAGAGACCATATGCATCCAGTCCGGCTGGAAGCCCGGCAACGGAGAACCCCGCGTTCTTCCTATTTATCAGAGTACCACTTATAAGTATGAAACCTCCGAACAAATGGGAAGGCTGTTTGATCTGGAAGAAGACGGCTATTTCTACACCAGGCTTCAGAATCCCACCAACGACTGCGTGGCCCAGAAAATCTGCGAACTGGAGGGCGGGGTTGCGGCCATGCTCACGTCCTCCGGGCAGGCGGCAAATTACTATGCCGTATTTAATATCTGTGAGGCGGGAGACCATGTGGTTCTTTCTTCCACAGTATACGGGGGGACTTTTAACCTCATCGCGGTAACCATGAAAAAAATGGGGATTTCCTGTACCATAGTGGATCCGGATTCGGATTACGATACCCTTTGCAAAGCCTTCCGGGAAAATACCAAATGCGTGCTGGCGGAGACTATTGCCAATCCGGCCCTTGTGGTACTGGATATCGAGAAATTTGCAAAGACGGCCCATTCCCACCAGGTTCCCCTTATTGTTGACAATACCTTTGCCACCCCCATCAACTGCAACCCCTTTGTGTGGGGAGCCGACATTGTAACCCATTCCACCACGAAGTATATGGATGGCCATGCAATGTGCGTGGGCGGCGCTATTGTGGATTCCGGTAATTTCGACTGGAGCCTGTATCCGGATAAGTTCCCCGGTTTATGTCAGCCGGATGACTCCTATCACGGCGTGATATATACGGAACGGTTCGGGAAGAAGGCTTATATCACCAAAGCGACGGTGCAGCTGATGCGCGATCTTGGCTCCATCCAGTCCCCTCAGAATGCTTTTCTGCTGAATGTCGGACTGGAAACCCTTCATTTGAGGATGCCCAGACATTGTGAGAACGCCTTGAAGGTGGCATGTTATCTGGAAAACCATGAAAAGGTCGCCTGGGTAAATTATCCGGGCTTAAAGAGCAGCAAATACTATGAGCTGGCACAGAAAATTATGCCGAACGGTACCTGCGGTGTGATTTCCTTTGGCCTTAAGGGCGGAAGAAGCGCCGCTGAAGTGATGATGGATAAGCTGGAGCTTGCGGCTATCGTGACCCATGTGGCGGATGCAAGGACCTGCGTGCTCCATCCCGCCAGCCATACCCACAGGCAGATGAATGACGAGCAGCTGAAGGAAGCCGGTGTCAATCCGGATCTCATCCGTTTTTCCGTGGGGATTGAAAATGCCGACGACATCATAGCGGACTTGGAGCAGGCGCTGGCCGCTATCTGACAGCGAGGCCTAAATAAGGCGGAACGGACAGGGGGACAATGAAGTATAGCAGATACAGATTTAATTATATATTGTGGATGATATACGGCCTTGTTATCTGTATTTATTTTACCGTACAGACCTCCCTTGTCTGCTCCATGCTGGGACTGGGCTGGCTGTTTTATTTCCTGGGTACGGCAGGCTGTGCTTTTCTTCTCATTCTTTTGGTTTATGTTCCGATACGGATGCTGGCGGAAAAAAAGAATCGGGAAAAGGCGGAAATGCGGCATGTGCAGCTTTGGGAATGTCTATTCCTTATTCTGGCGCTTGCCGCCGCTCTGGCTTTACGGTTATGGATGGCGTCCGCCGGCGGGGCGGAGCTGTTCGGTGACCGGACGCTCTATGATAGCGCGGCGGCCGCCGCCGGCAGCCGGGATGGACTGAAGGGACTTACCTTCCAGGCCATTTTTCTGTTTTTGCTCACCAGATTGTTCGCCTGGCTTGGTGTCTGGGAAAATACCTGTATCCTTCTGCAGATTGGCCTGCAGCTGGCCGCCATTGCCCTGTTATACCCCGCAGTCCGCATGATTGCCGGCAGGATTGTTGCGGCAGCGGCTGTAACGGCGGCCGCATTATTGCCGGTCTATGTGGAATATTGTCTGGCGGCGACTCCGGAAAGCCTGCGGATGCTGTTTTTGTCACTTCTTCTGCTTCTGACAGGGGTACTGCTTCAGAAGCTGAAAAAAAGCGGAAAGAAGTCCGCTTCCTCCGGCCTTCTGATTTTCCTGACGGGGGCAGCGGCCGGAATAGCTTCCTTTCTGGATTATTTTTTCCTCAGCGTTTTTTTACTCGGTTTTCTGGGCATCCTGTATCTGGAACGCAGGACGTCACAAAAGGGAACGGCAGTCCGGGAGGCGGCGGTTTATTTGATAGCAGGGATATGCGGCTTCTGTGCGGCATCAGGGCTTCAGCTTTTTCTGTTCGGAGGAGAACCGGCGGCGATCATCCGGGAGTGGATTTTAAGAAATATGGTTTCCCAGTCCATAGGATGGGGGAGTTTTGCCAACCAGGAAGCGCTTTTTTATTTTCTGCCGCTTTTGTTTTTTGCTTTCTTCTACGTATTCGGTTTTTTTGAACAGAAAGGGAATCTGGGTATTATCTGGATCGTGCCCTTTGTCTTTCTGCTGGTAAGCGACCTGCTGTTTGGGACCACAATGGAAAAACAGACAATAACCCTTCTTTACTGGGGGGTGTTTGCCGGAATGGGAGTTCATAGTATGTGCTGCTTTGACAGAGAGAAAAAGAAAAAACAAAAAGGCAGGTCAAAACGGAATGCTCCGGATTTGCTCCGGGAGGAGGCGGCTCAGGAAAACGTATCTTTTCCGCTGCCGGGAGAGCCGATTCCGAATCCCCTGCCGGGACCTAAAAAGCATATCCCCAAAGAAATGGATTATGCTTTTGAACCGGATGCGGCGGATATGCGCTATGACATAGAAAATCTGGAGGAAGCCGATGATTTTGATCTGCTTTAGCCGGCGGGAACCGGAATACAACGATCCGGCAGGAAGTGATTCCTGCCGGTTTTTTCAGCCGCAGACGGATGCGGTAGGGAAGCGGTTCCGGTATAAAATCTGTTCCATTTGCAGACAATACAAAAAAACAAAGGACAGGAGCAGATATTATGAGCAGCAAAAAAGCAGATGAAGAGCAGCAGAGAGATGAAAGGATTGAACAGACCGGCCAGCTCACCCTGGAACGGCACGGCGAAAATGAAAAAGCCATCCATATGATAACCATAATAGGGGAGATAGAAGGCCATGACAATCTGGGAAGCTCTTCCAAAACAACCAAATATGAGCACATCCTTCCCCAGCTGGCAGCCATTGAGGACAGCAGCCAGATAGAAGGACTTCTAGTACTTCTGAATACGATGGGAGGCGATGTGGAAGCGGGGCTTGCCATAGCGGAAATGATCGCCTCTCTGAGCAAACCCACGGTATCCCTTGTATTGGGCGGCGGACATTCCATTGGTGTTCCCATAGCGGTCAGCGCGGATTATTCCTTTATCGTTCCTTCAGGAACCATGGTGATACATCCGGTACGGATGAGCGGCACGGTTATTGGCGCCCCGCAGACCTTTGACTACTTTAAGCAGATTCAGGACCGGATAACCGGTTTTGTATGCTCCCACTGTGATATGACGAGAAAGCGTATGGAAGAGCTGATGATGGAAACCGGAGTGCTCACCAAGGATCTGGGAACGATCCTGGTGGGAGAGGAAGCGGTCAATGCAGGCCTTATTAATGCGGTCGGAGGTATCAGTGAGGCCATCGCCAAGCTTCATGAGCTGGCTAAGGGCTGAAATATTTAAGGATGACAAGGGAACTATTTCGTGGTATACTAATTTAGATTTAGTCTGTGGTTTTACAGATTTTGGAGGCGGTTTAAAATGGCATCAACTTCAGGAAGCAGGTCAGGCGCGGGTAAAAAGAATACTTCATCTTCTTCCAGAACGAGAAGCAGTTCCAATAATAAGAACAAGAACAATAAGACAAATACAAAGAGCAGAAGTCAGCAGACAATACGAACAGAAGAAGAAAGCGCAATCACCAATGAGATTATTCTGATTGGTGTATTTGCGTTAAGTATTCTGCTCTTTTTATGTAATTTCGGCATTATCGGTCCGGTGGGAAATGCCGTCAGCCATGTGCTGTTCGGCATTTTCGGAATGATGGCGTATGTGGTTCCTGTTCTGATATTTCTTGGCATTGCTTTCGGCATCTCCAATAAGGGAAATATGTTCGCCGCCTTTAAAATTGCGGCGGCCGTACTTTTGATTCT
Organism: Eisenbergiella sp. OF01-20; assembly: GCF_003478085.1. Taxonomy (NCBI): domain Bacteria; kingdom Bacillati; phylum Bacillota; class Clostridia; order Lachnospirales; family Lachnospiraceae; genus Eisenbergiella; species Eisenbergiella sp. OF01-20. The sequence continues at coordinate 746,587 of NZ_QUES01000001.1, read as the reverse complement.
TCTTATTGGCGTGGTGCTGGAACTGATAGGCGGACAGGTCCCTTCCATGACTAAATATTCCGTGGAAGTATTATATACAGTGAGTGCGGAGTCGAAGGCAGGCGGCGGAGTATTGGCAGGTTCCATAGCCTATCTGATGAATCACTTTTTAGGAATGGTGGGTGCGGTGCTTCTTGTCATCGTCCTTGCCATTATCTGTCTGGTTATCATAACAGAAAAATCTTTTGTCAGCGGCGTTAAGACCGGCAGCCGCAGGGTTTATGAATCGGCCCGTGAGGAGACAAGGGTACGCAGGGAAAGGGCGCAGAGACGGAAGGAAGAACTGGAAGCCAGAAGAGAAGAGGAAGAACGGCTCCGAGAAGAAGAGGAAGCCAGAAAGGACGCGGAGAAAATCCTTCGGATGGACAAGCGTGTTTCCGGTGTCATGATAGATACGGCGCTCTCAGGGCAGGACGGCGGAATGGAAGCAAAGCCTTCCAGGGAAGCAAAGCGGAACTATACGGAACGCGTCAGAAATGATATTCATGAGATTACGGTGGAGGATTTGGCGGCGGAAAGGATGGAAGCAAAGCCTTCCAGGGAAGTTGTCAAAGTGGCTCCCAATATGGATAATGTGATCGATTTCGACCGGATTCAGATACATACCGCATCCCAGGTGACGTCGGAAGAAATGGAAATAAAACATGCCGGGGAAGATACCGGGGAAAGCAGTGCGCCGGACGCGGTCCGGGAGCAGGATCCCCTTGCGCAGGCCTATCGGAATTCCGATGTGTTCAGCGATATGAAGGAGGTGTCTCCGGTACATATTGTGGCAAGGCCCTCGGGAGAGATACGCAGTACGGTATTCGATATGCCTCTTCCGGACAGGGAAGAACCCTCTGCCCGGGATAGCGCAGGGAAGGAAGATCTTCCATGGGAGGAGATGGAGGGGACCTATCACCAGGAACAGCTGCCAAAAGATATGGCGCCTTCGCCTGTGAGAGAACGTCCCAAAGCCAGTCTGCCTGAGGAAGGGCACCGCCTGCCCGGCGGTAAAGGCCCCGGCCCTTATGATACGGCAAAAACGGCAGGACAGGCTGCTATGGATGAAATTCGTAAAGAGGCGGCGCATGCAGAAGTGCCTAAAAAAGAAAGGCCATATCATTTTCCGCCCATCACCCTTCTTCAGAAGCCGGGCGGCAAAAATGCGGGGGACGGCGTAAAGGAATTGAAGAATACGGCGGCCAAGCTGCAGCAGACGCTCGCTACTTTCGGTGTAAAAGTGACGATTACGGATATCAGCCAGGGGCCTTCGGTTACCCGGTATGAGCTGCAGCCGGAGCAGGGTGTCAAGGTGAGCAAGATACTGGGGCTGTCCGATGACATTAAGCTGAATCTGGCCGCTACGGATATCCGGATTGAGGCCCCTATTCCGGGAAAGGCGGCTATCGGTATTGAAGTGCCAAATAAAGAAAATACAATGGTATCTCTCCGGGAATTGATGGAAAGCAAAGAATTCCGCGATTTCCCTTCCAGGCTGTCTTTTGCGGTGGGTAAGGATATCGGAGGAAAGGTGGTTGTTTCCGATATAGCGAAAATGCCGCATATGCTGATTGCCGGATCCACCGGTTCCGGTAAATCCGTCTGTATCAATACATTGATTATGAGTATTTTATATAAAGCCAGACCGGATGAGGTAAAGCTTATCCTTGTGGATCCCAAGGTGGTGGAGCTGAGTGTTTATAACGGGATTCCCCATCTGCTGATCCCCGTGGTAACGGATCCCAAACAGGCCTCCGCCGCACTGCACTGGGGTGTTGCGGAAATGACGGACCGTTACCAGAAATTTGCCGATCTCAATGTCAGGGATTTAAAGGGCTATAATAAAAAGGCGGAGGACATGCGCGCAAAGGGTGATATGTCCGCGCCGGATAAGCTGCCCCAGATCGTCATTATCGTGGATGAGCTTGCAGATTTGATGATGGTGTCGCCGGGAGAAGTGGAAGAATCCATCTGCCGTCTGGCCCAGCTTGCCAGAGCGGCGGGTATTCATCTTATCATTGCGACGCAAAGGCCTTCCGTGGATGTCATTACCGGCCTGATTAAGGCAAATATGCCCAGCCGTGTGGCATTCGCCGTATCGAGCGGCGTGGATTCCAGAACCATATTGGATATGAACGGTGCGGAGAAACTTTTGGGAAAAGGGGATATGCTTTTTTATCCCCAGGGCTATTCCAAGCCGGCGCGTATTCAGGGCGCATTTGTATCGGACGGTGAAGTTTCCGACGTGGTCGACTTCCTCAAGAATCAGGTGATCGGGAACGTGTATGATGATCAGATCGTGGAAAAGGTTAAAACCATGGAATCCGGGGGAGGAGGCATGAACGGCGCTTCCGGAGGAGGCGGACCGGAAAGGGATGCTTATTTCGAAGAGGCCGGAAAGTTTATTATCGATAAAGACAAGGCTTCTATCGGTATGCTGCAGAGAGTGTTCAAGATCGGTTTCAACCGTGCGGCCCGTATTATGGATCAGCTGGCTGAAGCCGGCGTTGTGGGAGAAGAGGAAGGCACCAAACCCAGAAAGGTATTGATGAGTCCGGAGCAGTTCGAACAATACATAGAGGAATCTCTTTAAGTTTAGGAGGAAACAAATGAAGACGGATATTGAAATTGCACAGGAAGCGGTTATGGAGCCTATTGTACGGGTGGCGGAAAAGCTGGGGATAAAGGAAGAGGATCTGGAGCTTTACGGAAAGTATAAAGCCAAGATTTCCGATGAGTATATCAGCAGCATCCGTGAAAACCCGGACGGGAAGCTGGTACTGGTAACAGCAATTAATCCCACTCCTGCAGGGGAAGGAAAGACAACTACCAGTGTCGGTCTGGGAGAGGCGTTCGGCAGACTGGGAAAAAAAGCGGTTATTGCGCTTCGTGAGCCGTCTTTGGGGCCATGCTTCGGAATCAAAGGCGGGGCGGCGGGAGGCGGTTATGCCCAGGTGGTGCCGATGGAAGATTTGAACCTTCATTTTACCGGGGATTTCCATGCGATCACTTCGGCGAACAATTTATGCGCCGCGCTTCTTGATAATCATATTCAACAAGGGAACGAGCTGGGGATTGACACCAGACAGGTGGTCTGGAAAAGATGTCTGGATATGAACGACAGGGTCCTGCGGAATGTTGTTGTCGGTATGGGCAGCAAAATGGACGGAACCGTGAGAGAAGATCATTTTGTAATTACTGTGGCTACGGAAATCATGGCAGTTTTATGCCTGGCTGAGGATATGGAGGACTTAAAGGAGCGGCTTTCCCGTATGGTGGTTGCCTATACCTTTGACGGCAGGCCGGTTACGGCAGGAGATATCCGTGCGGTGGGTTCCATGGCGGCCCTGCTGAAGGATGCCCTGAAACCGAACCTTATCCAGACGCTGGAGCATACCCCTGCCATCGTACACGGAGGCCCGTTTGCCAATATTGCGCACGGGTGCAATTCGGTAAGAGCCACCAAAGCGGCTTTGAAGATGGCGGATTATGTAATCACGGAGGCCGGCTTCGGAGCGGATCTGGGAGCCGAGAAATTTTTTGATATCAAATGCCGGATGTCCGGCCTGAAACCGGACGCGGTGGTTCTTGTCGCTACGGTCCGGGCGCTGAAATATAACGGCGGCGTACCGAAGGCGGATCTGGGTACGGAAAACCTGGAGGCGCTGGAACGGGGTATTGTCAATCTGGAAAAGCATATTGAGAATCTCCAGAAATATGATGTGCCCGTCGTAGTGACTTTAAATTCTTTTATCTCCGATACGGAAAAAGAAATTGCTTATGTTAAGAGGTTCTGCGAGGACCGCAGCTGTGAGTTCGCCATTTCCCAGGTTTGGGAAAAAGGCGGGGAGGGCGGAATCGCTTTGGCGGAAAAGGTTCTGGAAACCCTGGAAAAGAAAGAGAGCCATTTCCATGTATTGTATGAGGATGAGCGGAGCCTGAAGGACAAGATAAACACGGTATCCCGGGAAATATACGGGGCCGGCGGCGTGGTTTATACCCCGGCGGCGGAAAAGCAGCTTAAGAAGCTGACGGAGCTGGGCTTCGGCAGTCTGCCTGTGTGTATGGCAAAAACCCAGTATTCCCTATCCGATAATCCGGATTTGCTGGGCAGACCGGAAGGTTTTGAGATAAGCGTGAGAGAAGCTTATGTATCCGCCGGAGCCGGTTTTGTCGTTGTGCTTACCGGTGCGGTGATGACAATGCCCGGCCTTCCCAAAACGCCTGCGGCATTTACCATTGATGTGAATGAGGAAGGGCGCATTACCGGGCTTTTCTGAGATAAGACCGGAAAGAGATTAACAGGCAGGAGGCGTTTGTTTATGGCAAAAATTATAGATGGTAAGGCTGTTTCCAAAGCAATAAAGGATGAAGTAAAGCAGCAGGTGGAGGAATTGCAGGCAAAAGGAATCACTGTTACCTTGGCAGTGATACAGGTTGGAAATAACCAGGCATCCACCGTATATGTGAATAACAAAAAGAAAGCCTGTGAATATACAGGCATCCGTTCCCTCGCATATGAGCTGCCGGAAGAGACCACACAGGAGGAGCTTCTTTCCCTGGTGGGGGAATTAAACGGCAGAGAGGATGTAAACGGTATTCTCGTACAGCTTCCCCTTCCCGCCCATATGGATGAGGATGCGGTAATCCGTACCATTTCACCCCTGAAGGATGTGGATGGTTTTCATCCCCAGAGCGTGGGGGCGCTGTGTATCGGGCAGCCCGGTTTTGTATCCTGCACGCCGGCCGGTATCATTGAGCTTCTGAAGCGTTCGGATATTGAGATTGCCGGAAAGGAGTGCGTGGTTATCGGCCGCAGCAATATCGTAGGAAAGCCTATGGCAATCCTGCTCTTGCGTGAAAACGGAACCGTCACAATAGCGCATTCCCGGACACAGGATTTAAAAGCGGTGGCAAAGAGGGCTGATATTCTCATTGTCGCTGTGGGAAAGGCGAAAATGATAACCGGGGAGTACGTGAAACCCGGAGCGGCAGTAATTGATGTGGGTATGGACAGAGATGAAAATAATAAACTTTGCGGGGATGTGGATTTTGATGATGTATCCCGGGTTGCGGGAGCCATCACCCCGGTACCCGGCGGCGTCGGCCCGATGACAATTGCCATGCTGATGCACAATTGTCTGGAGTCTGTAAAGCTGCAGGGAAAGTAACAGGAAGGGTATTATATGAAATGTCCCAAATGTGGAAATGAACTTAAGGAAGGAATGCTGTTTTGTGAACATTGCGGGGAAGAGATCCGTATTGTACAGGATTTCGAACCGGAAATGGATATGGACATGGAAGCTTTTTCCACTGAAAATTTTTCCGGGGAAACATTCTCTGCGGAGGATTATGCGGCGGGAACAGCGGATTCCGGGGAAGAACGCATTTCCACGGAGGATTCCGGGGCAGAGCCTTTCCTGAAAAAGAAAGGCCGGAGTATGAAGATGCGTTTTCTGTCATTATCCATACACCGGAAAATCGTTACGATAATCATCCTGCTGCTGCTGGTATTCGGAACAGCAGGGGCCGCTGTGGCGGGTATCAGGCATTTCAGTGCGGATTATCAGTATAACAAATCACTGGAATACATAAATAAAAAGGAATATGTAAAGGCATGTACTTACGCCAGACGGGCTGTGGAGCTTGATCCATATAATGTGGACTATCTTGTAAGGCTGGCCGGCTGTTCCTACGCGGCAGGGGATGAAGAAGGCACCATCAGCCTGTGCTATACCATTATCGAAATGGATAATTCCAATGAAGCGGCCTATAAAAGGCTGATATCCATATATGAGAAACAAAAAGATTATGATTACATTAATGAACTGCTTCTTTCCTGCGGAAATGAACAGATTGTCAGCCAGTATCCGGCCTATGTTGCCAAACCGCCGGAATTTTCCCTGAAGGGCGGTGTTTATAACGAAACGCTATCCCTGAAAATGCTTGCCAATACCAAAGGAACGATTTACTATACCATGGACGGAAGTGAACCGGATGAAAAGAGTCTGGTATATTCCTCACCCGTTTTTCTGGAATCCGGTAAATATGATATCCGCGCGGTATTCATAAATGCCTATGGCGTGGAGAGCGAAGAGGCGCAGGAGCATTTTTATGTGGATGTTACAGTACCGGAGGCACCGGTGGTTACGCCGGAGGAGGGGGAATATACCCGGCCTGCCCTTATAACGGTGGAAACCCAGGAGGATTATACCGTTTACTATACCACGGACGGAACGCTGCCGACGGCGGACAGCATACAGTATACAGGCCCGTTTTCCATGCCTGTGGGAGTAAATACGTTCCGCTTTATCTGTTACAGCGAAGCAGGTGCGGCAGGTGAGGAAACCAGGGTAAAGTATTCGCTGAACCTGCATGCGTCGCTCAGCATTGAGGCGGCCCGGAACAAGCTGCTGTTTGAACTCGTGAATGCGGGGATTATCCAGAATATGGGCGGGAGCGTTAAGACAGGGACGGGACACAATGTATACGGCTATAAATATGCGGTAACCGTGGATGATGTGGATTATTACCTTTACCGGGAATATTATGAAGATGATGCGGGTAACCGTGCCGGCACCGGCACGGACTATGTGGTAAGCATCATGGATGGACAATGCTATAAAGCAGTACAGGCTGTTAAAGAAACTTCGGCATCAGGTGTCCAGGCCTCCCGTGCAGATGCTTCGAAAGCGCTGCCGGATTCAGAAGGCAGTGAGGGACAGGGAACGGATCCCGGCCCCTGGGGCACACTGAAGCTGCAAGATATAAATTCCGGAACCAACAATCCGGAGGAGTAACTATTTTAAAGGCATAAATGAAAAACATATGCAGATGGAGGGAAAAAATGTATCAGATTTTACAGGCAAAAGAACTGACCACGAACATTTTTCTGATGGTAGTGGAAGCGAAGAGGGTTGCAAAATCCTGTGAACCGGGACAGTTTGTTATCGTAAGGAAGGATGCGGAAAGCGAACGGATACCGCTTACGATTTGTGATTATGACAGAGCGGCCGGAACGATTACCATTGTGTTCCAAATCGTTGGAGCAGGCACCCTTGAAATGTCTTCCCTGAAGGCAGGAGATGCGTTCCACGATGTGGTGGGTCCTTTGGGACGTCCTTCCGAACTGGTGGAAGAGGATATGGAAACCCTGTCCGGGAAGAAAATCCTCTTTGTGGCAGGCGGCGTCGGCACGGCTCCCGTATATCCTCAGGTAAAATGGCTTCATGAGCATGGTATAGCAGCAGATGTTATTGTTGGGGCAAAAACAAAGGATCTGCTTATTCTGGAAGAGGAAATGAAGGCTGTGGCGGGGAATCTATATGTGACCACGGATGACGGGTCTTACGGCAGAAGCGGAATGGTAACCCAGACAATCCAGGATCTGGTGCAAAAAGAAGGCAAGACCTATGATGTCTGCATTGCTATCGGACCGATGATCATGATGAAATTTACCTGTAAAATGACGGAATCCCTGAATATCCCCACTGTTGTCAGCCTGAATCCCATTATGGTGGACGGAACCGGTATGTGCGGCGCCTGCCGTGTGACCGTAGGCGGCGAAGTGAAATTTGCCTGTGTGGACGGTCCTGAATTTGACGGCCATAAAGTGAACTTCGACGAAGCAATGAAACGTCAGCAGATCTATAAGACAGAAGAGGGCAGGGCTTTCCTGAAGGCCAAAGAAGGGGCAACGCACCATGGCGGCTGCGGTAACTGCGCAGGCTGACACAGGAAGGGCAAGGGAAAGACGATTGTAACTCAAGCTACGGAACAGTTACCGATGATTGACAATAGGGAGGATAATTATGGACGTATTAAATAAAGTGCCTGTGAGGGAACAGGATGCAAAGGTACGGGCAACCAACTTTGAAGAGGTGTGTCTGGGATATAATAAAGAAGAGGCCATGGAAGAAGCCGTCAGATGTATTAACTGCAAGAATGCCCAGTGTATCAAGGGCTGCCCGGTTTCCATCAACATTCCCGGATTTATTGAAAAAGTAAAAGAAGGGGACATTGAAGCGGCTTATCAGGTGATCAGCGAAGCCTCTGCGCTTCCTGCGGTATGCGGCCGTGTATGTCCTCAGGAAAGCCAGTGTGAAGGAAAATGTATCAGAGGTATTAAAGGGGAGCCTGTCTCCATCGGCAAGCTGGAGCGTTTTGTGGCGGACTGGGCTGCTCAAAACAATCGTAAGCCGGAAGGGGCCAAGGAGAAAAAAGGGAAAAAGGTTGCCGTTATCGGCTCCGGCCCTGCAGGGCTTACCTGCGCAGGCGATCTCGCAAAGATGGGATATGAGGTTACCATTTTTGAAGCGCTTCACGAGCCGGGCGGCGTTCTCGTATATGGTATCCCTGAATTCCGTCTGCCCAAAGAAAATGTGGTGCAGAAGGAAATCGAGAATGTAAAATCCCTGGGTGTTACTATCGAAACCAATGTAATTGTTGGCAAATCCGTTACGATTGATGAACTTCTTACCGAAGAAGGCTTTTCCGCAGTATTTATTGGATCCGGCGCAGGACTGCCGAAGTTCATGGGTATTCCCGGAGAAAATGCCAACGGCGTATTTTCTGCCAACGAATATCTGACAAGAAGCAATCTGATGAAGGCCTTCCGCGAGGATTCCGAAACACCTATCATGCACGGCAGAAAGGTTGCTGTTGTAGGCGGCGGCAACGTGGCTATGGACGCTGCCAGGACAGCACTCCGCCTGGGTGCTGAGGTACATATCGTATACAGAAGAAGCGAAGAAGAACTTCCTGCCCGTGTGGAGGAAGTACACCATGCCAAAGAGGAAGGAATTATTTTTGACCTTCTTACCAACCCTGTGGAGATCCTGGAAGATGACAACAATTGGGTATGCGGAATGAAGTGCGTGAAGATGGAGCTTGGCGAGCCTGATGCTTCCGGAAGAAGACGTCCTGTGGAAATCCCGGATTCCGAATATGTCATTGAGTGTGATACCGTTATCATGTCACTGGGAACCTCCCCTAATCCACTTATTTCCTCCACCACCAAGGGGCTGGAGACCAATAAGTGGAAATGTATCGTAGCCGATGAAGAATTCGGCAAAACCTCCAAAGAAGGTGTTTATGCCGGCGGTGACGCCGTAACCGGAGCCGCCACAGTGATCCTGGCAATGGGGGCAGGCAAAGCCGGTGCGAAAGGAATCGACGAATATTTATCCAAATAAGGAGCTGATTATGGTTAACCATATTGTAATGTGGAATTTCAAGGCGGAACTGACCGACGAGCAGAAGGCGGAAGCGGGCAGGATAATCAAAGAAAGCCTGGAGGCTGTTAAGGAAAAAGCAGAGGGAGTAATTAGCCTGGAAGTTTCCGTTAATGGACTGGCTTCCAGTAACAAAGACATCGCCCTGATTTCCTGTTTTGAAACAGTGGAGGCGCTGAATGCCTACCAGGTTCATCCGGATCATATAAAAGCTGGTGCCTATGTAAAGGAAATGACCTGTGACAGAGCCTGCTTTGATTATGAAAGCCGGCAGTAACCGGAAAGGTATGGAACCGTTACACCGGTAAAAGGAAAGAGACAAGGAGGTAACGTTATGCCCTGGTGTCCCAAGTGCAAGAATGAATATGTGGAAGGCGTGAGGATCTGTGCGGACTGCGGCTGTGAACTGACAGACTCTTTGGAAGAGCTGGAAAAAGAGGGCCTGATTTTCGGAAGCGGGGAGGAGATGGAGGAATTGCTTGCCTTCTTATCCTGTAATGGATTAAAAAGCGGGGAATTACGCTTTGACGAAACGGAGGATCTATATGAATTGTTCATAGCTCCGGGGGAGAAAGTCAGGGCTTCCCGTTATCTTCAGGTATTCCAAAAGGAGAAGAACCTGAAAGCACAGAAGGAATCGTCCGCGCAGGAGGAGCCTTACCCGTCTGAAGAGGAGGACGGAACCGGGGCGGAAGTCTTTTCGGATAGGGAGGAAGAAGAACAGGAAAAAGAGAGCACGTCAGGCCCTGTTTATGAAGCGGCTTCCCAGAAGGCGGAAAATTTCCGTTCGGGGGCGTATACCCTTCTTGTGGCAGGAATCGCGGGGATGATACTTCTAATATGCATTTATGCGGAAATCCTGCCTATTCGTTTTACCGGTACCATGCGTTATCTTACCGGCGGGGTAATGGGAGCGCTTTTCCTGTTATTTATCGTTATGGGGATCCTTTCCCTGAAATCATCAAGGAAGTTCGAAGGGAAGGCAAAGGAAGAATCCGCTCTGAAGGAAGAACTCCGAAGATGGTGTGATGAAAATATTACGGCTCAGGGAGTGGATTCTGCCATCCCCGATCTTCCGGAAGCGGAAGAAGCCCGTTATTTTAAACGGACGGAACAAATCCGAGGCATGATAGCCAATAATTTCCTGAATCTGGAGGCCGGTTATCTGGAGAATTTTGTTGACGAAATCTATCCGGATATCTTCGGTGAAGATAAGGATGTATAAAGGAAAAGGATCATGTACAGCCTCTGAATACGATTCAGAGGCTGTATAAATGTATTTGGAAATGAAATTATATGAAAATATCAATAATATGTGTGGGTAAGATCAAGGAAAAATTCTACAGGGAAGCGATTGCGGAATATGCAAAAAGGCTGTCCAGGTACTGCAGGCTGGAAATACGGGAAGTGGAAGATGAAAAAACACCGGACCGGCCAAGCGATGTCTGTAAGGAACAAATTCTCCGCAAAGAAGGAGAACGTATCGAACGCCATCTGAAAGCGGACAGTTATTTGATAGCATTGGCCATTGAAGGGAAAAAGATGGATTCGGAACAATTTGCTTCCCGCATCGGGGAATTGGGAGTGAGGGGGATCAGCCATATCCAGTTCCTGATAGGCGGCTCTCTTGGGCTTCATCCTTCTCTGCTGCAGAAGGCGGATGAAAAGCTCAGCTTTTCCGATATGACTTTCCCTCACCAACTGATGCGGGTTATCCTGCTGGAACAGATTTACAGAGGCTGCCGGATTAATTCCGGGGAGCCTTATCATAAATGAGATAAGGAGCACACAAGATGGAGCGCAATTTGATAATGCTTGGCACAGGAAATGCAATGGTGACGAAGTGCTACAACACCTGTTTCGCGGTTCAGAACGGGGAAGAATATCTTCTGGTGGACGCAGGCGGCGGGAACGGCATTCTGGGCAGGCTGGAGGAAGCCGGGATACCGGTGGATAAAATCCGTTATATGTTTGTCACCCATGCCCATACGGATCATGTGCTTGGCGTTGTTTGGGTAATCCGGAAGGTGGCGGCTATGATGCGCGCCGGCAGCTATGAAGGTAATTTTAAGATATACTGTCATGAAGAGCTGGCAGATACGATTATGCAGCTTTGCAGGCTTACCCTGGTCAGGAAGTTCACCTGTTTTCTGGGAGACCGGATCCTGATTAAGAAAGTAAAAGACGGCGGGGAAAAGAAAGCGGCAGGAATGGTGCTTACCTTTTTCGATATCCATTCCACAAAGACTAAACAATTTGGCTTCCGTGCCTGCTTTGAGGATGGGATGGTACTTTCCTGCCTGGGGGATGAACCCTACAAAGAGATAACCAGGCCTTATGTGGAGGGCAGCGACTGGCTGTTGAGTGAAGCCTTCTGTCTGGACAGAGATAAGGAGATATTCCATCCTTATGAAAAGCATCACAGCACGGCCCTGGATGCGGGAAGGCTGGCGGAGGAGCTTCATGTGTCCAATCTGGTGCTGTACCATACGGAGGATACCTGCCTGGAAAAAAGGAAGGAAAGTTACAGCCGGGAAGCCGCCCTTTCTTTCCGCGGTACGGTTTACGTGCCGCTTGACCTGGAAAGAATCCGGTTATGAAGAGGAGAAAACACTCATATAATGCAATATGAGTAGAAAATCCAGTGTTTCCAAAAAGAAAAAAATAATGGAAAAAAGCCCGAAAGAACAGCTTGTGGATTCCCTGAAGCTGCCGAAGGATATGCTTTTGGGCGCCTCCATCCTGACCATGACCGGAAACCATGAGCTGTGGGTGGAAAATTACAAAGGGATTATTGAATATACGAGGGAATCCATAATCCTGCAGGCCAAGACCGGACAGATCTCCATCTGCGGATGCGGGCTTGCCATTGATTATTATACCAACGAGGACATGAAGATAATCGGGAATATACAGTGTATCCGGTATCTTTAAAATAAGGAGGAAAATCCTCTGCTCGCAGAGACTCGCATTTTGCTCCGCAAAACTAGGAGGATAATAATCATGAGGGAATTTTTCCGGTATCTGCAGGGATATTTGAAGATAAAAGTATGGGGATATTCTCCTGAGCGGTTTATGAACCTGTGCAGCAATCACCATATCCTTTTATGGGATATTGCCAGACAGGAGGATTGCTATACCATGTATATCAGCCTGTCCGATTTCTACAAGCTGCGGCCGATTGTGAGAAAAACCGGAACAAGGGCAGCCGTTCTGGAACGATACGGTCTGCCCTTTTTCATACGGAAAATGAGAAGGCGTAAGATTTTTGCGCTGGGACTTCCCTGCTGCCTGGCTTTTCTCATCGCCATGTCCCAGTTTGTATGGGCTATTGATTTTGAAGGGAATGTGTCCATTACAGACGATGTCCTTATGGATTTCCTTGCGGAAAAAGGCGTGGATTACGGGGTGGCAAAAAACAAAATCGACATAGAGGCGCTGGAAGCCAGCCTGCGTGAAAATTTTGATATTGTCACATGGACCTCCGCCAGAATAGAGGGCACCCACTTTATTGTTAAAATAAAAGAAAATGATTTGGTACAGGAAGAAACGGCGGAGGAAAAGGAGAGCTGGCCGGGAAGCAATCTCATCGCTACCCAGGACGGCGTCGTGGTTTCCATATTGACACGGCAGGGAGTGCCTATGGTTACGGAGGGAACACCTGTTACGAAGGGGGATGTGCTGGTTTCCGGCGCAGTCCCTGTCATGGCGGACGACGGGACAGTGAAGGAATATCAGTTCTGTCATGCGGACGCGGACGTTTCCCTGGTATATGAGATCCCTGTGCATGAAGAGCAGCCTCTCATGTATGAATACAAAAATTATACCAACCGGGAGAAGAAGGATGTTTTCTTCTCATTAGGCCATAAAAGATATGTCCTGAAGCTGGGCGACTGCAAATTCCTGAATTATGATACCATTCTGGATACCCGGCAGCTTTGTATTCTGAATCAGATATACCTTCCGTTTTATTATGGCTATGTGGTACATAGGGAATATCTTCCGGTGGAAGCCGTATACCAGGAAAATAAGGCAGAATCCATGCTGAATGAGAAGCTTTCAAAAAATATAGTAAGTTTAGAAGAAAAAGGGGTACAAATAATAGAAAAAGATGTTAAAATAGAAACAGCGGGCAATATGTTGGTTCTGGATGGATATATGACTGTGCAGGGAAATGACGGAAAAGCACAGCGGATAGAAGCCGAACAGCCTGCTGCTGAGAATGAGACAGAAGCCGGGAGCAGCCAGTAAACAATATGGATCAATTTGAAAAGATAATAGAAATGGATGCCGCGCATATCCTGAATGTGTTCGGTGAATATGATAAATACGTGAAGAAGCTGGAGAAATATCTGTCCGTAACCATCGTTAACAGGGACGGCGGTGTCCGGATAACCGGTATGCGAAGGCATGTGGAACAGACGGAAGCCATACTGAAACAGCTTCTGGAACTATCGAAAAGGGGAAACCAGATTCAGGAACAGAATGTGGATTATGCAATTGAGATGAGTATGGAAAGCAATAATGAAGCACTTTTGGAAATAGACGGGGATCTGATTTGCCATACGGTAAGCGGAAAACCCATTAAACCCAAAACTCTGGGACAGAAGCAGTATGTGGATGCCATCCGGAACCATATGATTGTATTCGGTATGGGGCCTGCCGGGACCGGCAAGACCTATCTTGCCATGGCAATGGCTATCACTGCTTTCAAAAATAATGAGGTGGAAAGGATTATCCTCACCAGGCCGGCTATTGAAGCGGGAGAAAAGCTGGGTTTCCTTCCGGGCGATCTGCAGAGTAAGGTGGATCCCTATCTGCGCCCGTTGTATGATGCCCTGTACCAGATAATGGGGGCGGAAAGCTTTGTGAAAAACATGGAAAAGGGGCTGATAGAAGTGGCCCCTCTTGCCTATATGCGGGGACGTACCCTGGATAATGCCTATATCATACTTGATGAGGCGCAGAATACTACCCCGGCACAGATGAAGATGTTTCTGACGAGGATTGGCTTCGGCTCCAAAGTAATCATTACCGGAGATGCCTCCCAGAAGGATTTGATGCCCGGCGTGAATTCAGGTCTGGATGTGGCGGCAAAGGTTCTGCAGAGAATCGATGATATCGCCTTCTGTACCCTGACGAGCAGGGATGTGGTAAGGCATCCGCTGGTACAGAAAATCGTAAAAGCCTATGAAGCTTATGAGAACAAAGAACTTTCCAGGGAACGGACAAGACCGCAGCAGCGGGATAACCGGGACAACGCCTATGGCAAAAAGGGGAAAGGACGATTCGGAAGATGACCATATTTGTAGAAAACGAAACAGACTATACCTTTTCCTTTGATCCCATGGAAACAGCCTCCCTGGTCGCCGGAGAGGTTCTGGATGAGGAAAATTGCCCCTATGAAACCGAAATAAATATCCTGATAACGGATAATGAGGGGATTCGGTTATACAACCGGGAATACCGGAGCATAGACAGGGAAACGGACGTCTTGTCTTTCCCCAATGTCCCTTTTACGGAACCTTCCGATTTCTCACCCGCGGAGGAGGCACAGGCGGACTGCTTTCAGCCGGACAGCGGGGAATTGATTCTGGGAGACATCATCCTGTCCTGTGACCGGATTTTAGAGCAGGCCGGGAGTTACGGCCATAGTATCCGCAGGGAATATGCGTTTTTGATTGCCCACAGCATGCTCCACCTCTGCGGCTATGATCATATGGAGCCGGAGGAAGCGGCCATAATGGAAGCAAAACAGAACCTGGTCCTGGACAGGCTGGGAATTACCAGAGATATCAGTGACTGACATACAGACTTGAAGATGGGATTACAATACGAATGAGAGTGGCTATGGATAACCATAAGAAAAAAAGAAAAAGGAGAAAACAGGAAGGTATCGGGGGGAATGGCGCGATCTTTGCATTGTGCGGAGCCCTTGCGGGCCTGCTTTCCATGGTGAAAAGAATTCCCCTTACTAATATTATAGGGGATAACGGAAATGCTTATTTCAGTATGGCTTTTGATACTTATACATTTTTCTTTTTATTCTGCGGCTATGCCGCACCGGCTGTGGCAGCAAAAATGACTTCAGCCAGATGTGTGAAAGGGCAGTTCCGGAATACCCGCCGGGTATGGAATGCGTCTATAGGCCTGACCCTTGGAAGCGGCTTGCTGTGTACCCTGCTTATGCTGTTCCTGTCCGATTTCCTGGCAGGCAGCCTTTACGGGGAGCCGCTGAGCGCTATCGCTATGAAGCTCCTTTCCGTCAACCTTCTGCTCGCATCTGTCCTGGGTATGTACCGCGGCTTTTTCCAGGGGATGGGCACCATGGTCCCCACCTCTTTATCACGGTTTCTGGAAGAAGTGCTGTGTCTTGCGGTAATGCTGCTTGCGGCAGGTTCTATGGGAGATTATGGCGGGAAGGTAGGGGCGCTGCTGCAAAACAGCAATTATGAACAGGCTTTCGGCGCTGCGGGGGGGATACTCGGCCTCGTGGCAGGGAGCGCCGTCCCCCTTCTTTTCCTGCTGGTGGTTTTTGCCATGTTCCAGAGCAGCTTCCGGAAAAAAGAGCGGAAGGATATGGGGAAAGGTACGGAAAGCTACCGCCGTATTGTGCGGATCCTGATGCTTTCCACACTGCCGGTGATACTGATAGCCCTTGTGACACAGGGAAGCGTAATCGTGGATCAGATCATGTTCCTGAAGCTGAGTCCGTCGGGGCGGGATACGATTGTACAATGGGGCGTCTACTCCGGAAAGTACAGAATACTGGCTAATATGCCGGCAGTCGTGGTGACGGCTGTATGTGCCTCCCTTGTGCCGGCCATTTCCGTGTCCAACGCCAGTATGAATATCGGAAGGCTGAAGGAAAAATCACAGATGCTGATCCGCCTGTCCGTCCTTCTGGCCCTGCCAGCCGCTGTTTTCTTTACCGTGATGGCGGATACCTTAATCCCCGCGCTGTTTAAAGTGGGGGAAATGGATCTGGCAGCAAAGCTTTTACGGATAGGAAGCATTACCATAGTGCTTCAGGCGTTATCGATGGCGCTGTCCGGTGTGCTTCAGGGACTGGAACGGGAAAGGAACGTATTGATTAATTCCGCAGTTTCCTTTTTTGTCCATGTGATTGCGGTGTACGTGCTCATCGGCCAGTTCAAGATGGATATTACCGGTGTTTTGATCGCGGTCATTATACTGTATGCACTTCTGTTTGTACTCAACCTCGTTTCCATTCAGAGGAGGCTGTCACTGCGCATTGACTGGGGGCGGATGATAGGGATTCCCGTCATTGCATCCGGCGTGGCAGGTGTGGTGATTTTCCTGATTAACAGGCTGCTGGCTGAAAAACTTGCCAGCAGCGCTATGGCATGGATTTGCTTCCTTGCGGGAACACTGATCTATGTCATTCTGATATTGGCTCTTCACGGAATCTCGGAAAGGGAATTAAAGGAAATTCCCGGCGGGGAGATTGTCATCGTTCTTGGAAGAGCGCTCCGGCTGATGTAAGCCGGAGGGGCAGATACCCTGCAGCAGACCGCAGGATACCCGGCTGGAAAAGAAAATTCGGAGGACAGTCGCTTAATAGCGGCTGTTTTTTGTATAAATAATCAAAAATATGCGGATACTTCATACAAAAGGGACAGTTCCTAAGAGCAGGAGGTTCTTATGCGTTTGTGGAAAAAAATCAGCATATTTGTTATTTATCCTATTCTGATGCTTGCTGTAGGCTTTCTGGCATCTGTTAAATTACATGATTTCTTTTATCCCAGCCAGAATTCCAGACAAGAGCAGCCCATTACACAGGATGTTGCTTCCGGGGATGATGACGGTTCCGGCGGGACTTCCGTTTCCGGGGCTGCGACGGACATCCAGGAAAGTATGCAGGCTCTGGGGACAGGCGGAGCCGTGATCACCTGTGATACACGCTTTGTTATAAAAAGCCTGGATTTGACCGATTCCAGCAGAGAAGAAGAGGAAAGCCCGGTACCGGAGCAGTATATCGGCATGGACAGAGAGGAATTCCTGTCGGCGATGACCAGCTATGCGTCCTCGCCGTCACTGAATGATTTGAACAAGGGTTTCCTTTCTTTGGATGTACAGAAATTTTCCGCACAGGAGGTAGTCATTCAGAAAAATTATGAGAGCAAAAAGAAATGTACGGAGTTTTATCTTGCGGTGGAAAATAACTATGTAGTGGTTTATGAGGTGGATAAAAGAACAAAATATATGTCCACAGGAATACCCATACAAAGCCTTTCCGATAAATTGGCAAGGGAAATCCTCCAGTTTAAATATGTGGGAAGTGAAGCCGAACTGTATAATTTCCTTGAGTCTTATTCCAGTTAGTATTATAATGAAAATACTTTGGTAACATTTGAGGACAGGAATCGGCATCCATGCAGAAAAAAGAAATTGGTATTATAGGAGGCGGCGCCTCCGGGCTGATGGCAGCAATAGCGGCGGCGGACAGTGTGAAAGGCCGGCCGGGCGGGATCGTACTTCTGGAAAAAAAGGATAGAGTGGGGAAAAAACTTCTTGCGACAGGGAATGGGAAATGTAATTTAACCAACCTGTCTTTTTCCGTGGAAAATCCCGGCTGCTATTACCGGAGCAGGAACCCGGAGCTGCTTTCTGCTTTCTTTGCCCGGTTCGGCGTAGAGGATACGCTCCGGCAGTTCGAAAGGCTTGGTATGCTTGTAACGGATAAAAATGGGTATGTCTATCCGCTTTCCGGACAGGCGGCCACCGTACTTGACACCCTGCGTTTTGCTCTGGAGGAAAGGAATATCCGGACAATTACCGAATGCAGGGTGGAACATGCCGAATACCGCAGGGAAGGCCGTAATACCGGTTTTTATATACAGGCACGGGGAGAGAGCTATATATTCAGGCGTCTTATACTGGCCTGCGGCAGCACGGCAGGTGAAAAAACGGAGGATATGGGGGGTTATGAACTGGCAAGAAGTTTTGGGCATTCCCTGATCCGGCCCCTTCCGGCGCTGGTACAGCTGCGCTGTGCAGGCAGCTTCTGGAAGGGTCTTGCCGGTGTCCGCTGTGATGCCGGTATCCGTCTGATCGTGGAAGGAAAAAAAGGGAGCCATGCTACCGGAAAAGAATACAGCGAGCAGGGAGAACTCCAGCTGACGGATTACGGCATATCCGGAATCCCTGTATTCCAGCTGAGCCGTTTCGCATCGGCAGCCCTGGCTGAAGGATGCAGGGTGAAGGCTTTCCTTGACTTTCTGCCCGGTTTCTGCGGAAAGGAAGAGATATGGAATTCCCTTATTGAGAAAAAAATAAGAGCCTGCCATGGCAGAAGCATGGAGGTCCTTTTTAATGGCCTGGTTAACAAAAAAATTATTCAGACCGTGTGGAAACTGAATGGACTTCATGGGGAGGATCTGGTATCCTCCGGAACTCTTGTCTCCGTGAAAAAAGTGTTTGCCATGCTCCGGCGTTTCGAAGTGACCGTGACGGCATCCAATCCGTTTGCCAACGCCCAGGTTTGCGCCGGAGGAGTTCCGCTGACGGAGGTGGACTCACAGCTGCGATCCCGCTGCTGTCAGGACTTATACCTTGCAGGAGAGCTGCTGGATGTGGACGGGCGGTGCGGAGGCTATAATCTGCAGTGGGCCTGGACCAGCGGCTATCTGGCAGGCCGGGCGGCAGGGCTTTCCCTGTAGCCGGACACCCTGCCGCAAGCAACAGGCACCGAGAGGAATAAGGAAAATGATCAGAATACAACAGATGAAATTAAAACCGGGGCATGCGGCGGAAGCATTGGAAGAGAAGGCGGCCAAAGTGCTGCGGCTTACGCCGGAACAGATAGCTTCCTGCCATGTGGTAAAACAGTCCATAGATGCCAGGAAAAAACCTGAAATATGGTTTTCCTATGTGGTGGATGTGACATTGAAAAGCGGAAGCGAAGAAAAGGTAATCCGCAGGTGCCGCGATACCAGCGTATCCCGGGTTACACCTGCCCCTTATCGGTTTCCTGAACCGGGAATGGAAAAAGGGATCCACCGGCCGCTTATCATAGGTATGGGACCTGCCGGCTTGTTCTGCGGATATATGCTCGCAAAGGCCGGATACCGTCCTATCCTCCTGGAACGGGGAAAGGACGTCCAGTCGAGAAGAAAGGATGTGGAAACCTTCTGGGCCGGCGGGCCGTGTCTGCCGGATTCCAATGTCCAGTTCGGAGAAGGCGGCGCCGGGACTTTTTCTGACGGCAAGCTGAATACCCTGATTAAGGATAAAGAGGGAAGGGGCGGTGAGGTCCTGCGCATACTCGTGGAGCACGGGGCGCCTTCCTGCATCCTTTATGAAAACAAACCCCATATCGGAACGGATATTCTTTCGGAAGTGGTAAAGAACATGCGGGAGCAGATCCTGGCCTGGGGCGGTGAGGTCCATTTTAATGCCCGTGTGGAACAGCTGCTGGTTGACAGCCGCAGAGTGACCGGGGTAACATGCACCGGGGGCCGGGAATTCCTTTCCGAAACCGTGGTGCTTGCTGTCGGGCACAGCGCCAGAGATACGTTTGAAATGCTGGAACAAAAGAACATCCCCATGGAGGCAAAAGCCTTTGCCGTGGGCCTGCGTGTGGAACATCCCCAGTCACTGATCAATTACTCCCAATATGCGAGTGAATGGCCGGAATTCCTTCCTCCCGCTTCTTATAAGCTGACAGCCCGTACCGGGGAGGACAGAGGAGTATATTCTTTCTGCATGTGCCCGGGCGGATACGTGGTCAATGCCAGCAGCGAGGAAGGAAGACTGGCTGTTAACGGCATGAGCTACAGCAGGCGGGACGGAAGGAACGCCAACAGCGCCATTATTGTTGCGGTTACGCCGGAAGATTTTGAAACTTATTCCGGGGATTACCGGGGACCGCTGGCGGGTATCGCTTTTCAACGCGGACTGGAAGAAAAGGCCTGGGGGCTTGGCGAAGGACGGATCCCGGTACAGCGGTACGGGGAATTTGCCGGAAAACCGGAAGGAAGCAAAATACAGAGGGTTCCTTCCGATTTCCTGCCCTGTATAAAAGGGCAGTATACCTTTGCCGATCTGCGGTCCCTGTTTCCGGAAACTATAAGGAAAGCCTTTATCGAAGGGATGGAAGCTTTTGACAGAATGATTCCCGGTTTTGCCGATGATGCCGTATGTCTCTCCGGCGTGGAGAGCCGGACATCATCGCCTGTACGCATTCACCGGCAGGAGGATTTCCAGTCGCAGGTTACAGGACTGTATCCCTGCGGAGAAGGCGCCGGTTATGCGGGAGGGATCACTTCCGCCGCCATAGACGGTATGAAAGTTGCGGAAGCTATTGCGAAACGCTTTAAAATTTAATAAGATAAAAGCATACGGAGGAAAAGCAAGTGGTTCAGTATCGTGAAAAACTAAAGGATAAAAAAAGGATTGTTGTAAAAATAGGTTCTTCCTCTCTCCAGCACCCGGAAACCGGAGAACTGGACTATATCAAGCTGGAGGTGCTTGTCAGAGAATTATGTAATCTGAGAAACCAGGGAAAAGAAGTGGTCCTTGTCACTTCAGGTGCCATTGCCCAGGGGAAAAAAGCGATGAACCTGAAAGAAGAGGATATCAACGATCATAACCGGATAGCCATGAAGCAGGCCTGTGCCGCCATCGGCCAGTCCCGGCTGATGATGACTTACCAGCGTATTTTTTCCGAGTACAACCAGGTGACGGCCCAGATCCTTATGACCAAAAATACGATTGTGGATAACCTGAACCGTTACAATGCCCACAATACCTTCTCCCAGCTGCTGCAGATGGGAGTGATCCCTGTTGTCAATGAAAATGATACCGTAGCAACCTATGAGCTGGAAATGGATAACGATACACTTTCTGCGATTGTTGCTGCGCTGATTGGAGCCGATCTGCTTATCCTGCTTTCCGATATTGACGGTCTGTATACCGATGATCCCCGGAAGAATCCCGGGGCAAAGTTTGTGGAGATCGTGGAGGAGCTTACCGATGCTTATATGGATATGGGAAAAGGAAGTACCGGCAGCAGCGTAGGTACCGGAGGTATGAATACCAAACTGACGGCGGCCAAGATAGCCACCAAAGCAGGGGCGGATATGTTGATTGCCAACAGCAGGGATATCCGGATTATACATAGGCTGATGGACGGCAGAAATTACGGAACCCTTTTTGTGGCCCACAGGGATGAAGATTTTGACCTCCCCGGCTTTGTAAGCAGACTGAACAAGTAAAAACGAGAGGGAATCGCTATGGCAGAACCTTTAAATATGGATGAAAAGATAAAAAGAATCAATGAACTGTATCATAAATCCCAGGCTGAAGGCCTCAGCAGGGCGGAAAAGGAAGAACAGGCCGGACTTCGTAAGGAATATATTAACAGCATAAAGGCCAACCTGCGTTCCCAGCTGAAGTCTATCTCCATCGAAAATGAAGACGGATCCGTCACGAATCTGGGGGAAAAACATGCAGACTAAACAGGAATGCCGTAAAGAGGCGCTCCGCAGACGGGCCGCCCTTTCTTTTGCGGAAAGGGATGCGGCGGACCGGCGTATTGCAGAACAGCTTTTTTCCGATGATGCTTACCGGCAGGCAGGCCGTATCCTGGTTTATGCCTCCTATCTGGATGAGGTATCCACCTATAGGGTGATGGAAAGAGCCTGGAAGGACGGAAAACAGGTTTTTTGTCCCAAGATAGGAAACCAGCCTGACGGGACATGCAAGACAATGGTATTTTACCGGGTGCTTCACAGAGAAGAGCTGAAGGAAGGATTCCACGGCATTCCGGAGCCTCTCATAACGGAGGGCAGAAAATACGAGGAAAGAGAAGCGGCCGGTGAAGCTTCGGCAGAGTGCAGAGATCTGATCCTTGTGCCAGGGACCGCTTTCGATCGGGAGAGACGCAGGCTGGGGTACGGAGGCGGTTATTATGATCGTTTTCTTAAACGCACTGGTACCGGAATAAAAATTGCCGTCTGTTATTGCTGCCAGTTATTGCCGGAAGTGCCGGAGGAAGAAAGCGATGTGCGTCCGGACCGCATTTTAACGGAAGCCGGCTGGATAGAAGGATGCTAAGGAACTGCTGCGAATTCATTTGCGACAGTTCCTTAGGTAAAGGAGAGGGAGAGGTATGAATCTGACAGATATGGGAAAAGCGGCGGTTGCTGCGAAATATGAAGTACAGAAAATGGATACGGCAGAAAAGAACGCCTCCCTGAGGGCAGTTGCAGAGGGTCTGATCCGTGATAGGCAGCCCATACTGGATGCCAACGGGCAGGATGTGGAACGGGCGGTCCATGCAGGCATGCATCCGGGAATGGTGGATCGGCTGAAGCTGACGGAAGAAAGGGTGGAGGCAATGGCGGAAGGATTGCTTCAGATTTGCGGACTGCCCGATCCTCTGGGAGAAGTGTTGGGGCATGTGACCCGCCCCAATGGTCTGGAAATTGAAAAACGCCGCGTCCCGCTGGGGGTTATCGGCATCATCTATGAGTCCCGCCCCAATGTTACGGCAGATGCCTTCGGCCTTTGCTTTAAGGCTGGAAATGCCTGTATTTTAAAAGGAGGGAGCGATGCCATTTCTTCCAATACGGCCATAACGGAAAGCATACGCAAATCCCTTTCCCTCAGCGGCGCCTGTGTGGATGCCATTCAGTTGATTACGGATACGGACAGGGAAACCACTTCCCGCTTTATGAAGCTGAACAATTATGTGGATGTGCTGATTCCCAGAGGTGGCGCCGGCCTTATCCGTGCCGTTGTGGAAAACAGTACGGTACCGGTCATAGAAACCGGTACCGGGAACTGCCATATTTATGTGGATGAATATGCGGATCCGGAAAAAGCGATCCCCATTATCATAAATGCCAAAACCCAGCGTATCGGGGTATGTAATGCCTGTGAATCCCTGATAATCCATGAAAAAATGAGAGAGAAAATCCTCCCTGCCCTTGCAGAGGCTCTGCAGCAGAAAAAGGTGGAAATACGCGGGGATGAAAGGACGTTACTCTGCGTTCCCGGAGCGGTTCCCGCAGCACCGGAGGATTATGGGAAGGAATACCTGGACTATATCCTTTCCGTGAAAACAGCAGATACCCTGGATGAGGCAATCGCCCATATCAATCATTATAATACCGGGCATTCCGACTCCATCATTACGGAGAACGGCGAAAATGCAGAACGGTTTTTGAATGAAGTGGACTCCGCCTGTGTCTATGTGAATGCATCCACCCGCTTTACCGATGGCTTTGAATTCGGCTTCGGTGCGGAAATCGGGATCAGTACCCAGAAGCTTCATGCAAGAGGCCCGATGGGTCTGAAGGAGCTGACCACCTATAAATATGCGATCCGCGGGAACGGCCAAATCCGTCCCTGACGGCTGCGGAAACAGAAAAAGGAAAAGGAGAGTAACGGTTTAATACCTGAACCGTTACACAGGAGATGAAAATGAGTGCAGTTGTAGATAAATTCTTAAGATATGTGAAAATAGATACCCAGTCGGATGAAGACAGCACCACCTTTCCCAGTACGGAAAAGCAAAAGGATCTGGCGCGTCTGCTGACGCGTGAACTGAAGGAGATGGGTGCTGCCGATGTAAGGATGGATGAAACCTATGGCTATGTGTATGCCACCCTTCCTTCCAACCGGAAGGAGGACGGCAAAAAGGTGCCTGTTCTGGGATTTATCGCCCATATGGATACCTCGCCTGCCGTAAGCGGTAAAAATGTGAAACCGCGTATTGTGGAAAATTACGAAGGCGGGGATATTGTCCTGAATGAAGAGCAGCAGATTGTACTGCCGGCAGAAGAAAATCCCGAGCTTTCGGATTATGTGGGGAAAAGCCTGATCGTAACGGACGGAACCACACTTCTGGGTGCGGATGACAAAGCCGGTGTGGCGGAAATTATGACAATGGCACAGACCCTGCTGGCCCATCCGGAAATAGAGCATGGCACGATTCGTATTGCCTTTACCCCGGATGAGGAAGTGGGCTGCGGTGTGGATCACTTTGACGTGGAAGGCTTTCAGGCGGATTTCGCTTATACCGTGGACGGAGGTGCCCTGGGAGAACTGGAATATGAGAATTTCAATGCTGCAGGAGCCAGGCTTCATGTCCATGGCTATAGTGTGCATCCGGGAAGCGCCAAAAATAAGATGCGCAACGCCATCCTGCTGGCCCAGGAATTCCAGTCCCTTCTTCCTGTTTTTGAGAACCCTGCTTCTACGGAAATGTATGAGGGCTTTTATCACCCGGACAGAATAACAGGGAGCGTGGAAAGCGCTCAGGTGGATTATATTATCCGCGATCATTCCAGGGAACTGTTCGAAAAGAAGAAAACCTATTTCAGGGAAGCCGCAGAGTTCCTGAATAAGAAATACGGAAAAGAAGTATTTACCCTGGAAATGCAGGACAGCTATTATAATATGAAAGAAAAGATCTACCCTGAAAATGCCCATTTAATCGATACCGCGGTGAAAGCGATGGAAAAAGCCGGGGTAACCCCTCTTATTTCCCCTATCCGCGGCGGGACGGACGGTGCCAGGCTCTCCTTCATGGGACTTCCCTGTCCGAATCTGTGTACCGGCGGTATGAACTATCATGGCAGATATGAATATGTTTGTATAGAATCTATGGAAAAATGTGTGGAAATCGTGCTGAATATTATCGCTCTGTATACAGAGAACGGTATTGGCTGAAGTTCAGACAGATCTGCGCATTTACTGCACAGACGGAAGAAAACGTAGTGGAATCGGAAAATCAAGTAAGGAACAAAGGATGAATAACAAAGATTTGGACTATATACTGGAAAGCATTGATCTTTCCTCCCAGCCGCCTCTTGAGGAGCCGGCCAGACAATATTATTTTCTGAAAATATGCCGTATTTATGTGGCGGAAGAGGAAAAAAGGCTTGGCAGGAAGCTTACCGCCTGCGTAACCACTTTCGGCTGCCAGATGAATGCCAGGGATTCGGAAAAGCTTTCCGGTATTCTGGAGCAGGCCGGTTACCTGCTTACAGACAAGGAAGAAGCGGATTTTGATATTTATAATACCTGTACGGTACGCGATAACGCAGACCAGAGAGTATACGGCAGGCTCGGGCATTTAAACAGCCTGAAAAAGAAAAATCCCCATATGAAGATCGCTCTGTGCGGCTGCATGATGCAGGAACCGGGTACGATAGAGAAAATCAAGAAAAGCTACCGGTTTGTGGACTTGATTTTCGGAACGCATAACATTTACAAATTTGCTGAGCTTCTTGCTTCGGTATGGGAGCAGCAGGGAATGATTGTGGATATCTGGCAGAAAACGGATAGAATTGTAGAGGATCTGCCGGTTGAAAGAAAATATTCCTTTAAATCCGGCATCAATATTATGTTTGGGTGCAACAATTTCTGCAGCTATTGTATTGTACCTTATGTACGGGGACGTGAGAGAAGCCGGAGCCCTAAAGATATTATAAAGGAAATCGAAAATCTGGTGGCGGACGGTGTGGTGGAAATCATGCTGCTTGGACAGAATGTTAATTCCTATGGTAAAAATCTGGAGGAACCCATGAGTTTTGCCCGCCTTCTTGAGGAAGTGGAAAAAATAGACGGCCTGAAACGGATTCGTTTTATGACTTCCCATCCTAAGGATTTATCCGATGAACTGATCCGGGTGATGGCGGCATCCACCAAGATCTGCAGGCACCTTCATCTGCCGCTGCAGTCAGGCTCCACAAGAATCCTTCAGGCGATGAACCGCAGGTATACCAAAGAACAGTACCTGGAGCTGGTGGATAAAATCCGCCGGGCCATGCCGGATATCGCGCTGACAACGGATATCATCGTTGGTTTTCCCGGTGAAACCCCGGAGGATGTGGAAGAAACGATAGATGTTATTAAAAAAGTGCGTTTTGACAATGCTTTTACCTTTATTTATTCCAAGAGGACCGGGACACCGGCCGCAGCCATGGAAAACCAGGTTTCGGAGGAAGTGATAAAAGCTGGATTTGACAAGGTATTAAAGACGGTACAGGAAACGGCGAGGGAACGGGTCAGACAGCTCTCCGGACTGACCCTGGAGGCTCTTGTGGAAGAACAGAATGAACAGGATTCCAGTCTGGTCACGGGCAGGCTCTCCAATAATACACTGGTTCATTTTCCCGGGGACGTTTCCCTGATCGGTAATCTTGTACCGGTTTATCTGAAGGAATACAAAGGCTTTTATTTCCTGGGCGAAAGAGCAGGAGGTGAGGGCGAATGTCAAAAGGCCTGAAAATCTGCCTCTGGGTGTTCCTAGTCATGGATATCATGACCTTTCTGTTTTATGGAAGAACCTTTCTGCTGGCTAATGCATCCGCCGCCGCGGCCGGCATGCTCCTGGAACTTATGCAGATTGCGGGCATCAGTATTCTGTTATTTAACAGGCGTAAGTTTGGCTTTTACATCATCTGCCTGTCGGAAATCGTTATGTTCGCAGTAAATGTAACATTGTTCGGCAGTGATATTATCATTTCCCTCATTAATTCTGCGGTAATTCCTCTGGCGGTTTATGCCTTTATGAAACCCTTCTGGAATACATGGCGTTAGAGATAAAGAAAACGGCCCGCGGGAATAAAAACGGCCGGGAGCGAATGCTCCCGGCCACATTGCACCAGACAAATTAATTCATTATAACAGAACAATATAAAGCAATGTAAATACAACACTGATAACAAGGCTGATTGCGGAGACAATAACGCCTCCCAATGCAAGGCCGGTATGCTGGCCTGTCTTTACCAGGCTTATAATACCCATAATCAGTCCTGCGATACAGCATACGAGAGGGATAACGAGTATCCAGCTGAAAACGCCGCCCATAATACCGAATACGAGAGAACAAACGGCCAGATTATCTCTTTTATGTTCAAGCTGGTTTATAACTACCGGTCCCTGGCTGTAGCCCTGGTAAGGCTGGCTGTACCCCTGTCCCGGATAAGGACCGGCCTGGGGATTATAGTTCGGATTCTGGCCGTAGCCCGGATTTGGGTTCTGCCCCGGCGCAGGACCCGGCTGCTGCTGGCCGGGATAGGGACCTCCCTGAGGATATCCATTCTGGTAGTTTTGGTTGTTATCCGGCTGATAATTATAGTTATCCATTAAATCATACTCCTGTTAATTCCCTGCAGATGGTTATCAGACTCAGGCAAGAAGGAAAGCAACACCGATTCCCAGAGCAACCTGAAGGATGGAAGCAATGATGAAGGCGACAACCACAATGCCGTTTTTCTTCTTCAGTGCAAGGTTGAAATACATAACACCAATAAGTACGCCAAGACAGAGCCCCAGCCAGCTGTTCATCAAAAAGCCGAGTACACAGCTGATACCTGCAAGAACGGATACATATACGGGCAGGCTTGCGATAGGCTGATAAGTCTCGCCGCTTCCCAGATACCGTCCGTTGACAGCTAAATCCACTTTATTTCCCAGCACTACAAGCCGGCACTGTGTTTCTCCGAAGTTGATGGCATAATCAATCATCTGGATAAACCAGTTGGATGATTTCAGCGGGTATTTCTGGCCGTCAACAAGCAGGTTGCGTCCCTTGTATTCAATGGTATGGTTCATCCCATCCGCTGCGGTAACTGTCCATAGTTTTTTCATTCTTGTAATTCCTCCTCAGTCATACGTAATAAGATATATAGAATTATGAAAGATAATAAGGAAATAAGCAACCCGAACGGAAAAAAATGCAGGCTGAAGGGAAAAATTTGCATCTGGAGTCATTAAGGAAGGAAAAGGATAAGATATGGGGCTGGAGGAAGTGTCCGTCATTATCGTGACAAATATTCTGGAATGTTATATATGGAACCTCTTCATGAGAAGTTTCTTTGATTATAAAATGAAGAATGTTACCCTGCGCCTTGGAATCCGGGGAATAATCCTCCTTTATATGTCGCTTGTCAACTATGCAGGCAGCGTTCCTGTTAATCTGCTCGGGACTGTTTTCATCTATATAATTTCCGCCCTTCTTATGTTTGAAGGAAACCGCAGGCAGATCCTGTACTTTAACATCATCGAAATTTTACTGGTCATTTTCTGTGAGGATATCGTAATCGGTGCCGGCTATGGAGGGACATATATCATACCGGATATCGACGCCGGGAAAATCGCGGTTATCCTTGCCGCCAAGCTGTTTGCCATTTTGCTGATATATGTGGTAATCAGACTGATGCAGGGCAGACTGCAGAATAAAGAGGCTTCCGTCCCGCTCCCCTTTCTGCTGTGCCCGGCCCTCTCCCTCCTCCTTATCCGGATCGTATATCAGGTAACCTTGTATGCGGATGTGGAGGTTTCTGCCGGAGAGAGGCTGATGCTTACGGTAATCTGTGCTTTGCTTGCCGTTTTCAATATCATCCTGCTGGAGATATATCACAGGAATGTACAGATGCAGTCCCAGATAACCGAGCAGAAGCTTCTGCAGATGAAGAGCCGTATGGAAACGGAGAATTATGCCCAGCTGGAACATGTCACCCAGAATTACAGGCAGGTTTTGCATGATATAAACAGATACCTGAATACTCTCAGCTATCTTGCGGGAGAAAATCAAAACGGTAAAATACAGGAAATTGTCAGAGATATCCATGCAGATATATCCAAAGCGGAGGAAACACATTATTCCGCCAACGGGATATTGAATTTCATATTAAATGAAAAGAAGCGGAAAGCGGATTCGGAAAGGATTCCCATGGATATTTTTGTGGAACCGGGCTTCCGGGCAGGGGACATAAAGGACTATGACTTTATCAGTATTATGAGCAACCTTCTGGATAACGCCCTGGAAGCTGCACAGCGCTGTCCGGAGGGCGGAAGGAGCATTGATCTCAGGATGTTTATGGATACCGACCGTAATTATGCAGTCATACGGCTGGAAAACAGCTGCAGGGAGAAAGCAGTCTGCAGAAAAGGAAGCTTCCTGACCGTAAAAGAAGATCGGACAAGGCATGGCATCGGCCTGAAGCATGTGCGGGAACTCATAGAAAACAACCGCGGGCTTATTGATTTTGATATCCATGCCGATATATTTTGTGTAACTGTATGCCTGCCCGTGCAGAGCCGCTGTGACGGATTGACGGGACAGGCGGATAAAGGGAAGGTTGACTGATGTGGAAATAGAACTTAAAATTGCGGTTTGTGACGATTCCCAGGCCGACAGGAATATATTGGGCCAGCTGCTCAGAAAGACAGCCTGTGATTCAGGCATTCCCATACATATTATGGAATATGCTTCCGGTGAAGAATTGATGGAGGATATTCTTGCCGAACATGATATCCTTTTTCTGGATATCCAAATGGACGGGATGGACGGACAGGAGACGGCATTTGCTTTCCGCAGCCAGAACCGAAAGGCAGTGCTTGCCTTCGTTACCGGTGTGGCTATGCCCACGCCGGAAATGTTCAAGGTTTATCCCTACCGTTATCTTTTGAAACAGGAACTTCTCACCAAAGGGAAAGAAGATATGAGCGCCATTTTAAAAGAAGCGGTAAACCGGCAGAAGCATGTCTATGTCACGGCTGTCTATAAAGGGAAAATGATGCAGATTGATTCTGACAGTATCCTGTATATCTCCCTGAAAAAAAGAGGCTGCCAGATATGGTCCAGCCGGGAGAAGGAAGAAAATCCGGTAAACTGCAATTCCCGCCTTGCAGATATGTATGCCGCACTGGAAACACAGGATTTTGCCTACGCCCACAACAGTTATATAGTAAATCTCAAGCATGTGGCAAAGGTTGAGGGAAATCTGCTGGTTCTCATGGATGGGACGGCACTGTCGATTTCCCGTTCCCGAAAAGAAGAATTTTACCAAAAATTTGCTCGTTATCTTGGAAAAAAATACCCGAAAAAGCAGCCTTGCGTGTGATTGTTGACAAATTTATACGTTTTCCCGAAATACAAAATAATATATTACAGGAAAACAAATGTCCGTTACAGAAAAACGCTACTCTTTGGTAGTAATTGAAATAAAATTTATTTTTGTGCACCATTTTAGCCAAAAGTATGTTATAATACATTCGTTGCATCCCGGAACAGGGATGCGGCATATCGTGGGTTGAGAATTTGGTGCAGAAAGTACCGGAGTAACAATTGAGAAAAATTGTTTATTTGATATCATTCCCCCAAAATGTATTATCTATTCCGGAACGGATGCATCAAGTATTCTCAATAAACCCACATTGCCGACGGGTTCAGGGATTAGAAAAGAAAGCAGTTTTGCCGATTTGTGCAGAACTGTTTTTTATTTATCCCATTTCCTGCTGTTAGGATGCAGATAAAAAAACATGGCGGAACCAGCTTTTTTTATCTGCATTCCTGCTGTTAGTTACGATTTACATTTTCGCCAAATTGTGCTATATTTTATTGATGTATGCTTGCGGATTTTATTGGGAAATACAAAGGAGAAACGTTTGAAATGGCAGAAATGACGCCGATGATGCAGCAATATATGGAAACGAAAAAGCAGTATGAGGACTGTATTCTGTTTTATCGTCTCGGAGATTTTTATGAAATGTTTTTTGAGGATGCGCTTACGGTATCCAGAGAGCTGGAACTGACGCTTACCGGTAAAAACTGCGGGATGGAGGAACGGGCGCCGATGTGCGGCGTGCCTTACCATGCAGTGGAAGGGTATTTGAGCAGGCTGGTGGGTAAGGGCTATAAGGTTGCCATCTGTGAACAGGTGGAGGATCCCAAGCTGGCCAAGGGGCTTGTTAAACGTGAGGTCGTGCGTATCGTAACACCCGGAACCAATCTGAATATCCAGGCCCTTGAGGAAAATAAAAATAATTTTCTGATGTGTATTGCCTATTTTGCGGGGAAGACCGGCATTTCCGTAGCGGACGTAACGACCGGCGATTATCTGTTAACTGAAGTTGAGGATAACAGGAAGCTGCTGGATGAAGTCATGAAGTACGCGCCTTCGGAGATTATATGCAACGATGCTTTTCTGGTCAGCGGAGTGGAACTGGAGGATTTGAAGGAAAGGCTGCGGATAACCATATATTCTCTGGAACCGCATTATTTTGATGATGATCTGTGCCGGAAGTGCCTGCTGAAGCACTTTGGTGTTAATTCCCTGTCCGGGCTTGGTGTGGATGAGTTTCCCAATGGAGTGATTGCGGCCGGAGCACTTCTTTCCTATTTATATGATACACAGAAAATACCGCTGAGTCATTTCACACATATCGAGCCTTATCTGACAAACCGTTATATGCTTCTGGACAGTTCCACCAGAAGGAACCTGGAGCTCACCGAGACTCTGCGGGAAAAACAGAAGAGAGGCTCCCTGCTGTGGGTGCTGGACAAGACGAGGACGGCAATGGGAGCGCGAATGCTGCGCAGCTTCCTGGAACAGCCCCTGATACATAAGCAGCAGATGGAAGAACGCCTGGATGCGGTGGAGGCCTTCTGCAATAACCCTCTTGCGAGAGATGAACTGCGGGAATACCTGAACCCTATTTATGATCTGGAAAGGCTTCTGGGAAAGGTGAGCTACAAAACGGCCAATCCCAGAGATTTAATTGCCTTCCGCAATTCCATGGAAATGCTCCCCCATATCAAAACGGTGCTGAAGGAGATTCCCGGTGACGCGAACCAGAAAATCGAGTCGGAAATCGACGGCCTGGAGGATTTATTTGGGTTGATCGGGGAATCCATAGAGGAGGAGCCTCCCATTACCATACGGGAAGGCGGTATGATTAAGGAAGGGTATAACGAAGATATCGACACCCTCCGCAGAGCCAAGACGGAAGGAAAAACCTGGCTGGCGGAGCTGGAAAATACGGAACGGGAGCGTACCGGAATCAAAAATCTGCGGGTCAAATATAACAAGGTATTCGGTTATTATCTGGAGGTGACCAAATCCTATCTGGGTATGGTGCCTGATGATTATGTGAGAAAGCAGACGCTCACCAATGCGGAACGATATACCACCCCGCGGCTGAAGGAGCTTGAGGATACCATCCTGAATGCGGAGGACAAGCTTTGTACGCTGGAGTATGATTTGTTCTGCGTAATAAGAGAAAGAATAGCCGGCGAAATCGAGAGAATCCAGACAACGGCAAAGGCTGTGGCGAGACTGGATGTGTTCTGCTCCTTTTCCCTTGTGGCAGAACAGAACCAGTATACCCGGCCCAAATTAAATGAAAAGGGCCTGATCCATATAAAAGACGGCCGTCATCCGGTTGTGGAAAAAATGATTGAACACGATATGTTCATCCCTAATGACACTCATCTGGATAATAATTCCAGACAGATCGCAGTTATTACCGGGCCAAATATGGCAGGCAAATCCACCTATATGCGGCAGACCGCACTCATAGTCCTCATGGCTCAGGTGGGGAGCTTCGTGCCGGCCAGACAGGCCGATATCGGTATTGTGGACCGTATTTTCACCCGTGTGGGAGCTTCGGATGATCTGGCAAGCGGCCAAAGTACCTTTATGGTGGAAATGAGTGAGGTAGCCAATATCCTGCGGAATGCGACCCGGAACAGCCTTCTCATTCTGGATGAAATCGGCAGGGGAACCTCAACCTTTGACGGGCTCAGTATTGCATGGGCGGTGATCGAGCATATCAGCAACCGCAAGCTCCTGGGAGCCAAAACCCTGTTTGCCACCCATTACCATGAGCTCACGGAGCTGGAAGGCAAAATGAGCAATGTTAACAATTATTGTATCGCCGTCAAAGAAAAAGGGGATGATATTGTTTTCCTCCGAAAGATAATCAAGGGCGGTGCGGATAAAAGCTATGGAATCCAGGTTGCCAGACTGGCCGGGGTGCCGGATCTGGTTATCGACCGGGCCAAGGAGATTGTGGAACAGCTCAGCGATAATGATATTACGGAAAAGGTACAGAGTATATCCATTGCGGAAACGAATGCACCCTCGAAAAAACAGGAGCATTATGACGAACTGGAACTGGATCAGATATCCCTGTTTGATACGGTAACGGATGCGGATGTGCTGGATGAGCTGAAAAATGTGGAGGTGAGCACGATGACTCCGCTGGATGCCCTGAATACGCTGTACCGGCTCCAGAACAAACTTAAGAACCGATGGTAAGGAACTGCCGTAAATGGTACCAGTTATTTTGAATCAGTTCCTGAGAATTGACAGGTGATTGACCGGAAAGGAAGCGGAATATGGCGGAAATCATGCTGCTGGACAGCAGTACCATTGATAAAATTGCCGCCGGCGAAGTGGTGGAACGTCCCTCCAGCGTTGTGAAGGAGCTGGTGGAAAATGCCATGGATGCGGGCGCCCGAGCAGTGACTGTTGAAATAAAGGAAGGGGGCTGCTCCTTCATCCGTGTGACGGATAACGGCGGAGGGATTGATAAGAAACAGGTGCGGAAGGCTTTTTTCCGTCATGCCACCAGTAAGATCCGTTCGGTGGAGGATTTGTATCAGGTGAAAAGCCTGGGCTTCCGCGGTGAGGCTCTTTCCAGTATAGCGGCAGTTTCCATGGTGGAACTGATAACCAAAACCAAAGAGGAATTAACGGGGATCCATTACCGTCTGGAGGGGGAAAAAGAACGGGAATTCTCCGAAGTGGGTGCGCCGGAAGGGACAACGATAATTGTCCGGGAACTCTTTTTCAATACGCCTGTCCGGAAAAAATTCCTGAAATCTTCTGCCACAGAGGGCAGCTATATTTCCGATCTGATGGAGCATATGGCACTTTCCCGCCCGGATGTGGCCTTCCAGTTCATAATGAATGGGCAGGTCCGCTTCCATACCTCGGGTAACGGGGATATAAAGGAAATCCTGTATCGGATATATGGAAGGGAAATCATAAAGGAGCTGATTCCTTTCTCCGCTTCTGCGGAGGGCCTGGAAATCCAGGGCTTTCTCGGAAGCCCGTCCGTCGTACGGTCCAACAGGAATTTTGAATTTTTCTTTGTAAACGGCCGTTACATCAAAAGCCCCCTGTTATCCAAGGGGCTGGAGGCAGGGTATAAGGCGTATCTGATGCAGCATAAATTCCCCTTTGCCCTTCTTCATTTCACCATTGATCCGGATCGGATAGACGTAAATGTCCATCCGTCCAAGATGGAAATCCGTTTTCACGATCAGCCGGGCCTGTATGCTTTCCTGGAAGAACAGATAAGGGGTGCCCTCAGACGCAGGGAAATGATACCGGACGTCACATTGGAAGAAAAACCGGCACGGCCCTCCGTTGTACAGAAGCCGGCTGCTAAGGAGGAAAAAACAGAAGCTCCTTCTTCCTTGCAGGACAATCGGCAGCGGATAGAAGAGAGCCTGATTTCCCGGCCGGAAGATAAACTGTCAGCTCCCCCTGAAAAGGAACCGGCACCTGCCTCTGAAAAGGAAACACGGACAGCAGAAACACGGATTGCAGAATCCGGTATCCCATGGCCGGCGGACAAAATGGCGGCGCCTGTCCCCGAAGAAAAAAGCACTGCCGCACAACGGATTGGCGGTGGGGACACCGCCGGAAGCGCCGGGGGAAAGGTCCATCCTCCGCGAACCCGGCCGGAAGCCCCTCAGCCCTTTGAAACCCGCCGCTTAAGCCAGATGCTCCGGGAAGAGGAGGGAGTATACCAGGTGCAGGAAACCAGACAGATGGAGCTTTTTGAGGAAAAGCTTCTGACAAAGGAGGCGGTACAAAGCTACCGGATCCTGGGACAGGTTTTTGACACCTATTGGCTGGCGCAGTATGAAGACAAGCTGCTTTTTATCGATCAGCATGCGGCTCATGAAAAGGTGAAGTACGAAGCACTCGTAAGCAAAATGAAAAATGGTGCGGTGGACAGCCAGATGCTCACCCCTCCCCTTGTACTGAACCTCTCTGCCAGGGAAGCGCATCTGCTGGAACGGTATGCCTCTTATTTTGCAGAACTGGGCTTTGAAATAGAAGATTTCGGAGGAAACGCCTTTACGGTCCGCTCGGTCCCCTGTGATTTATACGGTCATTACGAAAAGGATTTTTTGGAAGCCATTCTGGATGAACTGGAGGAGGAGCCGCCTCATGGAGCGCCTGCCGTTATTGCGGAAAAGCTGGCTTCCATGGCATGCAAATCCGCAGTGAAGGGAAACCATACCATGACCTGCAGGGAGATGGAAGCGCTGCTTGATCAGCTTTTGAAGCTGGAAAATCCATATCATTGCCCTCATGGCAGACCCACTATCATTACCATGAGCAAATATGAGCTGGAACGGAAATTTAAGAGAATCGTTTAACAGCGTCACTTGCTGTAGGAGAAGGAAATATGGAAGAAAAAGAGCCTCTCATCATTCTGACAGGCCCCACTGCGGTCGGAAAGACAGCGCTCTCTCTGAAACTGGCACAAAGGGTGGACGGGGAAATTATTTCTGCGGACTCCATGCAGGTATACCGGCATATGGATATCGGATCCGCTAAAATACGGAGCCATGAAATGCTGGGGATCCCCCATCATCTGATTGATATTATGGAGCCGGAAGAAGAATTTAATGTGGTTGTTTTTCAGCAGCAGGCGAAAAAAGCCATAAAGGATATCAGAAGCAGAGGAAGAATCCCCATCATTGCAGGAGGGACCGGCTTCTATATCCAGTCGGTGCTGTATGATATTGATTTCACGGAAAATCCCGGGGATACCACCTGCCGCAGGAAGCTGGAGCAGGCTGCTGCCGAAAAAGGGCCGGAATATCTTCATAAAATGCTCGCCGCCGTTGATAAGGAATCAGCGGAGCAGATCCATGCCCACAATGTAAAACGGGTGATCCGTGCCCTGGAGTTTTATATGCAGACGGGAGAGAAGATCTCCCGGCATAATGAACTGGAGAAAAAAAGGCAGGCCGCATATAACGCCTGCTATTTTGTCCTGGATGATAAAAGAGAGGCCATTTATGACCGTATCGATAAAAGAGTGGACAAAATGATCAAAGAAGGCCTTGTGGAAGAAGTGAAACAGCTGAAGGAACACGGCTGCAGCCGGGACATGGTTTCAATGCAGGGGTTGGGATATAAGGAAATACTTGGATATCTGGAAGAAGAGTATGATTTGGAAAGGGCCGTTTATCTCATTAAGAGAGACACCCGCCATTTTGCAAAAAGGCAGCTGACATGGTTCCGGCGGGAACGGGATGTGATTTGGCTGGAAAAGCCGGAATTCCCTTCCGAAGAGGAACTTCTTCTTTTCATGCTGGAGAAATGCAGGGAAAGACGGATTCTGCTGTAAAACCGGATGAACATATACAGAAGGAGATACAATGAACGAAAGCAATTTAACTGATTTTTACCGGGAGCTGGGGATATCCGGCCGGGTATTCGATTTTGGCAAACAGATACTGGAGGAGCTGGAGGAGCGTTTTCACAATATAGATGAAACGGCGGAATATAACCAGATGAAGGTTCTCAAAGCCATGCAGGAAAATAAAGTGAGCGAAGCCTGTCTGCTGGGAACTACCGGATATGGGTATAATGATTTGGGCAGGGAAACGCTGGAATCGGTTTATGCCGCCGTATTTCACACGGAGGACGCCCTGGTCAGGCCGCAGATTACCTGCGGAACCCATGCCCTGGCCCTGGCGCTTATGAGTAATCTCCGTCCCGGAGATGAACTGCTTTCCCCTGTGGGGAAGCCCTATGATACGCTGGAAGAGGTTATCGGCATCCGCCCCTCCAGAGGATCCCTGAAAGAATATGGAATCACCTACCGGCAGGTGGATTTGCTGCCTGACGGCGGTTTTGATTATGAAGAGATAGCCGGCGCCCTGAATGAACGGACCCGAGTGGTAACCATACAGCGTTCTAAGGGGTATCAGACAAGGCCCACTTTATCCGTGCAGCGTATCGGGGAGCTGATTTCGTTTATCAAAGAACGCAAACCGGATTGTTTCTGTATGGTGGATAACTGTTATGGGGAATTCGTGGAACGGCTGGAGCCTTCGGATGTGGGAGCCGATATGTGTGTGGGATCCCTGATTAAAAATCCGGGCGGCGGCCTTGCCCCCATCGGCGGATATATAGCGGGGACAAAGGAATGCGTGGAAAATGCGGCCTGCCGGCTTACCTCACCGGGGCTGGGAAAGGAAGTGGGTGCTTCCCTCGGAATCCTGCCCCAGTTTTACCAGGGTCTTTTCCTCGCGCCCACCGTCACTGCCAGTGCGCTGAAGGGAGCTGTTTTTGCCGCCAATATTTACGAACGCCTGGGACTCCGGGTAGTGCCGGACGGAAAAGAAAGCCGTCATGATATCATACAGGCGGTGACCTTCGGAACACCGGAAGGGCTTATCGCTTTCTGCGAAGGGATTCAGGAGGCGGCTCCGGTTGACAGTTATGTAAGGCCCGAACCCTGGGATATGCCCGGTTATGACAGCCAGGTGATTATGGCCGCAGGGGCTTTTGTATCCGGCTCCTCCATTGAACTGAGCGCGGACGGGCCATTAAAACCGCCTTATGCCGCGTATTTCCAGGGAGGGCTGACCTGGCCGCATGCAAAATTCGGCATATTAAAATCCCTTCAGCACTGTGTCGAGGCGAAAGCCGTCCAATTGCCGTAATTAAACAGATCTTCTCCTGCCGATTCCGGAAGGAAGGTGTCAATCGCTGTCGGATAGGGCGAAATTTTTTACTTTTAGATTCTATACATGGATTTGGAAGTATGCTAATATAGGTAATGGCAGTAAATACAAAGGATGAATGAATGAAGAAAATGAAAAGCAAAAACGGATGGACTTGTCTGATACTCGTTCTGGCCGGGATTGTACTGGGCGGCTTTATCGGAAACCTGTTTCCTTCAAGTTTTATGAACTTTGGACAGACCTTTGGGCTGACGAACCCTCTTATCCTGGATTTCGGAATCCTGAGTATCACCTTTGCACTGACAATCAAAATTACAATCGCAAGCATACTGGGGATAGTGGTTGCATTGCTGATTTACCGCATTCTATAAGCTGTAAGGCCGGTATAAAGCCGGCTTTTACGTGTACATACAGGCGGCGGTACCCGTGAGGAGCGTTCGGAATACGTGAAGAAACGGGGTAAATAATGAATCAAAAGAATGAAAAAGAACCATGCTATGAAGAGATGAAGCCTTATGAAAAATTTCTTGCAACAGGGCCGGAGTCTCTTTCCGAAGCAGAACTGCTGGCTATCATTATCCGGACCGGCACAAAGAGTATGGGTTCCCTGCAGCTAGCAAGGCAGATACTTTCCCTCCCGAAGGGAAGGGATAAGGGGCTTCTGGGGATCCGGCATTTATCTGTAGCTGACCTGTGCAAGGTAAATGGCATCGGACAGGTCAAAGCGGTAAAAATCAAATGCATCATAGAACTGTCCAGAAGGCTGTCCATGGCGGATACCCGTGACAGATTGCAGTTTACCAAACCGGAAACTGTGGCAGACTATTACATGAAGAGGATGCGGTATCTGGAAACCGAAGAGGTGATTCTTGTTATGACTGATAATAAGAACCGCATGATCTGTGACCGGGTATTATCCAGGGGAACCGTGAACTGTTCCCTGGTTTCCCCCCGGGAGGTATTCCGGGTGGCGCTTGAGTACCACGCCGTACATATCCTGCTGATACACAATCATCCCAGCGGCGACGCATCGCCCAGCGGGCAGGATATTGAAATTACAAAACATCTGGCTGAGCTTTGCAGCATGATGCAGCTTCCGCTGATCGATCATATTATCGTGGGGGATA
Organism: Eisenbergiella sp. OF01-20; assembly: GCF_003478085.1. NCBI lineage: Bacteria > Bacillati > Bacillota > Clostridia > Lachnospirales > Lachnospiraceae > Eisenbergiella > Eisenbergiella sp. OF01-20. The sequence continues at coordinate 707,654 of NZ_QUES01000001.1, read as the reverse complement.
ACTGTTATGTCAGCTTCAGGGAATCCGGCCTGTTGAAATAAGGAAGGAGAAAATCATTTTGTCTACGAATGCTTTTGGAATCGATTTAGGTACGAGCAATATTAAGATTTACAGTGCGGCGGATGATAAGATCATGATTGAAAAGAACATGATAGCCGTACAGAACAAGAAAACAGTCTTTGCTTACGGGGATTCTGCCTATGAGATGTACGAAAAAGCCCCCGGAAACATCCATATTTCTTATCCTCTGTGCAATGGTGTCATTGCGGATATCAAGAATATGGAAACCCTGATCCGTTTCTTTGTTACGGATATGTCCGGAGGGAATATCAAACCGGCTGATTTTTATATTGCGGTGCCTACGGATATCACGGAGGTGGAGAAACGTGCGTTTTATGATCTGATCCGTGATGCCAACGTGAAAGCCCGTAAGATCATGGTGGTGGAAAAAGCGGTGGCGGACGGCCTGGGCCTCGATATTGACGTTAAAAATTCCCAGGGTGTGCTTGTGGTGAATGTAGGCTATGATACTACGGAAGTGTCCATCCTTTCTCTGGGAGGTATTGTTTTGAGCCGTCTGATTAAGACCGGCGGCCTTAAATTCGACGAGGCAATCCGCAGCACGGTGCGCAAGGAGTTCGGTCTGCTCATCGGCGGCAAGACCGCGGAAGGAATTAAGAAATCCCTTTCCGAGCTGGAAGAAGCCGGTGCCGGTGCGGAAGTGTTCGGCCGGGATATTGTGACAGGCCTTCCTGTGGAACGTACGATTCCCACAGAATTGGTGGTATCCTGTCTGGAAGAGCATTTTGATACCATTATTGACAGTGTAAAGGTCATTCTGGAGCGTACGCCTCCGGAGCTGGGAGCGGATATATACCGTCATGGAATTTATCTGACAGGCGGAGCGTCCCAGATCAGCCATCTTGCGGAGAAGCTGGGGAAGAACACAGGACTTCGCGTAAATGTGGCAGACAGACCGGTGGAAAGCGTTGTGATCGGCCTTTCCAAGGTTCTCAATGAAGAAAATTATAAATCAGTTGCCTATGCGATTGAAGGGATGGGTAAATGAGTCCTGTAATCAAGAAAAAAAGAAATAAATTCACCCTGCCAAGTAAATATCTGCTTTTGCTTTTGTCAGGGCTTTGTGTCCTTCTGATGCTTGTCACCTTTAAAACAGATTTGTTTGAAGGCCCTCTTCGGGCGGTGGCCGGATACGTGGTGGTTCCCTTCCAAAAGGGGATCGCTTCCGTAGGAGGTTATATCTACGACCGGGCGGAGGAAATGGGACAGCTGAAGGAAGTGCTCGCCGAAAATCAGGCGCTGAAGGAGCAGGTGGATTCCCTTACCATGGAAAACGCCCAGCTCCAGCAGGATAAATATGAACTTGCCAGTCTCCGGGAGCTTTACGATATTGACAAAGCCACATCGGATTACGAAAAAACCGGCGCCAGGGTGATAGCAAGTGATTCCAGCAACTGGTTTTATTCCTTTGTTATAGATAAAGGCTCCGACGACGGCATACAGGTGGACATGAACGTCCTTGCCGGCAGCGGTCTGGCAGGAAGGGTGATCAGTGTAGGCCCCAATTATTCCCGGGTGCTTTCCATCATTGCCGACAATTCCAATCTGTATGGAACGGTTCTTTCCACTTCCGGGAATCTGATGGTCTCCGGCGATTTACAATCCGTTATGTCCAGCGGAGTCATACATTTTGAACAGCTTTACGATAAGGAAAATAAGGTTTCAGAAGGTGATAAGGTAGTCACCTCAAACATAAGCAGTAAATATCTTCCGGGGATACCTGTTGGTTTTATCAGCACGATCAATACATCCTCCAACAACATGACCAAATTCGGTTACATTACGCCGGCAGTGGATTTTCAGCATATCCAGGAGGTCCTGGTTATTATGGAGTTAAAGCAGCAGGATATGGAAGCGGAGCATTCCATGGAAGCAGAGAATTCCACGGAAGCGGAGAATCCCATGGAAACAGAGAATTCCACGGAAGCGGATCTGACCACGGGCAACGAATAGGGAGGAGGGGATTTGATGAAAAGGATTCTAATCTCGATCCTTCTGGTGTTATCCTGCTTTATCCTGCAGACCAGCGTCCTTCCGGCAGCTGCATTCAGCAGCATCATGCCGAACCTGCTTATCATTCTCGTCGCATCCTGCGGTTTTATGAACGGGGAAAAGAACGGCCTGCTTATCGGTTTTTTCTGCGGCCTGCTGGTGGATATTTTCAGCGGGGATGTCATTGGGTTTTATGCGCTGCTCTATATGATGGTAGGTTTTCTCAACGGCACGTTCCAGAGGATGTTTTATCCGGAGGATATCAAACTGCCGTTGATTCTGATTTTAGTAAGTGATATCGGCTATAATTTCGTATGCTACGTGCTTTTGTTCCTTCTGAGGAACAGGCTGGATATCGGATATTATTTCCTCCATGTCATTCTGCCGGAAACCGTGTATACGATTGTAATTGCTTTTGTTGTATATCCGCTTCTCCTGTTGATACATAAAAAACTGGAAGCTGCGGAAAGAAGGAGTAATGAATAATTGTTTGAGAGATTCAGAGATAATTTTGTCAACTTCATAAATTCCAGGCTGATCGTACTCACTCTTGTTGTACTTCTCATGGGCGGGGCCCTGATTCACAGGGTTTTTGTCCTGCAGATTGTCAACGGAGAAAATTATCTGAATGAATTTTCCCTGAAGATAAAAAAGGAACGTTCCATTTCCAGTTCCAGGGGACAGATATTCGACAGGAACGGAAAGCTGCTTGCTTATAATGATCTGGCTTATTCCGTAACGATAGAAGATGTGTATGAATCAAACAAGAATAAAAACAAAAATCTGAATGCCACCCTGCTGGAAACCATTCATATTATTGAAAGCAACGGTGACAGTATTATCAGTGATTTTAATATCTACCTGGATAAAAACGGGGAATATGCCTTCAGCGTATCGGATACGAAACTGCTGCGTTTCCTGGCGGATGTCTACGGATATGCCTCCATTGACAGCCTGAAGGAAAAAGAAAAAAATGCAACGCCCCAGGATGTGATCGATTCCATGGCGAAAACCTATGAGATCGGGGAAAGGACGGATCCTGATGACAAGGATACCTTTGTACCCGGCAAAGGGTATACAAAGGCGGAAGTCCTTAAGCTGATTACGATCCGCTATGCCATGAAAGCAAACAGCTTTCAGAAATACATACCCACAACCATAGCCACGGACGTAAGTGAAAAAACGGTAGCCGCCATTAAAGAAAACAACGAAGAGCTTCTTGGGATCGATATCGCGGAGGATACTATAAGGCGCTATATAAACGGAACTTATTTTTCCCATATCATCGGCTATACCGGAAAAATTTCCTCGGAGGAACTCAAGAGCCTGAATGAGGAGACAAGCCGGGGGGAGGAGGAACCGGAACGTTATGAGATGAACGATACGGTAGGTAAATCCGGAATCGAAAAGGTTATGGAAACCTATCTCCAGGGGGAAAAAGGCAGTGAAACCATTTATGTGGATAACCTGGGCAAAGAAATCGATTCGGAGGGCCGGGTGGATCCGGTTGCCGGAAATGATGTATATCTCACACTGGATGCCGATTTGCAGGAAGCGGTTTATAATATTCTGGAACGGAGTATTGCCGGCCTGCTTCTGGATAAGATAGAGAATATTAAGGAATTCAAGCTGGGGCCTAATCAAAAAGCCTCTACAATCAAGATTCCTATTGACGATGTTTATTTCGCTTTGTTCAATAACAACGTAATCAGCCTGGAGCATCTGTCCGCCGGTGAAGCGGGGGTAAATGAACGTGCGGTTCAGCAGGCTTTTTTACGGAAAAAAGAACAGGTTTGGAACTGGCTTACCGAAGAACTTTATAACGGGAGAACCCCTTATAACCAGCTGTCTGAGGAATACCAGAGTTATGAAAGCTACATTGTGACCAATCTTCTGATTAACGATACCAAAGTGCTTTCGGTAGACAGCAAAGATGAAACCTATAAGGCCTGGTCGGAGGAAGAGAGTATTTCCTTAAGTGAATTTCTGGAATACGCCATCTCCCGGAACTGGGTGGACGTGAGCAGGCTGGATATGGATACCCAGTATGCGGATTCCTCGGAAGTATTTGACAGGCTTGTGGAATATATCAGCCTGGAACTGGACAAAACGGCATTTCATAAGAAGCTGTATAAATATATGATCCGCGATAATTCCATCAATGGCAGGCAGATATGTCTGGTGCTTCTGGAACAGGGGCTTGTATCTGTTTCCGAAGAGGAGAAAGCGGGTCTGGAAAACGGCAGCGTCTCCGCCTATACCTTTATGCGCAGTCTGATTGAAAACCTTCAGATTACGCCTGCCCAGCTGGCTCTGGATCCTTTTTCCGGCTCCTGTGTTATCGTGGATCCGAATACCGGAGAAGTGCTGGCGCTTGTCAGCTATCCGAGTTATGACAATAATAAGCTGGCCAACGGCATTGATGCCGATTATTATGCCAGCCTGCAGAACGATTTGTCCCTGCCTCTGTGGGATTATGCCACACAGATGCGGAGTGCACCCGGATCCACCTACAAAATGGTGGTTGCCTCAGCCGCCCTGATGGAAGGAATCGTTGATACCAGAAGTACGGTGGACTGTGTGGGAAGCTTTACCCGTTATTCCGATGCTGTTTTCAGGTGCTGGAATATCTACGGTCATGGGAATCTGAATGTATCCCAGGCCCTGACCCATTCCTGTAACTATTTCTTCTATGAAATGGGTTACCGTTTCGGCCTTTCCGGGGATTCGGAAAGCGGTACCAATTTTGAACTCGCCAATAACCGGATGCGGGAATATGCGGACCTTTATGGGCTGACGGAAAAATCAGGAATAGAAATCGAAGAATCCACCCCGCAGTTTTCCATGGTAAACCCGTCCCAGTCAGCAATCGGACAGGGGGAGCATAACTATACAACAGTAGGGCTTGCCAGATATGTGGCGACCGTGGCAAACAGCGGTACCTGTTATAATTTGAGCCTGCTGGATCGTGTGACTGACCGCAACGGAAACCTTTTGGAGGATTTTACTCCTGAGGTCCGTAATACCATAGAGATGCCTACCGCATACTGGGATGCCATTCACAGCGGTATGAGAGGTGTCGTGGAAAATAAGAAGTATTTTGGCGATGCAGGCGTATTTGCCGCAGGTAAGACAGGTACGGCAGATGAGAATAAGCTGCGCCCCGCCCATGCTCTTTTCGTGGGGTATGCGCCTTATGACAACCCGGAAATAGCCATTGCAACCAGAATCGGTAACGGATATGCTTCCGACTATGCTGCACAGATATCCTGTAAGGTAATGCAGTATTATTTCAATCCGGATAATGAGGAAGAGATCCTGGGCGGTACGGCCAGCCATCTGGAAGCTGTTACCAATACCGGAGATTAACGGATTCCGTCAGGAATTGTCAGAAGCTATCGGGACAGGAGCAGATATGAAAAATGCGGTAATTGTAAAAAGCTTCCGGAATGGGATTACCCTGTATCTGGACGGCAATATGGAATTTGAACAGCTGCTGGAAGAAGTGGCGGACAAGTTTAAAGAATCGAAAGAATTCTTCAGGGATGCCACTGTGGCGGTTTCTTTTGAAGGGCGGGATTTATCCTTTGAGGAGGAGGACCGCCTGATAGAAGCCGTCCGGGTGAATTCCCATTTAAATATAACCTGTATTGTTGGGGAAGATGAAGAGAAAAGCCGTATTTACGGCAAAGCTCTGGAAGCTTACCGGCGAAAAAGGGAAGAAGAGGAATCCGTGGGACAATTCTACCGGGGGACCCTGCGAAAGGGGCAGATCCTGGAAACGGAATCCAGCATTATTGTGCTGGGGGATGTAAATCCCGGTTCCAGTGTGATTGCCGCCGGGGATATTGTTGTGCTGGGAAGCCTGCGGGGGAATGCTTACGCAGGCGGAAACGGCCGGCCCGGACATTATGTGGCAGCGCTTGAAATGGCCCCGCAAAAAATCAAAATCGGGGATTTCAAATATATTACCAATGAAAAACAACGTTTGACACGCTACGCGGGCCATTCTCCTAAAATACAGCCGCAGACGGCTTATGTGGAAAAAGAACGCATAATCCTGAAACCAATTACGAATGAATTACTGAACGTTCAGTAAGTTCCAGGAGCGCTCAGGGAACAAATATTTCTAACCGGAGGTATTTGCATGAGTGAAGTAATTGTAGTTACATCAGGAAAAGGCGGTGTGGGTAAAACAACCACATCTGCAAATGTGGGCACAGGTCTCGCCGCCATGGGAAAGAAGGTTGTCTTAATCGATACCGATATAGGCCTTCGCAACCTGGATGTGGTTATGGGACTGGAAAACCGGATTGTATATAATCTGGTGGATGTGGTGGAAGGAAACTGCAGGGTGAAGCAGGCCCTGATTAAAGACAAAAGATACAGCAGCCTGTATTTGCTCCCTTCCGCACAAACTAGGGATAAAACAGCCGTCAATGAAAGCCAGATGATTAAATTAATCGATCATCTTAAGGAGCAGTTTGATTATATTATACTGGACTGTCCTGCAGGCATTGAACAGGGGTTCAAGAACGCTATAGCCGGAGCGGATCATGCTCTGGTGGTGACTACCCCGGAGGTCTCCGCCATCCGCGATGCAGACCGCATTGTAGGGCTGCTGGAAGCACATGAATTCAGCCAGATTGAACTGGTCATCAACCGTATGCGCTTCGATATGGTAAAGCGCGGGGATATGATGACGCCGGAGGATGTGGTGGATATCCTTTCCATTCCTCTTATCGGCATAGTACCTGATGATGAGAACGTGGTTATTGCCACAAACCAGGGAGAGCCTCTTGTAGGGAACAATACGCTGGCGGGACAAGCTTATCAGAATATCTGCCTCAGAGTCCTGGGAAAGGAAGTGCCATTCCTGGATCTGGAACATCCGGTCTCCTTGTGGGCAAGGTTTACCGGAATCTTTCATAAGAGTCAGGAGGGGCGGATATCATGAGATTACCAAATTTATTCAAAAAGAAAACTTCCAGGGAAATTGCCAAGGACAGACTGAAAATACTGCTGATTTCCGATCGGGCGGGCTGTTCGCCTGAAATGCTTGAAATGATCAAGCAGGATATTGCAAAAGTCATATCCAAATACATGAAGATAGATACAAACAATATGGAGATACAGATCAGCAAATCCACGGCGCGGGGAAGAGGTAAAAATCCTACCCTGTACGCGGATATCCCCATTCTGGACCTTCATAATTAGTTTTTACATGCGTTGCCGCCAAGAGCTTAAAAAAGCTCCGGGCGGAAAGTGCTCAGGCGCAGACTGCTGTCGCAGTTGGAGGAAAGAATGCTGAAAAGATACAAATTAAGGAATTACGACTTCAAGCTGGTTCTGCTGGTTCTTGCCATATCCATCATCGGTATTATGGCGGTGGGCAGCGCGAAGGAATCTCTGCAGGAAAGGCAGATTGCCGGTGTTGCAATGGGAATGGTCATTATGATTATCATATCATTGATCGACTATTCCCAGCTGCTGAGGCTTTACTGGTTTTATTATATTTTTTCCATCGGTATGCTAATCGCTGTTTTAATCTGGGGAGAAAAGGTAAACGGGGCAACAAGATGGATTAATATTCCCCACCTGTTTCAGTTCCAACCATCAGAAATTGCAAAAATATTATTGATTTTATTCTATGCACAGTTTATTATGAAGTATAAGGAGAAGTTGAATACATTCAAAATACTTATCCTGTGTGTGGGATTGATGCTGCCGGCTATTATCCTTGTATACAAAGAGCCGAACCTGTCCACCACGATTCTGTATTGTATTCTTTTCTGCGTACTGATGTTTGTGGGCGGTTTGAATTACAAGATTATAGGAGGCGTTTTGGCTGTAATTGTTCCGTCGCTGGCGGTTGCTTTTTATTTGGTAATGCAGCCGGGACAGCAGTTGATTCAGAATTATCAGCTGACCCGTATCCTGGCATGGCTTAACCCGGAAAAATATGCGGATGCCGAGGCTTATCAGCAGCTCAATTCAGTGATGGCGATTGGTTCAGGCCAATTATGGGGGAAAGGCCTGAATAATAATGTAATAGCATCAGTAAAAAATGGCAATTTTATTTCAGAACCGGAGACGGATTTCATATTTGCCGTAATCGGGGAAGAGATGGGTTTTGTGGGTTCCTGTGCGGTGATTGTGCTGTTGATGCTCATAGCTCTTGAGTGCATCTGCATAGCAAGGACTGCAAAGGATACCGCCGGAATGATTATCGCCTCCGGAATGGCCGCTGTAATAGGTTTCCAGAGCTTTATGAACATAGCGGTAACCACAATGATTATGCCTAATACAGGAATCCCGCTGCCGTTTGTAAGCAATGGCCTGACGTCCCTTGTCAGCCTGTTTATCGGTATGGGATTTGTACTGAATGTGCGATTGCAGAGAAAAAATTTATACTAGTATAGGAGAAGGTTGCTATGAATATTGCATTGATTGCGCATGACGCAAAGAAGAAGCTGATGCAGAATTTTTGTATCGCTTACAGAGGGATTTTAACCAAAAATGTACTTTTTGCCACGGGTACAACAGGAAGGCTGATAGAAGAGGTGACCAACCTGAACGTCCACAAATTTCTGGCCGGTCATCTGGGAGGCGAACAGCAGATAGGTGCCCAGATTGAGCATAATCAGATCGATTTGGTCATTTTCCTGAGGGATCCGCTTACACCCAAGTCTCACGAACCGGATGTAAACAATGTGGTTCGTCTGTGCGATATCCATAATATTCCATTGGCGACCAATCTTGCGACAGCTGAACTGTTAATCAAATCACTTGACAGAGGGGATTTGGAATGGCGTGAAATGTACAAATAAGCAAAAATTTAGAATTCGTTCCAAGGCTGCGGCTGTCTGCCTGATAGTTATCCTGTCGGCAGGAGCCCTGACCGGCTGCGGAAAAGAGGAGCTGCCCTTTGCTTATGACCCGGATTATGAAGTGTCCAGTTATCGTGTGGTCAATGAAGTTTCCAGTGTTGTGGCGGACTCCTTTGCCGATGATCTCTGTGTGGTAACAGGAGATGTGGGAACGGAAATCGATACGGTGGATATGTCGGAGGCTACGGCCGCCGGGCTTTTTGATCTTAACAAAAATAACGTAATGTATGCCAAGAATGTCCACGAAAGGCTTCAGCCGGCCAGTCTTACCAAAATAATGACTGCCCTGGTCGCTCTTAAATACGGGAATCCGGATGATATGATAACGGTTACCGACGAGGCCAACATAACAGAGTCCGGAGCCGTGCTGTGCGGCTTAAAGACAGGGGATCAGCTCACACTGAATCAGGCGCTGCATGCGCTTCTTATCCATTCCGCCAATGATGCGGCGGCGGCAATAGCAGTCCATATCGGCGGAAGCATAGAAGGTTTCGCTGAGATGATGAATAAAGAGGCTGTGGCGATAGGCGCCACGAACAGCCATTTTGTAAATCCCCACGGACTGACTGCGGACAACCATTACGTAACAGCTTATGATCTCTATCTAATCTTTAATGAGGCATTAAAAAAAGATCTGATTAACGAAATCATTCATATGACAAGCTATGAAACGGTATATATGGATAAAGACGGGAATTCCAAATCCATGTCCCTGAAAACGACAAACCAGTATCTGAACGGCAATTACAAGGCCCCGGAGCAGGTTACCATTATCGGCGGTAAAACCGGGACGACCAGCGCGGCCGGGAACTGCCTGATTCTGCTCAGTAAAGATACCTCTGGTAATCCCTATATTTCCGTAATTCTGCGTTCCAAAGAGAAACCGATCCTCTATACGGAGATGACAGAGCTTTTGAATGTTATTCATTAAAAAGGTTGTTTTTTAAACAGATATCAACTATAATAATATCATATCTAAAAGGCGCTTATAAACGCCAATTTACTTTAGGAGGGATTACAATGGTTCAGTTAATCGTAGGCAAGAAGGGGAAAGGCAAGACAAAACAATTATTGGATAAAGTAAACACCGAAGTAAAAGAAGTCTCCGGAAATATTGTCTATTTGGACAAAAGTACGAAGCATATGTATGAACTGAATAACAAAGTCAGGCTGATTGATGTAAGTGAATTCATGGTGGAAAACAGTTCAGAATTTTTAGGTTTTATCTGTGGTATTGTTTCTCAGGATCGGGATCTTGAGAAAATGTTTTTGGACAGCTTCCTGAAGATTGCCCATCTCGAAGATGGTGATATCCTTCCTGTTATCACTAAATTGGAAAAAATCAGCGAAATGTTCCAGGTTGATTTCATCCTCAGCATTTCCCTTGATGAACAAGATTTGCCGGAAAGCCTGAAATCGAAGATTATTGTATCTCTTTAAAAATAAAGGAAAAGAGCCTCGGATGCTTTCCGGGGCTTTTTAATGCATTGGCCGGATGGAGTACCGGCAAGAATTGGCATCATTTGTATCGTTTTTTACCCGGAGGTATGTGGATTGGCTGTCAGAGAAAACGGAAGCGGAACATCCCGCGGAAACGGTTCTTCCAATAGAAAAATCAGACAATACAGAAGACCGCTGAATATTAATCTTGGGATTATTATTTTTAGTGTCATTTTCGTATATGTAGTTATCTGTGTTTTTCTATATTTTACACAAAAGCATATAATGGGATACGAAGTGAAAAATGGTTCTCTTTCCATAGGGAACGTTTACCAGGGAATTGCACTGCGTGATGAAACTATAGTTACAAGCGATGACTCCGGTTATATTAATTATTACGCCCGGGAAGGAGAACGGGTTGGGTTCGGGAAGCTTGTGTGCAGCATCGATGAGAGCGGGCAGCTGAAAGAGCTGTTCGATGCCGGAAAAGCGGAAGATACCCAGCTGTCGGACAGCAATCTGTCGGATATCAAAAGCGAGATCACAGGCTATATGGGTGGTTTCGACAAGAAACAGTTTTCGGGGGTATATGATTTTAAGTATTCTCTTGAAGGTACGGCCCTGAAACTGGCTAACATCAATGTGCTTCAGGATTTACAGTCACTGAACGGTTCGGGGACATCCCTCATATCCTTGTGCAGTGCTCCGGTTTCCGGTATCGTGGTTTATTCCACGGACGGCTATGAAAGCCTTACGGCGGACCAGATTACCCAGGATATGTTCGACAAGGAAAATTATACGAAGAAACAGCTGATTAACAATGAACTGGTGGCTTCCGGTGATACCCTGTATAAACTGGCTACGGACGAAAACTGGTCCATTGTCATCCAGTCCGACCCCGAGAGGGCACAGGAGCTTCTGGAAGAGGAATATGTGCAGGTACGCTTCCTGAAAAACCAATGTACTTCCTGGGCGAAGGTGAATGTACTTAATAATGAAGATGGATATACATACGTTAAGCTGGATTTCAACAATTCCATGATTTCCTTCTGCACGGACCGCTACATTGACATTGAACTTGTCACTAAGGACGAGCAGGGACTGAAGGTGCCGAATTCCGCCATTGCGGAAAAAGAATTTTTCCTGGTACCCAAGGAATATGTCACAAAAGGAAACAGCAGTGAAAACGGTGTCCTCAAGGAAACGTATACGGAAAATGGAGAGGTTACCACGGAATTTATCGCCACCTCTATCTATTTTGAAACGGAAGATGATTATTATATTGACAATTCCGTGCTGGAGCTGGGAAATAACCTGGTCAAGCCGGATTCCACGGATAAGTATACCATATCCCGGAGCGCCACTCTCATTGGTGTGTATAATATAAACAAGGGTTATGCGGATTTCAAGGAAATCCAGATTCTTTCCCAAAATGATGAGTATGCGATTATTAAATCCAACACGGCCTACGGTTTAAACGCTTTTGATCGTATTGTCCTGGATGCGGAAACCGTAACCGGAAACGAATTTATCGATTGACCTCATCCAAAAGGAGATTGACATGCTGAAAGAAAATCTATACCAGGTACAAAGGAATATGAAAAATGCCTGCTGCAGGGCAGGAAGAGCGGAGAGTGATGTTACGCTCATAGCGGTGAGCAAAACGAAGCCGGTTCCTATGCTTGAGGAAATATATGCCATGGGTGTGCGGGATTTCGGCGAAAATAAGGTACAGGAGCTGGTGGACAAGGCCGGACAGCTGCCCGGCGATATCCGATGGCATATGATCGGTCATCTCCAGAGGAATAAGGTCAAATATATTGTTGATAAGGTATATATGATACACAGTGTGGATTCTCTCAGGCTGGCTGAAGAGATCAGCCGGGAAGCGGTAAAGCAGGGTGTTACCGTCAATATTTTGATAGAAGTAAATGCCGCAGGGGAAGAAAGCAAGTTCGGGATTTCCCCGGAGGATACACCCGAACTGGTGCGTGAGATCGCATGTCTGCCCGGACTGAAGGTAAGAGGATTGATGACAATCGCCCCTTTTGTCGAAAATGCGGAGGATAACAGGATATTTTTTAGCGCCTTGAAAAAGTTATGTGTTGACATAACTAACAAAAACATTGATAATGTACGTATGGATTATATTTCTATGGGAATGACCGGGGATTACGAGGTGGCAATAGAAGAGGGCGCCACCTTTATACGTGTAGGAACCGGAATATTTGGTGAAAGATCCTATCAGGTGACGGATTAGGTTATCTGCCGGGTAATCATAAAGGAGATTGAGCACGATGGGTGTAATGGACAAGTTTTTGAGTTATATGAAGCTGAATGGCGATGAAGAGTATGATGATTACGACGATGATGATTATTATGACGACGATGAACCGGTAGAGAAAATCTCAAAAATGACACCTAAAGCGAAAGCGGAACCTTTTATGGAGGAGGACAAGCCCAAGAAAACCTCTCCTAAGGTTACTCCTATGAGACAGCCCCGCCGTACTGTCGGCAACGGGATGGAGGTATGTGTGATTAAGCCTACAAGTATAGAGGACGCAAGAGAAATTACGGAGACATTGCTTGCCAACCGGACAGTTGTGCTGAATCTGGAAGGCCTGGATGTGGATATTGCCCAGAGAATTATAGATTTTACTTCGGGTTCCTGCTTTGCAATCAGCGGAAACCTGCAGAAGATTTCCCAGTACATATTTATTATCACACCGGCCAGCGTGGACATTTCAGGTGATTTTCAGGAAATTTTCAGCGGCTCCGTAGATGTTCCGGGATTTTCCAGCTAAGTAAAAAAGAAGAACGGTTTTCAGAAGCGTCGTCGTGAGGCGGCGCTTTTTAGGCGGAAAACAGGATAAAAAATACCATGTGAATGAGGTGACATAATGGCAGAAAGAATGACGGTTTCCTATCAGAAGAAGCCCTGCTACGATATTGTATTTGAAAGGGATTTCCAGGCATTGGCTGAAGAGCTGAATACACTGGATGTATCACACAAAAAAATATGTGTTGTTACGGACTCCAATGTAGGTGCTCTATATGGGGATGAGGTCGTAAAGACAGTTTCCTCCGTATGCGCGGGCACGGATGTGTTTACTTTTCCGGCAGGGGAGGAAAACAAAAGCCTGGATACGGTAAAGGCCCTGTATTCCTTTCTGATAGAAAAGCATTATACGAGAAAAGACTGCCTTATCGCATTGGGGGGAGGTGTAACCGGCGATTTAACCGGGTTTGCCGCCGCCACTTATCTGCGCGGCATCGATTTTATACAGATTCCCACAACTCTTCTTGCCCAGGTTGACAGCAGCATCGGCGGGAAAACAGGCGTTGATTTTGATCAATATAAAAATATGGTCGGCGCATTTCATATGCCCAGGCTTGTCTATATGAACCTCTCCACCCTTTCCACGCTGGAGCCCCGCCAGTATTACAGCGGGTTTGCAGAGGCTATGAAATCCGCGCTTATCAGGGATGCCAGATATTACGAATGGCTGGTTGCCAATCTCTATGAAATCTGTGACAGGGATCCTGACGCCATGGAAGAGATGGTACGCCGAAGCTGTGACATCAAACGCAAGATTGTAGAAAACGATCCCACAGAAAAAGGGGAGCGGGCTCTGCTGAATTTAGGACATACCATTGGCCATGCAGTGGAAAAAGCCAGCAGCTTCACACTTACCCATGGGGAGTGTGTGGCTCTTGGATGTGTGGCCGCCGCTTTTATTTCCTGGAAAAAAGAACTCCTTCCCATGGAAGAATATTATGAAATCAGGGATATGTTTGTTCCATTCAATCTCCCGATTTCCGTAGATAATTTGGACAGGGGACAGATCCTGGAGCTGACGAAATCAGATAAAAAGATGGAAGCCGGACATATTAAATTTGTACTTCTCCAAAAAATCGGCAAAGCTGTGCTGGATACCACGGTAACGGAAGAAGAAATCCTGGCAGCGATAGACGAAATTAATTTTATGGAAGAGGATGGGCATGAATAAAATGGAACAGAATATTCCAAGGAAAATTATATGGCTGCCGGATATCTTTTTGATTCTCGCAGGTATCCTGCTTGACCAGTTTACCAAACATCTGGCAGTGGTTCATCTAAAGGGAAAGGCCCCCATTTCCCTGATACCCGGAGTGCTTGAACTGCGTTATCTGGAAAACCGGGGGGCGGCCTTCGGCATGATGCAGGGAGCGAAGATCTTCTTTCTTATCATAACCCCCATCATTCTGGCTGCTGTCATCTATGCCCTGGTAAAAATGCCTTCCGACGGCAAATACCGGGTTCTGCATATTCTGCTGGACTGTGTGGCGGTAGGAGCGGTAGGGAATATGATAGACCGCATCCGGCTGGATTATGTTGTGGATTTTATTTATATCAGCCTGATTGATTTTCCGATTTTTAATGTCGCAGATATGTTTGTTTCCATCGCCTGTGTGGTTGGGGCTATTCTGATTTTATTCAGCAATAAATATAAGGATGAGGACTTCCGCTTCCTCTCCTGGAAATCCGGGAGAAGCGCCGTGCAGAAGCAGGAAACGGCAGAAAAAGAAGAAGAATAGGGGATAATGTATGCCGGATCTGTTTCGGTTTCAGGTAACTGAAGAATATGAAGAGGAAAGAATCGATAAGTATATGGCATCGCTTATCGATTCTTTGTCGCGTTCCTTTATCCAGAAAATGCTGAAAGAAGAAAAGGTACTGGTCAACGGCTCTCCCGTAAAAGCCAACTATCGTCTGAAGGCGGAGGATGATATCTGCTTTACCCTTCCTGAAGCCATTGAACCGGATATCGGGGCGGAAGACATTCCTCTGGATATTCTTTATGAAGATGAGGATGTTCTGGTGGTAAACAAGCCTAAAGGGATGGTGGTTCATCCGGCGGCGGGGCACTACAGCGGTACGCTGGTGAATGCCGTCATGTATCATTGCCGCGGCAGCCTTTCCGGAATAAACGGAACTCTGCGTCCCGGTATTGTCCACCGTATTGACCGTGATACCACAGGCAGTCTGATTGTCTGTAAAAATGATAAAGCTCACTTATCCATTGCAACGCAGTTAAAGGAACATACCATTGTCCGCCGTTACCGGGCCATCGTACATGGTGTTATCCGGGAAGAGGAAATAGATATCAACACTCCTGTCGGAAGACATCCTACGGACAGGAAAAAGATGGCCGCCGGCGTCCGGAACGGAAAGGAAGCGATCACTCATGTAAAGGTGCTGGAACGTTTCCGGTCCTTTACCTACATTGAATGCTGTCTGGAAACCGGAAGGACCCATCAGATCAGGGTCCATATGGATTCCATTGGGCATCCGCTGCTGGGAGATACGGTATATGGGAACCGGAAACCGCCGAAGGCCGCCATGACGCTGCAGGGGCAGACACTTCATGCCATGACCCTTGGTTTTATCCATCCGTCCTCCGGGGAATATGTGGAAACAACAGCGCCTCTGCCCGCATATTTCCTACACTTACTGGAAGTCCTTCCTAAATAAAAGGATTTACATAACGGCCCGGCAGGTTTTGGATGCTGCTTTTCCATAGACAAGGAATGCGGCACCTGACGTCTTGCCGCAGAAAGAAACGGAAGAGGGATTGCTATGGAAAAATCACAATATCTGGAAAAGCTGCTGTCAAAATATGAGGGAACGTTTGACATATATAAGCCTTATTATATTGACGGGAAGGAATATCCGGCATATGGATACTTTTTTTCAGATCTCAAGGAGCGGAAACTGGAACAAAACGCCGGTTTATGGGCATCCCACAGCTATGAACATATATTGTTCCTGACTGCGGACAAAATCATGCAGACGCAGTTACACGAAGCCCGTACAATTATTTCTGATTATATGGAGCCTGTACTGGTGCTGAAGAACTGCAGGGTACCGGAGAAAAACCACATGTACAGCTTCCTTACTGTCATACTAATCAGCCAATATCCGCCGGACAAAGACACCATAAAAGCGGTGAAGCGGTATTCTTTTGAAAAAGAGTACCGTTTTAAACTGAGAGGTTTTTGTACGGGACAGCTGGCGCTGGTAAGCATGGAGGACCGGAAAATCACATGCAGTCCGGCTGCTGAAAAGAAGCGCCCGCTTCTACAGGATATTTTTGGAGAAGAAAGATTGGCCCTGAATAAATAAGACATTGAATTTTTGACAATTTTTATATATAATTAGATTTATAAAAGGTAGCGTGCTTACCTTGAAAAAGGAGGTAGTTGTATGAATACAATCATTACAATAGGCCGTCAGTTTGGCTCAGGCGGACGAGAAATCGGCGAAAAGTTAGCAGAATATTTTGGCATCAAATGTTTAGACAAGGAGCTTCTGACAAGAGCGGCGAAGGAAAGCGGCTTTTGTGAGGAGATGATTAAGAGCCACGATGAGAGGCCTACTAACTCCTTCCTCTATAATCTGGTTATGGATACCTATTCCTTTGGGTATAACGCATCCTCCTTTATGGATATGCCAATCAGCCATAAGGTATTTCTTGCCCAGTTTGACACAATCAAGAAGGTAGCGGAAGAGGGCCCTTGTATTATCGTAGGCCGCTGTGCCGATTATGCTCTCCATGATTTCAAGAATTGTATCAATCTTTTCATCTATGGCGACGAGGATGTAAAAATTAAGCGTATTATGGGCAAATACAATCTGACCGAAGACAAAGCCCGTGACATGATGACGAAAAAGGATAAGCAGCGTCAGAGCTATTACAATTATTATTCCTCCAAGAAATGGGGCCGTGCGGACAGCTATGATTTCTGCCTGAACAGTACCGTACTTGGTGTGGATGGTACAGTGAAGCTGATAATCCAGATCGTGGAAGATTTTGAAGCTTTGAATGGCGGTACCGCAAACGCATAGATGTTGGTGCTGAAGAATAAGAAAGGGAAGCGGATCCTGATAAGTGAGGCTTCTCTTTCTTATTACGCCGCTTGGGTTTACATAATATAATTATGTAAACCAATGGTAAAATTAGGCTTCCAAAATAAAACATGTTTCATCCAGACCGGGGAATAATAAATGCAGGTAAACCAGTTCACCCTATTTTCATCCGGGAGTACATTATGGAAAAAAAACAAAATTATCTGCTTTATACCTTTTTCGGAATCGGTACGGCATGCACTATGATTTATTTGCTGGGTGCGCATGCGTTACGGAAAAGCCTCCTATATTTTGGTACCATTTACTGACAGCAAAGGATAACAGGGATATGATAGATTTTTACAAAAGACTGGCCCTGGCAGGAGAAGCGATCCCCTGCGGGAGGGTGGCAACCTATGGGCAGCTGGCACTTCTCTGCGGCAAGCCCGGGAATTCCAGACAGGTAGGATATGCATTGAACCGTGGACTTGCCGGCAAAAATCTGCCGGCTCACCGTGTTGTTAATTCTCAGGGGTTCCTTACCGGAGCCCCTGCCTTTGATACGCCAGATATGCAGAAATGTCTGTTGGAGGAAGAAGGCGTGGAAGTGAGGGAAGGCAGGGTGGATTTAAAAAAATATGGCTGGCATAACACGCTGGAAGAAGCGCTTACACTGAAAGAAAGCTTCCGCAGGCTGGGGATCTGAACATATTCTAATGTGCCCTGTTTTTCGTTGCACTGTGCCGTACAGAGGCAAGAATCCCTAATAGAATCCCAATCAGAAAATAAATAAAAAAGCAGGCCGCCAGGATGGCATTTCCAATATAACCGGCCCCTTTTTCCGAAAACTGAGCCTGAAAAAACGCCCCGAAGCTTTCCGGCCTTCCATCGATAACCATACTCACCCACACATTCTGTGTAAGAATCAGGATTCCGGAAAGAAGCGAAAGCACCGCCGATCTGTAAAACCAGTTAATCCGTCGGGCAGCTATGGTTAACAGCATAAGCCAGGCAAAAGCAACTGAAAAAGAGGCAATCGGAACGGCATAGCGGACAAACCAGCCTCCTCCGGTATAGAGATTACATACATAAAGCAGAAGATATAGGAACACAGTAACCGCAAAAGCAGATCCCAGAAGCTTGTGCCCGGGAAGAAGTAAAGGCAAGTTTGTTACAGAAAAAGCAAGGGCAACGGAGCAGAATACAATAAAAAACCAGGACAGTGAATGGGAAACGGCCAGATTGCAGATAAAGCAGGTTAAAAGAGCAATCCCATACAGGGTCAGCATAATCCTCTGATAAATTGTACGGGCCGAATGACGAGAACTGGTTTTGATCATTTTTTTCTCCTTATTCATTAATCGTATTTACTGATCTCCAGTCTAATGCATCATATGTCCAGCGTCAATATCCTGGATAATTATTCTACATGTACCGCTCCCGTATTTCGCAGGGAAATCCGGAAGATATTCTCTTTTTCCGTAAAACGGGACATATAGCGGATATACTCCTCTGTTGCTTCTGCCGGCAATATACTGAGGATGACTCCTGCAAAACCGCCTCCGTGCACACGGCAGGTACCCCGGCCCGTTTTTTTTATGAACAGCTCCGTCAGCGCCAATGCGGTACAGACACTTTCCTCCCTGGTATCGGATGGAGTATAACAGTTTTGAAGGTACTTCCAGGAGGAATTTCCTGAATCTCCGATAAGTGCCAGCAATTCCTCCGTATTTCCATTCCTGATAGCTTCTTTTGCTGTCTGCACCCTTTCATTTTCTTCATAAAAATGAAGAGAACGCAAGAAACTGCGGTCACCGCAGTGTGCCCTGATCTCGGGAAGCTTATCCAACAGAAGCGGAAGCTTGGCTTCGCATAACAGATTCTTTCCCATCTGTTTCGCCGCATTTTTCATCTCCAAAGGGACGTCGGAATACTCCGCACTTAAATCACCATGCCCTTTTCCTGTGTTTACAAGAAGAATGTCATAGCCTTCCAGCATCAATGCAGGATCCGTTTTTTCCACACAGGGGAAATCCGAATTGGAAAAATCCAGGAAGATCATTCCTCCGGCGGCACAGGCCAGCTGATCCATTAATCCGGATTGCTTGTTCCAGAAATGATTTTCTGCATAACGGCCGATCTTGGCATAGTCAATGCTGGTCATTCTGTTATCATTAAAGAAATAATTAATTACAGCACATAGGAGCATTTCAAACGAGGCTGAGGAACTGACTCCGGCAGCGCTGAGAACATTCGTGGAGATACAGGCGTTAAATCCGTGTATACGGAATCCAAAGGACCGGCAGCCCCGGAAAAGCCCGGCCAGAAGGGCGAGAGTCCCATTGTTTACGGAAATGCTCCCTAAATCCTCCAAATCAAGTACAAAAGGCTTATCATAGCCTTCACTTACGATGGTCACTTTTTCTGACTGATTCGGCCATGCGGCGGCAATAGTATCCATTTGAATACTTGCCGCAAGGACTTTTCCGCCATTGTGATCCGTATGGTTACCAATAAGCTCCATACGGCCGGGAGAAGTAAAATATTCTGTTCCTTCTTTTTGAAAGTATTCCCTGTATTTCTGTGCCAACGCCGTATAGCGTGCGTAACTTTTTTCACTTTCCCCATATATTTTGTGTAGACTGTTTTTTAATTTCTCCATATTCTCAGGCATTTTTTCTTTCCTTTCACGAAAATGTGTTATAGTTTTTTGTTATTCCGGCGCCTCTGATATTTTTAATTATACTCCTGAAAATAAGTTATACCTTAAAAATTATGCGGATTATAAGGAATATATTATGTTTTGTGTTATTGGTGAGGAAGATAGGAATTGCGATTTCCAATAAAACATGGTACGCTTATTTACAATAAGCTACGCTTTTATTATGTTACGCTTGTTATCCCTGATAAAGAAACATCGGTATTCAACAAAGAGCATTCTGTTTTTATCCGGCAGAAAGAGGGAAGAGGAGGGCTGTATGAAGGAAGCAAAGAACGGGAAAACACAGATTATAACCGGCCCTTCTCAGCGGGAGCTGAAGGAACACGGAAGTTACCAGTTTCCTTTTCTTGTGAGCTATGAAAGGCTTTCCGGTTATGAATCCGGCTCTTTTTTATGGCATTGGCACAGGGAAATTGAGTTGACTCTGATAACCAAAGGAAACATGATATACCAGATTAATGATCGGCAATTTTGTATGAAGGAGAAAGATGCCTTGTTCGGTAATTCCTCCACGCTGCATTCTGCCCATATGGCGGATGGAAAGGACTGCGCATATATTTCCGTTACCTTCGCCCCCAGGCTTCTCTATGGATACGAGGGAAGCCTTATCCAAAATAAATATACAGAACCTTTCCTCCGTCCCAGTACCCTGGCTGCAGTTCATTTTGATGGTTCCCAAAGCTGGCATAATGATTTTGTAGAGGGACTCCGGCAAATCATAAAGGAAGATGAGGAAAAACAGCCCTTTTATGAAGTGAGGATACAGGAGCTTCTTCTACATTTATGGCTTATCCTGCTGAAGCATGGCCTCTCTGAAGGCACGGACGGAGAGGAGAAGGGGGCAACGCATTCCTTGGCAGCAAAACATTCCATGGATGAAAAAAATTACGAACGGATTCGTCAGATGCTTTCTTATATCCAGGAAAATTATGCGCAAAAGCTGGAACTGGAGGAAATTTCGCACCATGTTCATATATGTAAAAGCGAATGCTGCAGAATATTTAAAAGTTACATGAAGGAATCCCTGTTCGATTACCTTTTAAAATACCGAATCGAACAGAGTCTGCCGGACGTTCTGGCAGAAAAGGATACTCTGACGGAAATTGCCCTCCGGGTTGGTTTTACGGACTCCAACTATTATTCCAAGGTATTTCGCCGGATAAAGGGATGTTCGCCAAGAGAGTACCGCAGACGGTATCATGAGCGATAAGGTTGTATATATATGAGGTTTATTATTTGCCCTTGACAATGATAAACTGTGTGTGATAGCATCATAGCATGAATTGAGGACTATTCGCAAAACACAAGTTTAACGAATAGATGGCTGAGGACGGCTCCTGGGGGTGAACCCTTCCCGCGGGCACCAGCCTGGCGCACCCGGGGCTTCCTACGCGCACCCTGCACGGGTTTTTTAGCAATGGGCCTGCCTGGTTTAAGCATATGTTTAAACCAGGCAGGCCGCTTTCCCGTATTTTGGATATCCAATCTATATACATAAAACTTTGCAAAGTTTTTTATAAAAGGAAATTCCATATTTAATAAATTCGTGGTAGCCTTCCAGTTTCAATTCTGCATCATATTGTTTTTGCTCAATCTGATCCAGCGCTGATTCCGCCTTTTTATTTAATTGAGCATAGGTATCCGCCACTTTGATCTCAACTATTATAGCAATTCCATCATAGGGTGCCGACAACAGCAAAATCATTAGCAATCTGACGTTTGAGCATAGCATAAGCTCTGGGAAAATCAGGCTGCTTTGCCGACTTTAGCGATAGGCTGATTACCGGATATTGCCCCAAATGACTCGTATACGCTTCACCGGATGCCATAATGTTGAGGCCATCAAACAAATAGGAGTTATTCTCCTCCTTACCATCCTGGTCGAAGGTTTTCTCAAAATAATATTTTATCATACTGAGGTTCAATGTTTTTCCAAAACGCCTGGGACGCATAAACAGGCTGACTTCACTCCCATTGTCCAGTAGTTCTTTTATGAATGTGGTCTTATCAATATAATAATAATCTTTTTCTCGTAGTTTCCTGAAATCCTCAATTCCAATAGGCAATGGTCTCATAACCATAGTTCCCCCCGTTCCTTTACTATATCCCCTGCCCTTTACATGATCTCCTCTGAATCCAGCACAATGGTAAAAGGCCCGTCATTTTGAAGGTCTATCTTCATATGTGCCCCAAATATGCCGCTTTCCACAGGGAAGCCTTCTTTCCGGCAGGATTTCATAAGATATTCGTACAGCAGCTTGGCATGCTCCGGAGAACCCGCTTTTACAAAGGAGGGCCTGTTGCCCTTCCTGCAGTCTGCGTACAGAGTAAATTGCGAAACAAGAAGTAAACCGCCGTTTACTTCTTTCAGGGACAAATTGGTCTTACCGTTCTCATCCTCAAATATCCGCAGGTTCAGAAGCTTATGAAGCATTTTGTCGGCAATCGCTTCCGTGTCCGTATTGTTTACGCCAATCAGCACCAAAAAGCCTTTTTTAATGGCCCCTACAGTTTCCTGAGCCACAGTGACTTCTGCCCTGGTAACCCTTTGAATCACAAACTTCATGAAAATAATCTCCTGTTCTCCTGAATGGATCAGTTATTTTTCTTTTCTTTCGCTTCTTTGCCTGTCTCCGGAACCGGATGGTTTGGTATGAATTCTTTGCTCACTTCGTCGATGCTGCCCAGCTCCTTGTATTCGTCAGTTTCCGTAGGCAGATCTTTCTTTTTGAGATTACGGTTGATGCGGCGTCTGCACATGGCATAAATAACTGCGAAGGTAGGCACCCCGATTACCATACCCGGCACCCCCATAAATCCGCCGAACAGGGTTATGGAAAAAATAACCCAGAAGCTGGAAAGCCCAGTGGAATCGCCCAGGATTTTTGGGCCGAGTATATTGCCGTCAAACTGTTGCAGAACGAGAATAAATAGCAGGAAATAGAGACATTGTATAGGGTTGATCATCAATATCAGGATGGCACTGGGAATCGCTCCGAGATAAGGTCCGAAAAAGGGAACAATATTAGTAACACCTATGATAACGCTGATCAGCACCGGATAAGGAGTGCCCATAATGCTGGTTCCTGCGAAGCAAAGGATTCCTATAATTAAAGAATCCAGCAGCTTTCCGCTGATAAAACCGCCGAAGGTACGGTGCACAAAGCGGATATCTTCAATAACGGAATTGGCCCGTTTGATGTCAAATGCCGCATAAATGGCCTTTTTGGCCTGTCCGATGAATTTTTCCTTGCTGCCCATGATATATACGGATATGATCAGACCGATTATCATGTTCCACAATGCCTTAAGGACGTTAAAGGCATAATTGGAGACTACCTTGAGAACGGCGTTCATCTGGGGAAGCAGGGTATCATTCATCCAGCTTCTGAGCTCCGGCGTATAGGTATTGATAAGGTCATTGATATAGGTTTCCACATCCGGATTATCAGCCAGAACCTTCTGAAGCCACTCCGTCAGGTTATTCACATATACGGGAAACTGGAATACAATGCTTTGGATACTTTTAAACAACTGGGGAAGGACCATGGAACAAAAGGCATAGATGATGAAAAAAACAAACAAAAGGGTCAGCGTTACAGCTGACATACGCATATATTTTCTCTGTTTGTCCGACAGCTCCTGCCGTCCCTTTTTAAAAATATATTTGAGGGCCTTATTTTCTATAACGTTCAGAACCGGAGTCAGCAGATAAGCCAGAACCAGGCCGTCAATAATCGGCATTGCTATAGCTATGATTTTGGTCACCCCGTCTTTGAAATTGGCGCCCCGGAACATCAAGAAAAAGAGGCATATACTCGCTCCTATGACAAGGAGGGCCGTGATGCCCCAATAAAGGTATTTTTTGTCCCAGCGGAATTTCATATAAAGTGGTCTCCTTTTAGTTTTATGTAGGTCAGTAAGAACATTATATACCAGAGCACTTAAAAAATTAAGCAAAATTAATGAAATAATTCTAAAATAATTGTATAATAATAATTCAGCATTTATTAACAGCAAATTTAACGGAAGAAAGGATTACATATGAGACTGCAACAGGTTTTAAGCTATGTCCGGAAAGCGGTGGATGATTATCATATGATTGAAGAAGGGGATAAAATTGCAGTTGGTATTTCGGGGGGCAAGGATTCCCTGACCCTGCTCTATGCGCTCCACGGTCTCCGCCGTTTTTATCCGCTGCATTTTGATATCCATGCGGTAACCGTAGATCTGGGCTTCGGCAATCTGGATTTAAGCCGCATTGAAGAAATCTGCTCTCAGGAGCTGCAGATTCCTTATACAATAGTAAAAACGGATATTGCCAATATTATATTTGAACAGCGTAAAGAGTCCAATCCCTGCTCCCTTTGTGCTAAAATGAGAAAAGGGGCGCTGAATGAAACCATTAAAAAGGAAGGCTGCAACAAGGTGGCCTATGCCCATCATAAGGATGATGTGGTGGAAACCATGCTCATGTCCCTGATTTATGAAGGACGCTTCCATACCTTCAGCCCGGTAACCTATCTGGACCGGATGGATCTGACGGTAATCCGTCCGCTGATGTATATGAATGAAGCGGATGTCATCGGATTTGTAAATAAAAACCAGGTTCCGGTAGTCAAAAGCCCCTGTCCTGCCGACGGTTACACCAAGAGGGAATATGTGAAGCAGCTCCTGAAAAAACTGAATCAGGAAAATCCCGGC
This sequence comes from Eisenbergiella sp. OF01-20, assembly GCF_003478085.1. Classification (NCBI taxonomy): domain Bacteria; kingdom Bacillati; phylum Bacillota; class Clostridia; order Lachnospirales; family Lachnospiraceae; genus Eisenbergiella; species Eisenbergiella sp. OF01-20. The sequence continues at coordinate 682,936 of NZ_QUES01000001.1, read as the reverse complement.
GTAAAGGAGCGGATGTTTACCGCCATACAGGACGGAAATATGGCAGGCTGGCCGCCTCCGGATACCATGCGCAGGTAAAGCCGGATAACGAGGTTATAAGGGAGGAAATGAAATGGCTGAGAATACGAATTACCATGATGAATTGAATAAAAAAAACATTCTGAAGCTCAGGGAACTGCTGGCCGGCCTCCCGCCCTTCTGCAAACAGTTTTTCAGAGGGATCGAGGACACTACCGCTTCCAGGACCCGGATAGCTTATGCGTATGATTTAAAGGTATTTTTTGAGTTTATCCATGAAACAAACGGCGTATACCGGAAAAAAGATATCGTGGATTTCCCGCTTTCCATCCTGGATGAAATCGGCAGGGAGGATATCGAAGAGTATATGGAATACCTTTCCTATTACAGGAAGGATGGTGTGGAATATACCAATGATGAACGGGGGAAAAAAAGGAAACTGGCATCGCTGCGCAGCTTCTATAATTATTATTACCGGAATGAATTAATAGAAAATAACCCTGCTGTCCTCGTTCCTCTTCCCAAGCTCCATGATAAGGAAATCATCCGGATGGATCCCAATGAAGTGGCAGTGCTGCTGGATGAAGTGGAGGAAGGGAACAAGCTTACCAAGAATGAACAGCGCTATCATGATAAAACCCGTCTGAGGGATTTGGCGCTGCTTACTCTCCTGCTGGGAACAGGAATCCGTGTATCGGAATGTGTGGGCCTGGATATCCATGATGTGGATTTTGATAACCAGCGTATGAAAGTACGCAGGAAGGGCGGCTATGAGGATATCGTATATTTCGGCGAGGAGGTTTCCCTGGCGCTGCAGGACTATCTGGAGGAACGGGAACGGATAATCCCTCTCACCGGCCACGAAAATGCTTTTTTCCTTTCCATGCAGAACCGCAGAATAACCGTGCGCAGCGTGGAGAACCTGGTAAAGAAATATGCGTCCAAAGTAACTACAATGAAAAAAATCACGCCGCATAAGCTGCGCAGTACCTACGGCACCACCCTGTACCAGGAAACCGGTGACATTTACCTGGTAGCTGATGTTCTGGGGCATAAGGATGTCAACACGACAAGAAAACATTATGCGGCCATGCAGGATGAGAATAAGCGCAAAGCAGCCAAGGCTGTTAAATTAAGGGAACCGTAGGCCCGTGTAATTCCACAAAAAGGGGATCCTTTCCGTGAAAAGAAAGGATCCTTATTTTTCAGGTATTATAATGTATTCTTTCGATGATGCTCCGCTTCCGGAAGCTCCGGGCAAGAAGCCATGTCATGCCAAACTGTGTGACGGCAATGACGAGAAACAAGAGCAGGGCCTGTGCAAACGGATAATGGAAGCGGATAATCCCTAAGAATCCGCTGTCTTTTCCCCACTGGAAAAACCGGAAACCGGCCGCGCTTCCAAGCAGCAGGGATATCAGCAATGTCCCGAATGTATAAAAAAGGCCTTCCATCTGGAACAGCAGGAACAGCTGCTTTTCCGACATTCCCAGCGCCTGCATCATACCTAGTTCACGTCTGCGTACATAAACGCTGTTTGTCATGGTATTTATCAGATTCATGATACAGATCCCACCCAAAACAGCCAGGAAAATATAGCATATGGCAGATGTAAAAACGGTTAATTCCTCATGCTCCGCCTTCTCTTCCTCAAAAGTATACAACCGGAGAAACCGGTTTTCTTTTGTCAGTGACAAAAGATTTTCCTCTACGGCTTCCAGCTTCTCTTTGTCAGCATCTATAGAATAATAGTAGGTCTGGTTATTGCTGCAGATTTCCTCCAGTACCGAGGAAGGCAGCATAAATGAAGCATAGTGGCTCAGGTAAGCGGGGGGATCCGCAATAGCCGCTACCTGGAATTCCATGGGGATTTCTTTATCACCATCCTGGAGAATCATGCGGATAACGCTGCCCACCTTCCAGTCCGGTGACCAGTTAAAGGATTTTTTGTTTAAAATTATCCGGCTGCCGTCCGTCAGATCCTCATAGGTAATGCTGCCTTCTATGACTGAAGCTTCCATAACATCGGCCAGTTCCGGAGGGATTCCGGATATAGAAGTGCTCCAAAGGGCGTCTCCGTCATAAACATCCGGAAGCAGCACCTTGGTGTTTTTCTGTTCAAGAATGGCGGAAACACCGGCCATATTCCCGATACGAAGCTTCATTTCCTCATCCAGTGGATTTTGCTGCTGGATGGATTTCCAGTCATATTCCGGCCTCATCTTATCGCCGCTGATGGAATAGATGGATAGTTCCAGATCGTACAGAATTGTGTCATGGGCGATTTCATCCGGATCGGCACAGGATAATATGGTGGAAACCGCAAGGAAAAGAACTCCGGTTATACTCAGGGATGCCAGCGTAATCACTGTCCTTTTTTTATTCCGTGCCAGATTAGCCTTCATAAGCCGGAACAAATGTACATTCTCATACCCTTTTCTGGATTTGGATTTGACCGAATTACCGGGTCCGTCATAGCGCATAGCTTCCATAGGAGAAATCCGGCCAGCTATATGAACCGGGCGCATCAGGGCTATGGCGGTGGTGCACAGTGCCACGGCTGCCGCGAAAATATAAATCCAGAGCTGTAACAGGGAAAGCTCTCCGCTTTTGTATATGGAGCGCAGGGTTTCCCCCAGGATATCGTCACTGGCAAAGCTGTTCAGGAGAATGTAAAATCCGCCAAGAGAGGCGGCGGTACCTAAAACAAGTCCGGGCGGAACGGCAAATAGGGCAGTGAAAATTCCTTCCCGGAAAACGATGGCACGCACCTGGCGCTGGGTTGCTCCAAGCGCTTTCAGCTTACCGTATTCCTGTACCTTATACATCGTTGAAACATAATAAATGCTGTAGATGGTGATAACCCCAGCCAGGATAGTCACAAGAAGGATGCCGGCAATCGCCGCATAAAAGGAAGGATCGATATAATTGGCAATCAGATACGGCGTATTTTCCGATATCTCCCCTTTGGGAATGGAAAAAGCCTGCGCAATCGTTTCCGCTTTATTTATAATGGCATCTGTTGTCAGGCTTTCCGGATTTTCCAGGCGGATCATGGCCCTGTATAAACGGTCAGGCTCTGCGAGGGTTTCCAGCATAAAATCCCGGGAAACGAGAGCGGAATATAAACTATACTCCTCCTCCGTGTCGGGGGTGGGAAGGATTCCGCATATGACGAAAGTTTTCTGCTGTTCATAGCCCAAGCCGTGGGCTTCCGCAGGCTGATAGCTCAGGGTCACCGAATCTCCCAGATCGGCATTAAGGCCGAGAGCATGCAGCATTCCTTCCGATATCGCAATTTCATCCGTTGCGGATGGATAACGGCCCTTTTCCAAAGCAATCCGTCCCAGCTCCAACCCTGTTTCATCCAGATAAATAAGTCGGCATCTGGCATTATCCAGTATGATTTCGGCTGTATCCTGCCGCAGTCCAAGGGAGGCAATTTCCGCATGGTGCGACAGTTGCGCAGCAGTCTGCCCGCTTACGCCCCGGTACATAAAATGATAAGTCGGGTAAAGCTGGTTTGCGGCATGGAACTGGAAACGGATCACGCCGAAACCCAGAGTGGTAATTGTGAAAAGGAGGAATGTGGTTAGCAGGATTGCGATGCCTGTAAGCATATTCCGGCCTCTGTTTTTTTTCAGATTGGCCAGGGCGGTGGAATTAATGGTATTCATTGTTTCACCACCCTTCCGTCTTCAATGATGAGAATACGGTCGGCCATCTGCGCGATGGTTTCATCATGGGTGATCATAATCAGGGTCTGGCAATAATCCGCAACACAGGATTTCAGAAGAGAAATAACTTCCATTTCCGTTTTGGAATCCAGATTGCCTGTAGGCTCGTCAGCAAGAATGATAGCCGGTCTGGAGGCAAGAGCCCTGGCTATGGCGACCCGCTGCTGCTGGCCTCCCGACAGAGTGGCGGGAAGTGCTTTTATTTTGTCCGTTATGCCGATCCGTTCGACAACGGAGGAGACAAATTCCCTGTCCGCCTTTTTTCCGTCAAGCCCTATGGGAAGTACGATATTTTCCCAGACGTTCAGGGAAGGCACCAGATTATAGTCCTGAAAAATAAATCCGATTTTTCTTCTGCGGAATACGGCAAGCTCTTCATCCTTCAGAGCGAAGATATCCCTGCCTTCCATAAAGACCTTTCCTGAATCGGGCCGGTCCAGTCCTCCAAGAAGATGGAGCAAGGTGCTTTTGCCGGAGCCGGAACGGCCTACAATTGCCGTGAATTCGCCCTTCTGCACCTCCAGGGAAGTGTGATCCACCGCTTTCACCGTATTTGCTCCGGAGCCATAATATTTGACCAGCTCACAGGTATTTAAGATAGAAGTAAGATTTTTCATATCAAGTATTCCTTTCCTCTGCGATCTTTTGATAATTCAATGATAACCCGCTATTCTTACAGGAACATTGCAATAAAGATAACAGATTTGTAAGAAAACTTTTTCCTGCTCAGGAGACTATGTCCTGATATTCCATAGGTAAAACCATCTGGAATATGGTTCCCTTCCTTCCTCTTTTTACCCGGATACTGCCGCCTTGTTCCTCCAGGATTTTTCTTGTCAGATAAAGCCCGACGCCCGTCCCTTCTTCCCGGCGTACGCAGGGGATGTCACTGCGGTAGAATCGCTGGAAAATCCGGGTATATTCTTTTGTAGGTATCCCAATCCCTTCATCCTCCACCTCAATAAACAAATAGCTGACAGCAGGAGTTACCCGTATATCTATATGGCTTTCCGGCGGGGAATATTTTACTGCATTATCCAGCACATTAATGAGGGCCTCCTGTGTCCAGTGGGGATCATGGGATACCCAAAATTCGGGAAAGTCGTTTAATTCTATGGATATTTGCTTTTGAAAGGCTTTCATATAGATACTGTTTACCGCATTGACGATAGTGTCCTTCAGGCCCGTTATTTTCGGTTCCAGATGTATCATGCCCGCTTCCAGACGGGAAACCTGAAGGAACCCGTCCAGCAGATGTTCTATTTTCAGTATTTCCGCAAGCCCCTGCTGTAGAAAGCTTTGCTGTTCTTGTGGTGTCAGACAGCCGGTATCGGCCAGTTCATAGCTCATTTTCAGCGATGCAAGAGGATTCTTCAATTGGTGCGATATATCGGTCACCATAGCTTTTGTTTTTCCTTCCTCCTGTTTCAGCCGTTCCTGGATAACCGTATTTTTTTCTGCTTCTTCCCGGGATAAAAGCAACAGCCGTCTGTAATTTTCTTCCAGAACCTGATAACGGTCCCGGTTCTTTTTACCGGTGTACAGCAGCAGTAGGCCTGCCCCGGCCGTCAGGCCGCAGAAAACCAGGAAATAACGGGTCAGAAGGCGTGAGGATGCCCTGTTGCCTGCGTCATAACCGTATTTTTCTTCCAGCGCCCTGCCGGTTTCCAAGGCAGCAGCTGTATCATAGTGCTCCGGTTCGTTTACCGCTGCCAGAAGCTCACTTTCCATTTCCGGGAAAGATGCCGACATATAGCCCAACAGCATATATTCCTTTTTCTGAAGCTCTTTTCCCATCGATGCAAACAACAGGAAAAAAAGTACAAGTATAAAAAGAAGCCCGGCATAGCTCAGGCTTCTTTTGTAACTGCTTTTGTCCATATATATCCCATCCCCCTCACTGTCTGTATTTCTTCAGATGCTATTTTATTCCGCAGCCGGCTGATATTGACCGGAACGGTATTATCATCCACAAACTGGCCGTCCTGGCCCCATACAGCTTCTAAAAGCTGCTCTCTGGTAAGGATACGCCGGGGGTTCTCCAAAAAAAACGCCAGCAACAGCCACTCCTTCTTGCTGAGAACGACAGGGATATTATCCCTGGAGGCTTTCATTTCATGATAATCCAGACAGATATTGCCGGAGCGCAGCCGCCTGATATCCGCTGTCTCCACCCTTCTCATAAGGGCGTTTACTTTGGAAAGCAGAATCATCAGGCTGAATGGCTTCGTAATATAGTCATCCGCACCATAATCATATCCATTTACAATATCGATTTCCTGATTTAAGGCGGTAAGAAAAATAAAGTAAACACTGCTTGTTTTTCTTATTTCCCGGCAGAAAGCTATGCCGTCTCCGTCCGGGAGAGTAATATCGCTGATAATCAGCGATACTTCCTTTTCCCGGAACCGCTCCCCCGCCTGCCGGATTGTAAACGCCTGCAGTACGTCATAGCCTTCCCTCTGAAGCCGGAGGGTAATACCTCTGTTCAGATTTTCATCATCTTCCACCAATAATATCGTTTTCAAGCTATTCCTCTTTCGTATCTTTCTTCCGTTCTCTTCTTGGGCGTTTTTTCAGAAAGGTATTCTTCTGCACGCTCTCCGTTCCCGGGGTATTTCCCGGATTGGCCGTCATACCCGGAGACGGGTTCCTGTTTTCCCGGGGATAGGCGGCACCCGGATTCTGCCATTCCATGTTGGGGACATTGGTCTGATAGGGAAACGGCGGACGGCCCGTATTATTTCCCGGATAACCGTTGTAGCTGTTGGGATAGGGAGTCCCAAAGCTTCTGCCCGTGTTTCCCTGCATCCCCGGACGGCTGCCATAGTATTTCGGTCCGCCGTATCCACCCTGCGGACTGCCGGCCTGCGGACCGTAGCCCGGCATGGCCGGATAGCCGTTGTTTCCCGGAATAAACCCGTTCGCCGGCTGCTGCATGGTTTTAGTATTGTCTCCGAACACCATTGCTTCAGGCGGTATACCGGCACTATCTGCGGAGGACGGGATATCCTGACTTTTCTTTTTAAAGCGAAGGGTTACTTTAAATAAATCCCCGTCAATATCAATTTTCATGGAACCGCCCTGCAGTTCGGCAAAGCTTTTTGCTATGGCAAGGCCAAGGCCGCTGCCTTCCGTATTTCGGGCATCATCCCCCCGTACAAAACGTTCTGTGAGTTCTTCCGCAGCCATAGACAATTCGGTGGCGGATATATTTTTCAGTTCAATTTTTACATATTCGGCCTCGTTCTTTAACAGAACATAAACCCGGGTGCCCGAAAGGGCATATTTCACAATGTTGCTGTAGAGATTATCAAAAATACGGTACGTTTTCTGACTGTCCAGAGGCAGGATAATCTTTTCATCCGGAAGATTGAATTTAAAATCAAGCCCGGCGGAAGAAATCCGGTCATCCTGTTCCAGATAAGCCTGCCGCAGCAGGTTGCAGATATCCACATCCACGATTTGAAGCGTTACGGATTTACTGCTGGCCTTGCTGATTTCAAATAAGTCCTCGATGAGCACCTTCAGGCGGTTTGCTTTTCGCTGGAGAATATCCAGGTACTCTTTCCTTTTTTCATCCGGCAGGGAAGGATCACGAAGCAGTTCAATATAGGTAATGATTGCAGTCAGCGGCGTTTTCAGGTCATGGGACACATTGGTGATCAGCTCTGTCTTCATTCTCTGGCTCTTGACCTCTTCATTCACAGCGCGTTTGAAATCCGCCTGGATCTGCCACAGCTGGGATTTATAGCTTTCAAAAATACCGAAATCCTCAGACAACGCCGTATCCAGATTTCCCTGGGCAATAGAACTGGTGGCATTCAGCAGCTTTCTGTATTTGGACTGAATATCCTTGACATATCTTTTCAGGATAAAATAAATAATAACGGAATAAAGCGCCAGGCCAAAAATTCCGGCAAACCAGAAACAGCAGATTATCAACAGTATGCCGAAATTTACTGCTATGACCTTCAGAATTATCCGGTTTGCATCTGTTCCGATATCATAGGTAACCAGGTCAATATAAAAAGCATGCACAACTTCCCGGATTTTGCCGACAATACGGGTCCAGTATTTACAGATCAGGCTGTGCTGTTTCAAATATCCTCTTCCGAAGCCTGAAAGGTTTGTGCCTATCAGAAAAGCAAACAGAAAAACAGCCAGTAACAAAAGGAACATTACTGTTTTATCCAGCGGGAGGAAGCCTATTTTGCCATTGGCCCCGATTCCGGCTCTCACATTGCGCAAAAACAGGTCGTTCTGGAATTCGTACACATATTGGATTATCTGGGAAGCGGAGGCAAACAGAAATACGACAGCCGCAGCCGTAAATTCCAATGGAATCCGCTCTATTTTAGCTATGGTCTCCTCCCCGTGCAGAATCCGTTTCCGGCACAGGAAAAATCCGATAAATAAGGCCGCCACAAGAAACAGAAGGTACGCAGGGGCAATTCCTGCATCATAATAACTGTTTCTCCCTGCATAATGCAGGCTTTGGAAATTGTTGGTATATATATAATAATTATCCGGTTTCATCAGTTCCGCATATTGGGCCTGGGTAAGTCCATAAATAACCCGCATGTTGGAGGGGGCGGAAAGAGAAAGATGGACGGATGCCGCAGCAAGCGTATCATCGTATTCATCATAGACCGTATAATCCGCCGCACGTCCGTTTGCTTCATAATTATAAGAATATCCTGACGGCACATTTTCATCCAGCTTCAGAGGGAATTCATGGCCGGCATTCTGGACCCGGCTCAGGAACTGTTTGGCATTATCCCGGCATCTCACATTAACATTGGAAATATTGCCGGCACTGTCATACTGCAGGTTCAGATAATAGAGATAATCCGATTTTTTATCGGTATCCGCCTGGGACTGATCTTCGTCCAGGGCATCCGGCAGACTCGTACCGCTGTTGGAAAGGATGGTTCCGCTGTTCAAGTCTTCCACGTAGTAATCCATCATTTCGCCTAAAGAGGCCAGCATGCTTTCGAACTTTGCACATTGGCTGTTAACCGATTCTCTTTGTGTCGAAAGGAAGGTCTGTATGGCCATATCAGTATAAGAATCGGAAAAATCTTCCGATTCCTCCTCAAAATCCCCTGACTGGCCATTAGTATTCCGTACCTCTGTATCAAGATAAAGCTCGGAATACTCATACTGCTTCTGATCCGCTTTTTCCCGCAGATATTTATACTGAACCAGATTTACAGCAAACAAATCGCTGATGAAGTCCTGTTCCGTAAGAGGATCGATATAACTCTCTTCCGCCTTTTTCTGGAAAAGGGGGAAAAGAGACATGAATAGAATACTGACGGCCGCACTGATAGCTATCGCCGGCAGTAAAAAGGAATTTTTCTTATTGCTTTTCCATTTTGTATCCAACACCCCACACCACCTTTAAATATTTAGGATTTTTCGGATCGATTTCGATTTTCTCCCTGATTTTACGTATGTGGACCATAATGGTATCTGTATTGATCGCTTTTTCATTCCAGATACGTTCATAAATTTCATCTGCACTGAATACCCGTCCCGGATTTTTAATAAGAAGAAGCAGAATTTTGAATTCGATAGGAGTCAGCTTAACCGGACTGCCATCCACGAAAACCTCTACAGTTTCTTCGTTGACCTCAATACCGCCCAGACAATGATAGGTATCATTTTCCGGTTCCGAAGCCTTGTTAACGGCATCCAGATATCTGCTGTACCGGCGGAGGTGAGAATTAACCCTGGCTAACAGTTCCATAGTGGTAAAGGGTTTAGTCACATAGTCATCTGCCCCCATGTTAAGCCCCATGATTTTATCCACTTCCTCTGATTTAGCAGAAAGCATAATAACAGGAAAATCATAGCCTTTGTCCCTGACCTTCATCATCATGGTAATGCCGTCCATCCGGGGCATCATGATATCAACTATGGCAAGATGGATTTCCTCCTGCGCAATAACCTGTAAGCCCTCTACCCCGTCTCCGGCCTGGAACACCATATAGCCCTGATTCCTCAGATATATCTCAATTCCTTCTCTGATATCCTTATCATCTTCCACTACTAAAATACGGTTTGCTTCCACTTTATAACTTCCTCCCTCTGCTGTCATGTATAATTTACGGCGTGTCTGAGCCGTATCCTTGTAGTATTATAGCATACTTTCCCCCTTTTTTCTTCTAAATAAAATACATAAGACAGGTAATCAGTGGTAACTTAGTTACTGGTCACAGAGTGAATAGTAACGCAACTCCGGTAACAGTCCCAACAAATCGGAACAAACAGAGCCGCAATAATCAGGTTTACAAATAGAATAGCTCTGAAAGCTGAAAAATGGGCACAGAAAAAACCAAAGAATTTCTTAAGAAACCCTTTGGTTTTCTGGAAATTAAACGCGTTTTATATATATTTCTGTCCGGGGCCGGACACAGACATTTACTTGAATTCTGCCGAATAATAGGGAACGATCAGATAGTCTCCTTCACAAATAGTCTCATCCAGCAGATGATTGGTTCGGACTACTTCTTGAATAAAAGCTTCCCTGGATTTAAAATTCTCATCGGCATAGGAATCCGCCAGTGACCACAGGGTATCCCCCTCGTCAATCCGGATACTGGTATAATATTTATAAAAGACGGGAGTTCCTGGCTCCTGCGCCCTGGAAATAAGACTCCCTCCTGCAATGGTAAGAATAATGGCAACAGCGGCGGAAACCGTAAAAATAAGAATATGCCGCCTCAGCTCCCGCTCTCTTCTGATTTTATTGAGTCTGATTCTTTCTTCAAACATTTTCCGCCCTCCAGACATATTCGAACACACGTTCTTTATGCTTTTTATTATATCGAACATAGATTCGATTGTCAATAGTTTTACTTGAAATACGGGCATAAAATCGAACAGCTATTCGGAATATATGTTTGCTTTTTAAAACCTGCTATGCTATACTAATAAAAACACCAACGGGGCTTTTAAGGAGGATGAAATATGGCACAGGGCAAAATTACTGCAAAGCAGAAAGAAATCCTGGAATACATAAAAGAACAAATCTTGGAAAGGGGATATCCGCCTGCAGTAAGAGAAATCTGTGAGGCCGTCCATCTGAAATCCACCTCTTCCGTCCACTCTCATCTGGAGACCCTGGAGAAGAACGGATACATCCGAAGGGATCCCACGAAGCCGCGGGCGATCGAAATCTGCGACGACAGTTTTCAAATGGTTCGGACAGAAATGGTAAGCCTGCCTGTGGTAGGTAATGTGGCCGCGGGGCAGCCTATTCTGGCGGAAGAGAACATAGAGAGCTACTTCCCTATTCCGGCGGAATTCATTCCGGGCGGCGATCCTTCTTTCATTTTGAAGGTACGCGGGGATTCTATGATAAATGCCGGCATCAACAACGGAGATCAGATTTTTGTGCACAGCTGTGCAACAGCCAGAAACGGCGATATGGTTGTGGCCCTGATTGACGATTCTGCCACGGTAAAGACGTTCTATCGGGAGAAAGGGCATATCCGCCTGCAGCCGGAAAACGATACTATGGATCCCATCATTGTCAATGACTGCAAGATTCTGGGTAAAGTTTTCGGAGTATTCCGTATTTATAACTGATACATATTACAGGAAACGCCTGTTGAGAAAGGGATATGTACCCTTCACAACAGGCGTTTCTCTTTTTTCTTTTACGAATCCTGAAAAAAGTGCCGCGCTGACGCGGCACTCTCAGGAACGAAACATAAAGGTTATTTCACATCCATCCGCTACTTTCCGGCAGATGTTTACCGTATGATCCATGATAAAGCTGAACTTCCCCTCTTCTGCATCCACGTCCAATTCCTTTAAATCCTCCGATATCCTGGCAGAACGCATTCCCTCCAGGCCGTCCATCTCTTGAAGAATTTGTTCGGCCTTACCGGCATCCGTTAAATGGTTCAGTCGATAACTTCTTAACATACAGGCAATTTCTTCCTTTCCTGGTTTTACCATAAGTATTCCCGGCATGAGGAAATATAAACCTATTATATCCAGATTTTACTAATCTCTTTCGTACAGTACGGAAATTGTAAAACAGAACTGCTTTTTATACCCCGCGTCCCCTGTTTTGTACGCGGTACCAGCAGGTATATACCTCTTCAAAGCCCAGGCTCTGATAAAGTCTGAGCGCAGGATAATTGGATGCGGCCACATTAAGAAACGCCTTGCAGGCTCCTTCCTTACGCCCCTCTTCCATAATAGCCCGGCATATACGGGCGCCAATACCATTCTGCCGGAAACCGCTGTCAACACGGATATCATAAATGCCAATTTTATTATCTTCCACAACACCAAGACCGCAGCCCACAATTTTTCCTGGGGACTTCTGGCTGCCATTTTCATATAATGCGGCGCAGTAAACCGGATTCCGTATCGCAGTAAGCATAGCTCTTGCGGTATCCGGACAGATATTTTGATTCATCCCTTCCATAGAACGGAAGCAACCCATTCCAACAAAGGCTTCCAGCCAGTTATCGTCTATTTTACGGCTGAGACGGATTTCTGTTTTGCCTGATATGGAGCTCTCCTGTGTTCCTGTCTCTGTTTTTTTCCTGTCTGAAGCCGGGTATGACTCCGGTTCTTCCATGAGGCTGCACTCCATTATATAGGTTTTATCCTCCTGTTCGTACGCTCTCATAGCCAGCTGCTGATCCAGTGCGGACGGGACATTGGGAGTCATTTTGAATACACAGGGAAGCCCTTTTTCTTTAAATTTATTTTCACAATAGTTTATTTTATCTTCGTAGGATTTTGTGGACAGATAAAGAGGGCTTATGCAGTTCCCCTGATAGCCTTTCCCTTCGGAAAAGCGAAGAATCCAACCATCGTATACTTCCGTATGCAAAACAGGAAATGCATTCAGTGCAAGCTCCTCATAGCGTAATGCTGCAAAGTTCATATTCCAGGCCTCCTCTACTATCATCTATTTTACACGGCATTTTCCTTACAAAAAACAGAATTGGTGCTTTCAATCTTGCAAATTGTGCTTTATAATTAATTTAACCCATACCCTTACTGGAAAGTGGGCTGGGCTATAAGTGAAATGGAGGTTTGTCCATGGAAAATAATGCCTACGAGAAAACAGGATATCTGCAGAATGATTTCCGTATTTTCCATCTTTGCGATACAAAGCAAATGGAATTTTCATACCATTACCATGATTTTGATAAGATAGTCCTCTTTCTGAGCGGTGATGTCACCTACTCCATTGAGGGAAGGAAGTATGAACTGAAGCCTTATGATATCATCCTTGTAAACGCCGGAGAGATCCACCGGCCGGTCATTCACAGCTGTCTGCCCTATGAGAGAATAATTATTTATATCTCCTCCGGCTTTATGCAGGATTATAAGGATAAAAGCAATGATCTGACCCGCTGTTTCCGGGAAGCGAAGGCAACACATGGAAGCGAAGCGTTCCAAGGAAGCGAAGATTTCCATGGAAAGAAAGTGTTCCACGGAAATGTACTCCGTATCGAAAATATGGAAAAGAGCAGTCTCTTTTCGGTGTGCAGGGAACTGGAGCGTTCTTTTTCGGGAAATGAATATGCCAATGAGCTGTATCAGAAGGTTCTCTTTCTGGAATTCATGATTTGGCTGAACCGCGCATTGATAAACAATCATGTGAATTACCTGGAAAATGAAGTTTCCAATGAGAAAATAGCCGCTATAGTGGATTATATCAATTCCCATCTGCGGGAAGAAGTAACTGTGGATGATCTGGCGGAGCGCTTTTTTATAAGCCGCTCTTATTTGATGCACCTGTTTAAAGCGGAAACAGGCTATTCCATCGGCTCCTATATCAGCGAAAAACGTCTGTTGTCCGCCAAAACACAGATACAAAACGGAATGAGCGTAACCGAAGCCTGTTATGCCTGCGGTTTCCGGGACTATTCCACATTTTCCCGTGCTTTCAAGAAAAAATTCGGTACCACGCCAAAACATTCCGGCAATATCATCTGAAGTTATTCAACATACTTCTGAAAAAAAGGAACGCGTTTATGCAATCGGAGAAAAAACCTGCTAATACATAAACCGCGTTCCCTTGTAGCCTACTTAAATTCTTCCAGCCCTACTCTTTTGCCGTCTCTCCAGATTCTTTCCAGATCATAAAAGAGCCGGTTTTCCCTGTCAAAAATATGGACAATAATATCACCGTAATCCATAAGTACCCAATTGGCGGTATCATAGCCTTCTATCTGCTTTCTCGTATATCCTGCACGTCCCAGCTTCTCTTCCACATTATCAGTCAGAGCCTGGATTTGGCTGTGGTTGCTTCCGCCGGCAATAATAAAATAATCTGCCAGTACGGAAACCTCACTGATGTCTATAATGCTGATGTCCTCTGCTTTCTTGTCTTCCAAAGCGGAGACAGCCAGCCTGGTCATTTCTTTGGAACGGTTATCTGTCATAGGGATTCCCTGCCTTTCTGGTCGCACCGGAGTGCTTTATAGTAATCGTAAGTCTGTTGGGTGGACATGTCAATTTCCATTTTGGACGCGCCAAGATAATCCAGCGTATCCTTCAGGATACGATAGAGGCAATCATCCAGGCTTGCGAAGGCAAGCCGGCGGACTTCAGGCAGTCCCGGCGCCTGACGGCGCCCCGGCTCTATATAGTCTGCAATATAAATGATTTTATCCAGCATGCCCATTTCCGGACGTCCTGTTGTATGATAGGTGATAGCATCCAGGATTTCCTTGTCCTTGATCCCATATTTCTCCCTGGCGAGGAAGCTGCCAACCTTGGCATGGAGAAGAAACGGGTTTTTCTGTTCGGCTTCATTGATGGGAATGCCGTTTTTCCTGCAGATATTTATCCGCTTTTCATTGGTATAATTCTTAGCGCAGTCATGGAGAAGTCCCGCCACCTGGGCTTTATGCACATCCTGCCCGTAGCACATAGCCAGGGACGCGGCGGTATAAGCGACCCCAAGGGTATGCTCATACCGTTTTCCCTCCAGCACTTTTTCCATCGCCTTTCGCAGCGTAAGGATTTCCTGGGTTTCCATGGAGTTTTTTGTTTCTTTATTCATGCCTGTTCTCCTGTGAGGCCGGAGCGCTGCCGCCCCGGTAAAGCTGATTATCTTCGATATATTCCCTTACCTTCTCGTGGACCATATACCGTATGGAACGGCCCTCCTGTATCCGGCGGCGGATATCGGAGGAGGAAATAGCGATATTACCCGCCGGTACCAGATGTATCCTCGCCCGGAACCTTTCCGTAAGCTGCTTCGCTTTCTCTTCCAAATCCCGGGTTCCCCGTCCTTCCCTCACCGCGGCAAGGATTACGGCTTTTTGGAAAATAACTTCCGGTTCCCTCCATTCCTCCATCTGAAACAGGCTGTCCGCACCCATGATGAAAAAATAATCACAGTCCGGATTCTCCTTTTCCAGCTGTTCCAGCGTCTGACAGGTATAGGTATATCCCCCTCTGTCGATCTCCATGGAGGACAGGAAAAAATGCGGATTATCCCTGATAGAAAGCTCCGTCATCCGCAGCCTTGTTGCTCCGTCCAGGATTTCATTCGGATCCTTCATATAAGGGCATCCGCTGGGGATAAAAAGGATTTCATCCAGCGAAAACATAGAATATGCATTTTCTGCCAGAAGCAGATGGCCTACATGGACGGGATTAAAGGTTCCGCCCATAATTCCTATTCTTCTGCGCTTCTTATCTTCCATGGAATGATTGTTCCTCCGTAACCGGTTCCGTTTTACCTGGGAAGCTCGATTTTCTTATGATCCCGGCTTTCCTTGTACAGAACGATTTTCTTTCCGATAACCTGTACGACCTGGGACTTTGTCCGTTCTGCAATCATCTGTGCAATTTCGCCCGGATCGTCAAAACAGTTTTTCAGTACTGCAATCTTGATCAATTCCCTTGTATTAAACGCCTCGGAAATAGCTTCCGTCACTTCCGGGGTAAGGCTTCCCTTTCCAATCTGGAAAACAGGGTCCAGGCTGCTGGCAAGGCTTTTGAGATAAGCTCTCTGTTTGCTTGTCATTTGTATATTCCTCCCGTATTCGGTTTATTTATAGTAATCAAATTTCAGACCATACATGCGGACCGTATCCCCCTCCTGGATTCCCAGCTCTTCCAACTGTTCCAGAATGCCGGTTTCCTTAAGGAAGTTCTGGAAAAAGGTAAAGCCCTTCTCCGACTCCAGATTGGTGTAACCCAGCATTTTTTCAATACGGGGGCCTTCCACCACATATTCGTCGTCCTCTTCGTTGTATTCCACGGTATAGGGTTCATTGGAATAGCTGTTTTCAAACTCGGGAAAATATTCCTGTTCAAAAACCACCGGTTTATCATCAGCCTTATCCAGCAGGCCGCTCACATGATAAAGCAGCTCCTTCAGTCCTTGTCCGCTTACGGCTGAAATAGGAAAAACCCGGATTCCCTTTGGTTCAAATTCCGCTTTGAGGGCATCGATGGGATTGTTTTCCGTATCGGTTATGGCATCGATTTTATTGGCCGCAATAACGGTAGGGCGGGAAGCGATTTCGATATTGTATTCCTCCAGCTCCTTGTTGATGGCATAAATATCCGCTACCGGATCCCTGCCTTCCGTTCCGGCCGCATCCACCATATGAATGATCACCTTTGTCCGTTCGATATGGCGCAGGAATTCATGGCCCAGGCCCACGCCTTCGGAGGCGCCTTCAATCAGCCCCGGAATATCCGCAATGACAAAACCCTTCGCATCATCCAGATCCACTACTCCCAGATTGGGGATAATTGTGGTGAAATGGTAATTGGCGATTTTGGGCCGTGCATTGGTAACCCGGGAAAGCAGGGTGGACTTACCAACATTGGGAAAACCAACCAGTCCCACATCGGCGATCATCTTCAGTTCAAGGAACAGTTCCAGCTCTCTTGCGGGCTGGCCGGGCTGGGCATACTTGGGGGCCTGCATGGTGCTTGTGGCATAGTGCTGGTTCCCGTTACCGCCCCTTCCTCCGGTGAGCAGCACAATACGTCTGTTATCTCCGGACATATCGGCAATAACCTTCCCGCTTTCCGCTTCCTTGATAACCGTCCCTTCCGGAACCTTAATGACGATATCTTCCCCGTCTTTTCCGCGGCAGTTGCGCTTCCCGCCTTCCTGCCCGTCCACGGCCTTATATTTGCGGACATGGCGGAAATCAGTCAGGGTATTCAGGCCTTCATCCACCTGGAAAATAACATCTCCGCCCCTTCCCCCGTCTCCGCCGTCAGGGCCGCCGTTGGGTACATATTTTTCTCTGCGGAAGGAAACGTGACCGTCCCCGCCCTTACCGCTTCTGACATAAATTCTCGCTCTGTCTGCAAACATACAAAATCCTTTCAATCAGCCTCCGGAATGAATATTAAGGCGCAGGTACCCTGCGATACACACTCTCAGGTACGGCAGTAAATTTATAATGGAAAGGGCTTCAAACAAAAGATGTTTGAAGCCCGGCAGATACGTACTTATTTTTCTACAGGATAAACGGAAGCCTGCTTTTTGTCTCTTCCTTTTCTTTCGAATCTCAGTACACCGTCTACTAATGCGAATAAAGTATCATCGCCGCCACGTCCTACATTGATGCCGGGATGAATCTTTGTTCCACGCTGTCTGTAAAGAATGTTTCCTGCTTTAACGAACTGTCCGTCAGCTCTCTTGGCGCCTAATCTCTTGGACTCGGAATCTCTGCCGTTCTTTGTGGAACCAACTCCCTTTTTATGAGCAAAAAACTGAAGGTTCATTTTTAACATTGGGTCTACACCTCCTCGAATTGAAGTTTCAGGTATTTACTACCATATTGTTCTTTCACTTCTTGTAAGCCAAGCATCATGGAATCCATAAGGAGTGAGGCCTTCTCATTAACAGGATTTGCAAATCTGACATCAATTAAACCTTCCTCTTCATTGGTAATTACTGCCATCTTTTCCCCGGTAAACCGCTCGATGGAATTAATGGTATTAATTACAAGGACGGAAATGGATGCGCAGACAATATCACTGCCTGCCTGAGCAAAACCGCTGTGGCCGATACAGGTAAAACCTATATAAGCTCCTGTGCTTGTCTTCCTGACTACTATTTTCATCATGGTTTCTGATTAAGCGTTGATCTTTTCAATCTTAACCTGTGTGTAGGGCTGTCTGTGACCATTTTTCTTATGGTAACCGGATTTTCTCTTATA
Source organism: Eisenbergiella sp. OF01-20 (assembly GCF_003478085.1). Taxonomy (NCBI): domain Bacteria; kingdom Bacillati; phylum Bacillota; class Clostridia; order Lachnospirales; family Lachnospiraceae; genus Eisenbergiella; species Eisenbergiella sp. OF01-20. Next base: position 664,992 of record NZ_QUES01000001.1, on the reverse strand, counting down.
CTTGTAAACGATGACTTTCTTTCTCTTGCCTTCGCCTACTACAGTAGCAGAAACGGTAGCGGAAGCAACATCTTCGCCTACTTTAAGGCCGTTGTCACTCACTGCGATTACCTGGTCAAATGTAACAGCATCTCCTTCTGCTGCGTTCAGTTTTTCAACTTTCAGAACGTCACCTTCGGAAACTTTGTACTGCTTTCCACCTGTTGCAATAATTGCGTACATAGGGCACCTCCTATTTCCAAAACTCGCTAACTGCGGTGATGTCCGAACGGACATACTTTTACCTCGCTATGCGGCATACTCATATATAATAGCATCGGCGCGGACAGGTGTCAACTAAAAATACGATATTTTTCCATATCAGATCCGATACGATACCCTGAACCACCAGTTGTCCTCCCCGGTCTCCGCCCTCCGGTCCCAGATCCACTACCCAGTCCTCGCTGCAGATCACCTCCGTATTATGCTCCACGATAACTACGGTATTGCCGCCGGAGATTCTTTTTTCCAATAGGATGAAGCATACGCACAGACACTTTTGTCAGTTTTGAGAATTCCCCTATTTTCAGCATAAAATACCTCCCGGATCCTGGCGTCATTATATATGCGGTCAATGGATACTTCAAGCAGGAAGCGGGAAGCAGGCGGTTTTAGCTAAAATGATAGATCACTACCGTATCCGCACGGAAAAGATTCCCCTCCCACTGTCCGGTCATATATACGGTGCGGGAAACTTCCAAATCGGCTTTTGTCCCCGGTGTGCTGGACGAAGTAATGCCGCCGTCTGCGGATGAGGTAATGGTAAAAACCGTTTGATCCGTAAAGCTGATATCCACCAGTGTATTTTCTTCCTTGGAGGAATAGGCAATCATTCCTCCGTCATCCTGTTGGGCCGTTGTAATCCGGTAGACAGTAAAGCCCGCGTCACCGACGGATTGAATGGAGCCGTTCAATTCGTGGCTGCCGGAAGTAGTATGGGGAACCGTATTCGCGGCCGGAGTCTGTTCCCCGCCGCCCTCTTCAGGAACTGTTGTTTCCGGCTGCTTCCCGGCAGCGGGTACAGGAGTCTCTTCCGGGGAGACACTTTCCTTCTCCGTAGGTGTAACGTCGGACGGAGGCGCTTCGGCAGTATCCGCAGCAGTATCTGACGCTTCCGCGCTGTCCTCCTGTCTGTTTTGCGTCCCGGCAGGCAGCGTCTCCTCCGGAATCCTAACAAACATGTCCCCGGAATCGCCGCAGGCGCTCAGGCAGGCTGCAGCCAGAAACAGCATGGCCAGAAGTACGGCGGCTGTCGTTTTCCTGTTCCCCCAAAGAATTTTCATTGCCGGGTATCTGACTTGTTTTGCTCGGTAAGTTTTCATGTTTTCTCCCTTTCTCTCATGTATTTTTCTGCGGAAAAAAAGGAGCCTGTCATCCCGCAGCGCATTTTACGCGCATGTATAGGATAACAGACTATTCTCTAAAATGACTCTAAATACCCTCAGAGGTGCACATGGGACAGAAGCCACTTTGCCACACCGTCCTCGTCGCATACGGATATCCGTCCCGTGGCATATTCCTTCAGCGCCGGGGCGGCATTTTCCACCGCATAGCATTCCTGGGAGATACGGAACATGGAAATATCATTCAGGGAATCGCCAAAGGAGACAATCCTGTCACATCCCCACAGCTCTTTCAGTCTGGTAATGGCATTGGCCTTAGTAGCCTTTTTTGGCATGACCTCGCACCAGTACTCCGTCTCATACAGTTCCTGCTGCAGGGTACAGGTAAAAAGTCCGCTGGCAGCAACCGTTTCATAAAAGGGCAGAAGCATTTCCCTGTCGCCGATACAGGTAAAGTAAAACATATCTCCTGTATACAGTCTGCTTTCATCCGGCACCGGATTCAGCCGGGGATCGCCCTTCCGTTTTTGCAGATAATGGAAAGCCCCTTCGTTTTCCGTGCCGGATATCCAGCTGAGCCGTTCTACACCCTCCTGAAATGAATAGACAAAAGGGTAAAGCCGGAAACGCTTCAGAAGCGTTGTGATATACGCGCTCTCTTCCGGGGTAAAAAACAGCGAATACAGGGGAAGGCCGGTGTCCGCATGGAAAATAAAAGCGCCGTTATATGCGATGACGGGAATACGGGCCGACAGCCCCCTGGTCACAACGGATGCAGAAACAAGGGAACGGGCCGTTGCATAAGTAAAAAGCATCCCTTTGTCAACCAGTCCGTTTATGGCATTTATCGTAAACGGGCTTATAGTATTATCGGAACGAAGCAAGGTTCCGTCCAAATCGGTAACATACAGGGTTTTCATAGGGTATCATCCTCTTTGTACAAGCCGGAGGGCGTAAAACCGCCGGCAAAAAAATAGGCTACAGTCTGGGAACGGGAGCTGAATTCCTCTGTCCGCAGCATTTCCCTGATTTCTTCCCTGGAATATAGCCCTGCATGGATTTCTTCATTATCTGATGTATGATCCGCAAAGCTGCCCTCGGTCTGTACGAATACCAAATGGGTGCTGGTATCGGAGAACCCCACCGCGGAATAAGAAGGGGGCAGAATATCCAGAAACCGGGAAACCGACAGCCCGGTTTCTTCATATAACTCCCGCCTGGCACAATCCTCCACGCTTTCCCCTTCCTGAAGCATACCCGCACAGAGATTATAAATGGATTTATTGATGCTCATCCTGAATTCTTTCAGGAGAAGCAGCCTATCCTCCTGAAAGGCTACAATGGTTACCCCGTTTATCTGACGCCCGATATCTTCTGCACAGGAAAGGCGGCTGCGGCTTACCAGCTCAAACACCTTTTCCCTGCCTCCCTTGTTCAGATAAGTCAGTTCGTAGTTATTCAGATAGGTCCCTTCATGGATTTTTTTCATACGAAGCAAACGCATGCCGTCATTCTCCTGTCACTCTATTCCCAGCTGTTCCCGCAGTGGCCTGCGTATCTTTTTCCTTGTGATCTCCACAAGTCCCAAAGGCGTCATATCCACCACCACCGCCTTTACCGGATCCTGTCTGAGTTCCCGGGAAAGGGCCTGGAGCAGCTCCTGCTTATCCTCGCTGGCTTCCATATTAATGAAATCCACCAGGATAATACCGGACAGGTTGCGCAGGCGCAGCTGTCTGGCGATTTCCGCCGCCGCCTCCAGATTGATCAGACGGAAGGTTTCCCTGACCGCCTTTTTACCGCTGTATTTGCCCGTATTCACGTCGATAACTGTAAGTGCTTCCGTTGGTTCGATAACCAGATAACCTCCGGATTTGAGCCATACACGCGTCTCTGTGGCCTCCTTCAGTTTGGCGGACAGGCCGTACAGATTCATCAGGGTAACCTGTGAATCCTGATACAGCTTCAGCTTATGCAGCTCACCCGGACACTGTTGTGCCAGAAATTGTTTCACTTCTTCATACAAATCGGGAGCATCGGTAAGGATAGCCTCATACTGATCGTGATAGGTGTCCCGGATTTCAGTGAGATAGGCGCTGTCCGGACGGTACAGACAGCTGCGGCAGGTCCGGCTGCCGGCAACGGAAAGGATCTGAGCAGCCAGGGCGTCCAGACGCAGGATATCCAGGGCCAGTGGCTCCGCCTCCGCCAGCTCCGATGCGTTTGTACGGATAATGACGGTTGCCCGTTCCAGAACCGCCTGTATGTCTTTCCTTTCCAGCCAGTCTTTCAGTTCCTTTTTCCGGGAGCTTTCCAGCTTGCCGGAAAAGACCAGTCTGCCCGGCCGGAAGGAAGGAAGCAGGACGGCATACCGCCCGGAAAAGGAAAGCTCCGCAGTAACCACCGGATCCTTGGTTTTAACCGCCTCCTTCTCCACCTGTACCAGCACTTCATCCCCTGCCAGCAGCCGTCCGTCGTAAGTACGGTTCAGCAGCCGGGGGGCTTTTCGGTTATCCAGGGATAGAAAGGCGCGCTGCCCTCCGGCAAGTTCCAGGAAAGCGGCGTTAATATTTTTTACCACATGATTTACTTTTCCCACATAGATACTTCCCAGGGAACAGGGCAGCTGTGCCTGATCCGGCGCAGCTGCGGCGTCCGCACCGGAAGCCGGAAGCGGATAGGCATTGGCCTCCAGCAGTTTTCCGTCCTCCAGAAGCAGGGATAAAATATGTTTCTCCTGTTTCAGGAAGATAAGTTTAGCATCTTTCAAAAGTCGTCACCCACTTCATCCAGCGGCACAAATACCGGTTTTTCCGCCGTGCCGGTATTTGTGTAGGTCTCTTCCCGGGTCAGCTGCAGCTTCAGCAGGGGAAGCTCCTGTTCCATGCCCGCATATTCCCAGAGAGCGCCCAGAAGCAGCGCCGGTTTGATATTGCCCCCGCTGCTGGCATCCACCATAAATTCCAGACGGCCTTCGGGAGTTACTCTGCATTCATAAATACCGGGCCGGATATCCATTTGGGAGCTTCCTTTTTTGGTTTCCTTGGTGACCGTAATGCCTGGCTGTTCCAGGAATCCTTCCAACGCCCCTTCCAGAAAATGAAAATCGGAGGAAGGATCCTTAAAATGAACGGTATATCTGGCAGCAGCTACGCTGGCCATGGCATTTCCCGCCGTTTCCGGCAGCATTTTCACACTAAGGACTTCTATTCCCGGCACACAGGCTTCATTCAGACGTCTGCACATTTTTGCAGAACGAAGTTCTGTGGAACGCAGTTCAATATCCATATACTCCCCATTGCTGCACATCCCCACCCCAAGGGGGGAGGCAAAACTCATGATCTGATGGGGGCTGAAGCCGGTGGAATACGCCACATCGATCCCGGCCCTGCGCAACGCCTTCTGGAAAAAACGCATCACGTCCAGATGGCCGATAAACCGCATACAGCCATATTTGGCAAATTTAACACGTACCTTCATGCCTGCGCACCTCCTTCCCCGTCATTCGCACACATTTCTTTCAGGATCATTTCTTCCGGGCAGCCCGCCGTTTCTTTGCTTTCATGCAGATGGGCATATTCCATAAGGGTCTGGGCGGCTCCGTCTTCAATTTCCCCCTCCGCATTTCTCTTTTCAAAACAGATACCGCCGCCGAAACGGGCCGCCCCGCAGCCCTGGCACTGTCTTTTGCAGTTGGGGGTCACGATTCCTTCCTGGGCACGGAGCCACTCCCTTTTCAGAAATTCCCTGGAAACACCGCAGTCGAGAAAATCCCAGGGGAAGATTTCATCCAGCGCTCTTTCCCTGACCGTATAAAAATCAATATCCAGGCCGCATTCCTCAAAGGTTTCCAGCCATATATCGTTTTTGAAAAATTCACTCCAGGAGTCATAGAGGCAGCCCTTTTCATAAGCTTTCCGGATAACCTGTCCCAGCCTGCGATCCCCTCTGGCAAATGCGCCTTCCAGCATGCTCACATCCGCTTCATGCCAGTTGTATTTAATCCGTTTCTGGTTAAGCTGCTCTCTTACCGCCGCTTTCGTCAGTCGGGCTTTGTCCAGGAATTCCTCCTTTGTATTCATCTTCGCCCACTGGAAAGGGGTGAAGGGTTTGGGTATAAAGAAGGAAGTGCTTGTCACGATCTGTACCTGACCGGTCCTTTTTTCTTTGGGAACCGTTTCAAAAAACAACGCCGCAATCTTATTGGAAAGCTCTGCGATTCCCCGGATGTCCTCTTCGGTTTCCGTGGGAAGCCCCAGCATAAAATACAGCTTCACCCTGGTCCAGCCTCCCTCAAAGGCCATAGCGGCACCCTTCAGGATCACTTCCTCCGACAGGCCTTTGTTTATCACATCCCGAAGCCTCTGGCTGCCCGCTTCCGGCGCAAAGGTCAGGCTGCTTTTCTTTACATCCTGCACCTTTCCCATAATATCCAAAGAAAAGGCATCAATACGCAGGGATGGAAGGGAAATATTCACCATACGTTCCCGGCATGTTTCCATCAGAAAGGTTACCAGTTCCTCCAGCCTGGAATAATCGCTGGAGCTTAAGGAACTCAGGGAAATTTCCTCCTGCCCGGTGCTGTCCAGCATTTGTACCGCACACTGCTTCAGCATTTCCACATCCCGTTCCCTCACCGGCCGGTATAACTGCCCCGCCTGACAGAAACGGCAGCCGCGGATACAGCCTCTCTGTATTTCAAGCGTCACCCTGTCCTGCGTTATTTTGGTAAAAGGAACGATCGGTTTCCTGGGGTAATAGGTATCCGTCAGATCCATCTGGATCTGTTTCAGGACAGTACGGGGAATGCCTTCTACCTTCGGGGTGAAAGAATCGATGGTACCATCCTCTTTATAAGCCGTTTCGTACAGGGAGGGTACATACATACCCGGCAGACCGGCCGCCTGTATCAGAAATTCCCGCCGGGTGATACCGGTTCTCTTATACTCTTTATAGAGATCCAACAGCTGGCGGTAAATCGTTTCCCCTTCCCCGATGTAAAAGATATCAAAGAAATCTGCAATCGGCTCCGGATTATACGTACACGGGCCTCCGCCGATGACAATAGGATGGGTTTCCTCCCTTTCCTCTGCGAGCAGCGGAATACCTGACAGATCGAGTATCTGGAGAATATTCGTATAACACATTTCATACTGGATGGTAATGCCGAGAAAATCGAAATCCTTCACCGGTTCCTGGGATTCCAGGGCGAAAAGAGGAATGCCCTTCTCCCTCATTATTTTATCCAGATCCACCCAGGGGGAATAGACCCGTTCACACCAGGTATCTTCCCAGCTGTTAAACATATCATATAGGATCTGGATACCCAGATGGGACATGCCTATTTCGTATACATCGGGAAAGCACATGGCAAAACGGATGTCCACCTTTTCCGGATCCTTCATAACCGAATTTACTTCACAGCCTATATAGCGGGCCGGTTTGTCTATCGTTAACAATATTTCATCATCTAAAGCTAGTGTTCTCATGGTTTTTCCTTATTTATTGTGATGTTTGCATAGTGTTTATAAAGTGCATTAAGGGCCGGTATGGCAGCATAGGATAATACAATATGCCGCAATGCCTAATTATAAGGCATTTCACGGTATTAAGCAACACTATTTGGCAGAACATAATTCGGAAAAACTGTGCCGTTACTGTTCACTCCGTGACCAGTAACACTGTGCTGCCCTTTCCGGGGCCGGATTCTATTTGGATGCCATAATCCGAACAATAATAAAGTTTTAGATGCTTGTCCGTTATGCCATTTATGAAGATGGCACCTCATGATCAAGCCATATCTCAATATCCCGTCTCATGGCAGCAAGGGAAATGATTCGATAAGGTCTGCGTACTTATCTGTATTTTTGGGTCTTATAACGATACTATATCCGTATTTCATTGATACTTCAATTTCCCATATTCTGCGTGAATAGATATCCCGCGGCGATAAAAGCCGCCGGCTGTTTTTTGTATATGCATAGGCAAAATGAGTTGCATTGTCGTTAATGATTGCACAGGTCATTCCTATATCCGTATAGCGTTTATGTAATCCTAATGCAAAACTTTGTATGCTTTCAGGCAACGGAAATAATATATCCTTCAAAACATCGCATACGTCCGTATCTTCCGCCTTCATTACCCTGTAATCACATCGTAAAAGATCATTCGCATTATTATAAAACCGCACCCACTGTTCCACCGCCGCAATCGACAGGGCCTTTAACCCCGTCAGCATGACTGGTGCCTTGGGATAAGTTACTTCCAAAAAACCGCCTGTCATATGGAATGTCTTATCATTTAAATCAATACCAGTAAAAACAAAACCGCAGAGAGCTAAAAAGCGTAAATATTCCATTTGCTTAGAGGCAGGGATTTTGGGCTTTATAGACGTAAATGACGGAATTTCAGAGACCAGTAAAGAATCACCGCTTTCATTCAGTCTGCCGTTATAACCAATGTCAATCAAGAGGTGATTCATTTTCTTCAGGAACGGGTAGTCCGATGGGTTCTTTGTTTTCTGCGGTTTAGCGTATAAATATCCGTCAGAAATTAATCGGTCACAAAATACATACAGAAAATCTCTGAAGGCAATAACGCCGTTATGAATATTCTCTTCACTTGCAACATTTTTAAACTTAGGTTTCAGCTCATAAGTGTCAGGTATATCCGCCGGTATCAGGCTTTTTAGATAAGCCGCATACGCACTGATTGGTTTTTGCATCACTGTCTCGCCATGGCTTGTACTCATTCCATCCCCCCTTTACTTTGTCTTTTCCTTAATAGGCAGCAGCAGATCAATTTGTGTATCTTCCATTTTCGCTCCATTATTCATAAGGTTGTAATAATTTAATGTTTCTTCAAAGCATGGCCCGCCGGCTTCTTCATATTTCTCGCTTTCACTGACCCACTCCCGAAGCAAACGCCAATCCTGAAAATTCCAGTCCCTCAATACATGGGCGGCATACATTCCGCCGCTGAACGTTTTTTTTACCAGAGGCGGCTTGATTTCCATATTTTCAGGAATTGATACCCATGCTTCATATGCCGTTGGAGTTACTCCTGCTTCCACTCTTAGATCTTCTCTGGAACAGTCAAAACCCATCCCTCTGGCATCGGGTTTTATTTTAAGCAATTCCGTATCGTACACAAATTTTTCAATCATACCAGTCGCTTCCGGCCCCACTCCATATTCTGCTTTCCCCGAATAGCGGGCTGCTGCTACGGTCATAGGCGGAAGGTAAATAATACGTACTTCTTTGTCCTCCAGCTTTTGTAAAATTTCATTTGCTTTATTAAGGTCTTCCATGGACTTTTCCTCCTGTATGGTATTTTTGGGAAAGGAAACGCTGTTCACAACAGCAAAAACTGAACTGTCTCCAAGATAATCCAGCTGCAAATGCAGATTTGCTTTTTCCTGAAGTTCCTGAACAAGGCGGCTGAGTAAAGATTTAACCGTTGATAACGCTGTCATCTGTTCGTCAAGCTCCCTGATATTACTCTCAAATACTTCGATTACCCCCAATGCGCTGCTGTTGCCGAATATCTCCCGGATTTGCTTTACAGGTACCCGCAGCTTCCGTAATATGATGATTTGGCGAAGCCTCCTGATTGCTTCTTCATCATAAACCCTGTATGCATAATCCTCCACGCGCCGGCTCTCTATCAATCCTATCTGCTCGTAGTAGCGGAGCATACGGCTTGAAATACCAAGATTTTTTGCTACTGTGCTGATTGTCCTCATTTGTTCCATAGTATTTCCACCTTCCTTTTGATTAACTATAAAGCATGACACGGTGTTCGTGTCAAGAAAAACAGAGGAGAGATTGAAAAGAAAATGTTCTATGGAAATTCCAGGCCGGCAATTTCCATAGAACATTTTATAGATCAATACACAATCGTCTGTCTCGCAGTACAGGCTTCCATCAAGTTTTAATTAAGGCAGCTTATCATGTAAAGTATAGGAGAATTGGCTGATAAAATCGACAAGTTTCGTTTCCGATTCATTAACAGCCGCCTCGATCCGGTCTGTGGTAATGCCTCCAATACTAAGGTCCTGCCCCCGGCAAAAATAATAAATACCGAACAGCAGGACCGCAATAACAAGCCGCAGGCCAAAAGAGGACATATGTACCCCTTCTTCCGGACGGGAGTATTCTGCCGCGCTCAGCGGATAGCCGTATTCATCAATACCGCCGTAGCTGTCACTTTTTCCATAAAGGATCTCTTCCCTGGTGCGGATGCGCTGCTGGTTATTATGATTTTCTTCACGAATCAGGCGCATCAGCTCCAACCTCCGCTGGGTATTTGAATCTTGGTTCATTTCCGACCTCCTGATTTAACAACAGGACCTTCCTGCAGGGCCTCTGCCTACAGGGAAAGTCCTTCTTAGTAAAAAATATGATCGAAAATGTCAGTCCATACCTACTTTTTTGTGGGACAGCCTTCTGTATTCCCGCAGGAACAGGATCCCTGTCACGGTAACGGCAATGGTGTCGGCAACAGGTTCCGCAAGGAATACACCGAACACCTTATCCGGAAGCAGGGCGGGAAGAATGAAAATCAGCGGTATCAGCAGGATTACCTTTCTGAGCAGTGCCAGGAATACGGAGGTAATCGCATTGCCCAGAGCGATAAAGGTCTGCTGGCAGGCTATCTGGATGCCGAATAAAAGGGAGGCCGCCATATAAATACGGATAGACCAGGTTACATATGCGGCCAGCTCCCCGTTACTGGTAAAAATAGCGATAAAAATCTGAGGAAGGAACATGGCAATGGCCCATAATAACGTACTGTATGCCAGACAGGACACCAGCAGCAGCCGGAAGGCTTTCTTGACACGTTCAATGCTTCCTGCACCGTAATTAAAGCTGATGATCGGCTGCGCCCCCTGCGTCAGCCCCTGAAGCGGCAGCATGGAGAACTGCATAACGCTGGTCATTATAGTCATGGCGCCCACAGCGATATCCCCGCCGTATTTCAGCAGAGAGGTGTTAAAGCATACGGATATGACACTCTCCGTAAACTGCATGATAAAGGGGGAAACCCCAAGCCCGATACTGGGCAGGATAATCGCTGCAGAAAGCTTCAGGTTGCCTTTCCGGATGCGAAGGAAGCTTTTTCCTGATGTGAGGAAACGAAGCACCCAGACAAAGGATACGGCCTGGGATAATATCGTAGCCAGTGCGGCGCCTTTCACCCCCATGCCCAGACCGAAAATCAAGACAGGATCCAGGATAATGTTGCAGACTGCGCCGATCGCAACGGTAAGCATCCCGGTCCGCGCATATCCCTGGGCATTGATAAAGGCGTTTAACCCCAGGGAAATCTGGACAAAAATAGTGCCCATAGCGTAAATGCTCATATAATCCCAGGCATAGCCGATGGTGTTGTCACTGGCTCCGAACATCAGGAGAATGGGCTTGCCGAACAACAGGATAACTGCGGTGAGCACAACTGCCATCAGTACCAGCATGGTGGTGCAGTTACCCAGTATTTTTTCAGCGGTATCCTTATCCCCTTTTCCCATCATGATGGAAGCCCGCGGCGCGCCGCCCATGCTGACCAGCGCCGCAAAAGCGGAAATTGCCATAATCAGGGGCATGGTTACCCCCACCCCCGTAAGGGCGCTCGGTCCCACATCTGCTATATGGCCGATGTACATGCGGTCCACCATATTATACATAACATTGATAATCTGTGCCAGAATCGCCGGCAGCGCCAGCTTGAAAAGAAGCTTTCCTATGCCGCCGTTCCCTAAATCCGCTTCTTTTTCCTGTGTTGCTTTCATAATAATATCCCCTTTCCAAAACCGGATTGTTCCAAAAAGAACTAATTCCATACATAAATATACAGAGGAAGCGATGAATTGTCAACTGTTCAGTTCCTTCACAGTTACGAATTATCTATCCTGCTTCCTCTGTAACAGAAAAAATTCATTTCTATCTGTTCGCCAGCTCGGTGGTGATCTCTTCCCAGGTTACCTCTTTTTCTGCCATGAGAACCATCATATGGTACAGGAAATCACAGATTTCATACTTGATCTCATTGGGATTGGGATTTTTAGCCGCAATTACGATCTCCGTAGCCTCTTCCCCAAGCTTTTTCAGGATCTTATCAACTCCCTTATCAAAAAGATAATTGGTATAGGAGCCTTCTTTGGGATTTTCCTTCCGGTCTTTAATGACCGCAAAAACATCTTCGAATACCTTCAGCGGATTGTGCTGGGTATCGGCCTTTTCATCCATAGTCAGGATTTCATTAAAAAAGCAGCTGTAGGATCCGGTATGGCAGGCCGCTCCGATCTGTACCACTCTGGCCAGAAGGGTGTCCATATCGCAGTCTCCGTGAAGGGATTTGACATATTGGTAATGGCCGCTTGTCTCTCCTTTTATCCAAAGCTCCTGACGGCTTCTGCTGTAATAGGTCATTTTTCCGGTATGTATAGTGGCCCGGTAGGCCTCTTCATTCATGTATGCCTGCATAAGAACAGCATCTGACTTATAATCCTGTACGATAACAGGGAGCAGGCCGTCGGAATTCTTTTTAAAATCCTCCCACTGGTAGGCAGCGGTTATCTCCGTCACTTCAATTCCGTTATCCCTGCACAAATCTTTAAGCGCCTGGATTTCCCGGATATTATCATTAACCAGCTTCCCGGCGATCCCTCCCACATTTTCCAGCTTCAGGATCTCAATGATTTTCTCCAGGGACACTTCCGGAAGCGTGGTAATCACAGGGACCGGACTCACCTGTGCCACTTCCTTCAATATGGCAGGTTCTTTAATAAGCAGGCGGCTGATATATTGATTGATAAGCGTGCACTGCTCCTTCACCACCTTGCTGTTGTCAACCATAGCAAGAAGTTTATCGGCACCGAATTTTAAGGATACCTCCCTGGTGATCTCCACGTTGTCCTCCCGGGAATAATCCAGCACCGCCTGCCGGCAGCCTGCGTACAGCAGCTTCTTCACATCCTCCATACGGCGTATATGGCCGGCACCGATAACCGGCACCGCCACGGAGGAACTTATCTCCTTTATCATATCAAGATTCTCTTCATGCTCATTATCCGTTCCGGACAAATCAAACACAAAGATCCCGTCACATTTATTATCGCTGTAGCTTACCGCAAGGGCAACCGGATCAATGCTGGCCTCCCGCATATCGTCCAATCCGCATACCGCTCTTTTCTGATAAAGATAAATACAAGGCAAAAATTTTTTCGAGTTCATGGCTTTCCCGCTCTTTCATTTGCATTTTATGGCACATTGACCCACTGAGTCATAGCCTTTCTTCCTGACCAACTTGGTCAAAGGCTTCCTTTTGTACTTAATACCCCATCGATCCGTTCGTCTCTGCCCGTCGCCATATCCAGCGCTTTGGCAAATGCCTTAAACATGGCCTCTGCCATGTGATGACTGTTCAGGCCGGAAAGCATTTTCAAATGCAGGTTCATGGCGGCACTATAGGAAACGGCATAGAAAAATTCCCGGATAAGCTGGCTGTCCAGACCTCCGATCATAGGAGTTGGGAAGCTGCATTCGAATTCGAAATACGGCCTGCCGCATAAATCCACGGCACTCAGGGCCAGCGCGTCATCCATGGGAAGGATAAAATAACCGTATCTGCGTATCCCTTTTTTATCAGAAACCGCCTGTGCAATCGCCTGTCCAAGGACAATTCCGGTATCCTCTGCCATATGATGGCCGTCCACATGCAGATCGCCGCTGCCCTGTATTGTCAGGTCAAACAATCCATGCCGGGCAAATCCTTCCAGCATATGGTCAAAAAAACCGATTCCCGTATGAATATCGCTCATTCCAGTACCATCCAGATTTAAAGTTACCGTGATGTCGGTTTCTTTTGTGGTTCTTGTAATGGATGCCTTCCGCTTAAGCGGCTGGCATCCGCCTGTCTCCTGTTCCATGGGACCGCCCTCCTTAACAGTTATTCAAATCTTACTTTAATCGAATTTGCGTGAGCCGTCAAGCCTTCCCTTTCGGCAAATAATTCAATATCCTTATGAACCTTCTCCAACGCTTCTTTGGAATAGGAAATGATACTGGTTTTCTTCATGAAATCATCCACATTGAGAGGGGAGAAAAACTTTGCGGTACCGTTTGTGGGAAGGACATGGTTGGGGCCGGCAAAATAATCGCCTAAAGGCTCACTGGAATATTCCCCCAGGAAAACAGCTCCCGCATTCCGGATCCGGGTCATGACCGGGAAAGGATCCTTTGTGAGGATTTCCAGATGCTCGGAAGCGATTTCATTTGCCGTGTCCACAGCGCTGTCCAGGCTGTCTGCCAGCAGTATGTATCCATAGTTATCCAGGGACTTGCGTATAGTCTCCCTGCGGCTTAATGCCGCCAGAAAGTTCTCGGTTTCTTCCGATACTTTAGCTGCAAGCTCTTCACTGGTGGTAATGAGGATGGCGCTTGCCAGTTCGTCATGCTCCGCCTGGGAAAGCAGATCCGCGGCAACATAACGGGGATTCGCCGTCTCATCCGCTATGATCAGGATTTCACTCGGCCCCGCGATGGAGTCAATGCTGACATAGCCGAAGCAGGCCTTTTTGGCAAGGGCTACGAAGATGTTACCCGGCCCTGTAATTTTATCCACCTTGGGAATACTTTCCGTTCCGAAAGCCATTGCGGCAATCGCCTGGGCGCCTCCCACCTTATAGATCTCATCCACACCTGCGATATTGGCCGCCGCCAGCGTTCCCGGATCCACCTTTCCATCCGGTCCGGGAGGCGTGGTCATTATAATACGCCTGACGCCGGCTACCTTGGCCGGAATCACATTCATCAAAACACTGGACGGATAGGCCGCTTTCCCTCCGGGTACATATACCCCGGCCGTATCAATGGGTAGCAGCTTCATCCCCAGGATCGTCCCGTCCGGTTTGGGATCAAACCAGCTGCTGCGCAGCTGCTTTTCATGGAAAAGGCGGATGTTTTCCGCCGATTTACGCATAACCTCCGCAAACTCACCGCCGATCTGCGCATAAGCCTCTTCGATTTCTTCCCTGGTGACTTTCAGCGTTTCCGGGGTGATTTCACAGCGGTCAAACTTACGGGTATAGGAAAAAACAGCCTCATCCCCTTTTTCCCTTACCTGGGTAATGATATCCGCCACAACATTTTCATACTGCCCGTAATTATTCGGGCTTCGTTTCAGAAGATCGTTTTGCAGATCTTTTTTGGTATTATCCGACAGCTTCAATATTCTCATAATAGCTAATCCTCCTACAGCTTTTCCTTCAGCTGGTTAATAAGCCCCTTAATCCGTTCCGGCTGCATCTGCATACTCACCTGGTTCACTATCATCCTTGCGGAAAGCGGGCATACCTCTTCCAGCACCTCAAGCCCGTTTTCCCGGAGGGTGCTTCCGGTTTCCACGATATCCACGATTACATCGGAAAGGCCTACAATCGGGCCAAGCTCCACCGATCCGTTTAATTTAATGATATCCACAGTCTGATGCTTTTTATTATAAAAATAATCCTTGGCAATATTGGGATACTTGCTCGCCACACGGATCATCGCATGATGCTTCAGCAATTCCCGGGATTTAACAGGCCCGCAGACACACATGCGGCATTTCCCGAAACCCAGATCCAACACTTCATATACCCGCTTCCCTTCTTCCAGGAGCGTATCCTTTCCCACTACACCGATATCCGCCGCTCCATACTCCACATAGGTGGGGACATCCGGCCCTTTAGAGAGAAAGAATTTCAATTTCAGCTCTTCATTCACAAAAATCAGCTTCCTTGAGGATTTGTCCTTCATTTCTTCACAGGTTATACCCACTTCCTCCAGAAGCTCCAGCGTTTTATTGGCAAGCCTGCCCTTGGCGAGGGCAAAGGTTAAATATCTTTTTTCATCCATGGTTTTGATTCCTTTCCCATACAGCGGCATACCCGGCTGTTTATTAGATTTTTCAGCGGCACGCGGCATCCGTTGTTTGCTGCAGCCCGTCCGGAATTTCCTCTATGCAGCCGCCTCCCGCGGGCAAGTAGTAAATTGCCTTCTGCATATGGGCTACGGCCCTTTCCCGGTACATGCCGGCATTTTCCCGATAAGCGCGATCACCGGAAGAACCGGAATAAGAGGAAGCGGGGATCAGTTCCGCAGGGATTTGCTTTTCCCGCAGTGTCCCGGCCTTTGCCAGTGCATCCCGGAAGCGTCCCTCTTCATAAAGAATCAAAACGCCGTCCGCATGGATCGGAGGGACCTTTTTTTGTCTGGCCAATGCTTCCAGAAGATCATCCACCACAATGACAAAACCGATAGCAGAGGCCTCTTTTCCGAAATATTTCAGAAGATTGTCATAGCGTCCGCCTTTGGCAACCGCATCCCCCACTCCATAGGTATAAGCCTTGAAAATAACGCCGGTATAATAATGATATTTGCTTAAGAGGCCCAAATCAAAAGAAATATAACGTTCCACCCCATATTCGCACAGAACCCGGTACAGCTCCTCCAGCCGTTCCACCGCCTGAAGGGAACGCTCATTGCTTACCAGCTCCTTCGCCTTTGGCAGCGCTTCCGCCGAACCGGACAGATCGTTCACCTTCAGCAGGATTTCACAATAATCCCGGCGGACAGCCTTACGCTCCAGCAGCTCCTGGGCACCAAAAAAGTTCTTACTGGAAATGAAATCCCGCAGTTCATCCTCCGTTTCCTCATCCAGCCCCGCCTGGGAACAAATTCCTTTAAAATATTCCACCTGCCCGATGCTCACCTGGAAATCTTCAAGTCCGGAAGCCTTCAGTGCTTCCACCATCATGGCGATCATTTCCCCGTCCGCTTCCACGGAAGGCTCCTGAATCAGTTCAGCCCCCAGCTGGGTAACCTCCTTCAGCTTGCCCTGGAGGTTGGAGGTATTGGTAAAGGTATTGCCCAAATAGGAAAAACGGATGGGAAGTGTTTCATCCCTAAAATATTTGGCGGCACACCTTGCCATGGACGGAGTGAAATCAGGCCGGAGGACAAGAGTATTGCCCTCTTTATCGAAAAACTTATACAGCTCTCTGGAAGGTGTGGTGCCGATTTCCCGGCTGAATACGTCAAAAAATTCAAAAGTAGGAGTCTGGATATCCTGATAACCAAAAAAACGCAGAGATTGATGCAGTTTTTCTTCCACCATAAGCTTTCTTAAATATTCCTCGCCATAAATGTCGCGGACACCTTCCGGGGTATGTACTAATGGTTTACTCATTGCCGCTTCTCTCCTTTTATTCTTTACTATATTTCATCTGTCTATTTTACTTTACCAGTTTAACGTGATAATCAATTACCATATTAGCAAAGCAAACTATCAATACTATACTAAACCTGTCTCAGGCTGTCAAGTATTTCCGCCCACTTTTCATCGGATAAAACAGTCCCTGTCATATCCCTGCCGTTGAGCTGCCACTCTGCCAGGAAATCCCCTTCATAACGCAGCTTAAGGGAGAAAAAGGGCACCTTCTCATCCAGGAGCCGGAAAAAAAGCAAATCACCGGTCCATAGGTTTAACCCGGGAATATCCGATTTAAGAACCCATTCCAGACAGCCTTCATTACAATCGATTAATTCCCCTTCAAAACCGTCTGCGGTAAACAGGCACATATATTCCGTTCCCCATTTATCGGAAACAAAGGTGACTAATCCGCGGAATTGCCAGGAGGTAAGGCGCAGGCCGGTTTCCTCCATGGCCTCACGGAGAAGGCAGTCCTCCGGGCTTTCCCCTTCCTCGGCATGACCGCCGATCCCCACCCATTTATCTTCATTGAGATCATTTTTCTTTTTCACGCGGTGGAGCATCAGGTATTTGCCGTCTTGTTCGATATAGCAAAGTGTTGTTACCGGAATTCTCATATTATTCTTCCCTTTCTTCCAAATCTTTCTGCAGCATATCTAGGTAAGGGACCAATACCCCCTGCTTTTTGGGAAGGAAATATTCCGGATTCAGTTCCTCGCGCCGGAAGCTTTTCCTCCCCCCTTCCTTCGCCCGATCCCAAAAATAAAGCAGATGGACATAGGGAAGGTAATAAAATTCATTTCGATGGGAAAAAAAGATAAGGAAAAAAGCGATTCCCCCCTGCTTTTCAAAGCTGTGCATAAACGTCACCTGATGCTCATGGATATTGGCAAGGGCAAAGGTGTCGGCCGCACATTCTTTGGCATCAAAGCAGACGGGCAGGCCCTGGACCACGCCGATATAGTCAACCGTACTTTTCTGGTCAAAATAGGCCAGTGTAATATGCCGCTCATCCTTATCTATTTTAATGGGAGTAATCGGGGTGGGGATTTTTTGTATAAGCGCCAGCCCGTTTTCCTGATATTTTTCGTTGGTGCGGTTTATCAAATCCTCCAGAGTGGACCCTCTCAGTCCTCTTGAATTCCAAGTTGCCATGTTTCCCTCCGCATTTCCTTAGTATCCTGTTTTTTCAGCCGCAAAAAGGCTTCCGGCTCCGGTGCGGTAAACGATCTGCCGCTCAGTCCGGCAAAACAGCCGTCCATTTCCGGAAATTCTATCCGGTACGCATGCAGCATCTGGGAACGGATCCCCTGTTTGCGGAAGCGGCCGTTTATCTGTTTATCCCCATATTTGCCGTCCCCGATCAGCGGATGTCCCAGCGCTGCCATATGTGCGCGTATCTGATGGGATTTCCCGGTAAACAGCTCCACCTCCAGATAGGTATAACCTTTGTAACAGGCCAGCGGGTGACAGCCGGTTATGATATGGAAAGCCTTGCTGCTGTCGGCAGGTGCTGCGGGAAGAATCTTCACCTGATTGTTTTTTTCGTCCTTGCTCAGCCATGCATCCGTAATCCCGTCCAGCTCCACCCTTCCCGCAGCAAAGAGCCTGTAATATTTATGGACGGTCCTTTCCCGCAGAAGCTCGCTCATTTTCTGGCTTCCCGCCAGGGTTTTTCCGCAGATTACCAGCCCGCTGGTATTACGGTCCAGACGGTTGCAGACGGAAGGACGGAAGGTACGCAGGCCTTCCTGCGTTATCTGTCCCTGCCGGAGCAGATAGTCAATCAGCCATTCGTTCAGCGAATAATCCTCCGGAACTGCCTTTTGGGTTAACAGCCCGGCCGGTTTATCCAGCAGCAGAATATGCTCATTCTCATAAATAACCGGCACTTGCGGAAACGTTTTTGTCCCTTTTTTTTCAGAGGTTCCGGTAAAAGCCCCCGTTTTGCGTTCCTGCCCGCCAGCAGGTATCGGGCCGCGGAATTTATCCAGCGTTTCATCGGAAAGGAAAAAACATACCCGGTCCCCGTTCTCCAGCTTTTCGCTGCCGTCCGCCTTTGCTCCGTTCAGGGTAATATTTTTTTTGCGGAGCATTTTATAAAGGAAGCCGCTGCCGGCTTCCTTTAAATATTTCCGGAGAAACTTGTCCAGCCGCTGTCCGGCTTCATTGGTTCCTATCGTTAACTCTTTCATGCGGCCTCCTTAAATGGATATGGCCTTAACCAGAGACAGGACAGCCTCCGCCTGGGTGTCCTCACAGGACAGATCCCGGAGCTGATCCAGCCGGTTCAGGTACTTGGGGAGATCCTGGAAAATTTTTATGTTCACATCCTTGATATTATTCTGGGAACACATGCTATGCAGATGCTTTTCACAGGCGGCCGTTTTCCATTTCGGGTTAACAGCGATACCCATCAGATTATTTCCCTTAAACACAAGATGAGGAATTTCAAATGTCGCTTCATAGCTGGTGAGGACACTGTCATAAAGGCAGGGCAGCCCTCCGGTATGAGGCTCTATTTTCCGGTGAAGCTCCTCACTGCAGCCCTTTGCCCTGAAAAACATAATCATATTCACCGCACATTTGCTTGCGGGAAGGCAGCCTAATACGGCCACAATGGTGAGAAGGTTTTTATTGGTTCCGGTAGTCCAGTAACCACCGAGATAGATGGCAAGGGAAAGAAGAAAAAGGGATACTGTTTTGATGATTTCTATCTTCCTCTGACTTTTGATATAGCCGTACTGACCTTTTTTTATTCGATGCATGACAGGCAATTCCTCCGTTATTTTCTAATTCCCGTGGGTTTTTTTACCCTTGTAACAGTTTAACACATTATGTAAGAGAAATCCAGAAGTGCCTGTTCCAGATCTTTTTCCCCTGATAGTCGGATATGGTATCCCGGTCAAATACACCACCGCATTTCAGGATGGTTTTTAAAGAGGCTGTATTGTCGCCATCACAGTCCAGCATAACGCGTTCCAGGCCAAGGGAACGGGCGATTGCAAGTACTTTGGACAGCATCCAGGAGGCATAACCATTTCCCCTCTCACAGGGGCGTACACTGTAGCCGATATGTCCTCCCAGTTCCTCCAGGGCCGGATTCAGACGATGCCGTAGTTCAATGTTACCTACCACATAACCGGGGCCTTCCTGTTGCGTATTCCCTTTTTCCAGCGCGAGAAAAGTAGTTACCGGAACGCCGATATAGGAATTGTTATCATAAGTACAGTCCCGCAGCTGTTCCAGCCAGCCGGCGATATCCTCATAATGATGGAGTCCCCTGCTGCCGTTTATCGTATCGCCTTTTTCCAGGAACTCCCGGCGGTAATCCATAATCTCACTCTCCCAGCGGCGGTAATCCGGCGTATCCGGCAATATGCTTAATAACGGCTGCAGCAGTATAAGTTCCTTTTCCATATTACCCTTCCCTTTCCTGGCTATATCTTTCATATCCGATTAATGTCATATGCAACGTACGCTCTTCTGCGGACAGCGTATTGCGAAATCCCAGCTTTTCATAAAAATGACAGTTCCTTTTTTCTTCCTTGATCGTGATGAGCCTCCAGCAAAGCACATCCGGATACATGTCAAACAGCTGCTTCATAACACAGGTGGCAATGCCCTTATTCTGTTCTTTCGGCAGAATAAAGAGGGGGGATATCAGGTTCGCGTCTCTTTTATGTACCAGTCTCACCCCACCCGCCATCCGGCCTTCATAAGAGATCAGCCAGTAATCGGTTTCTTCCTGGGCGAGCTGGCAGACCACCTTATCTACCGGATCCAGGGCCGGGTTGCTATCCGTATCCCGGTAGATTTCGTAAAGCGGCATAAACGCCTCCTTTTTCAGCTGATGAATCAGCTGTGCATCATTTTTCTGTGCCAGTATTAATTGAACCGGCTTTTGTTTTGCAGCTACCATAATTCTCCTCCTTCCGGGATAAACAATGAATGGCACACGGGAAGCAAGAAAAGTCTGCTCCGCACGTACTTTCCAGAAAATAAAAACCGCACCCGACATGGATATGTCTGATGCGGAAAAAAAGCAAAGGAAGTATGGATAAACAGATATCAGCTCCTTACATTTCTGCACAGACATATAAGACCTACCGGCTTGTATGCGGTGCATGAAAGGGGCTTTCATAAAAGAAAGGATTCCTTCATACGGCTACAAGCGAATACGTCTTCCGTAAAAATAGCTATGCACATATGCACGGATATTACATCCGCCGGTCTGTAAGCAGCAACTCATGTTTTCCCTCTTGTCAGTTCCGGATGCGTCCGGAAAACTTTTTCTCATACTACCACGTTAACGTATGCCTGTCAAGAAAATCCACTATTTCGGGAGCAGATAAAAAAGATTGGCACCACTATTTCATTTTCTGCGCAATTTCCAGCAGCAGGCTGTGCGGAAGCGTTTTGGAAAGAAGATGGAAGCCTTTCATCAGGGGGCTGTATACGGACATGGCCCGGTTCCTGGCTGAGGCGGTCAGTGCCGCGCGCACCACATCCTCCGGTTCCACACAGCTGAACTTTTTGACGGCCAGCGTGGCAGCATACTTTTCCGCCCGGTCAAAGAACTCGGTTCTGACAGGCCCGGGACAGACTGCGGTCACATAAATGCCCTTCTCCCGGAGTTCTTCCCGCAGGGCCCGGGACAGGCTGAGTACATAAGACTTCGTTGCGGCGTAGACGGCAAACCCCGGCTGCGGAAGGAAAGCAGCACTGCTGGCCATCATGATCAGACGGCTGTTTTTCTTCATGTAGGGAATGCAGGCACAGGTCATATCCGTCAGTGCCCGGCAGTTCACATCCACCATTCCCAGCCGCTCCTGCCGTTCCATCTCAGTAAACCTGCCCATAATCCCATAGCCGGAGCTGTTGATCAGCATCCGGATCACTGGCCGTTCTTCTTTCAGCAGCTTCCGGAACTTTTCCATATCCTCTTCACAGGTAAGATCCGCAGGAATCACTTTTGCCATATGATCCAATTGGGCTGCCAGCTCCTCCAGGCGGTCCTTCCTTCTGGCAACCAGCCAGAATTCATCCACGGTATAAAGCCCCGCGTCCAGCTGCAGGGCAAATTCCTTCCCCATACCGGAGGATGCTCCGGTAATAATAACAATATTCATATACTTCTCCTCTCCTATTTTTCCAAAAGGTATCCGCGCAGGGATACATGGGTATATTGTTTGGTTACAAGATCATAATCAAAGGAAAGATACTCCAGGCACAGTTTCATATCTGCGTTAATACGAATTTCCCGGTTCGCCCGGAAATACGCACCGCTTTCGTCCTCATTTTTTTCTTTATCCAGGAAGCCGTCCAGATACTCTTTCAGATTAAACGTTATGCTTTTACCGTCTCCGTAGGAAAAAGGATATTCCGTCAATAAAGCCGTATCGGTTCCGCTTCTGCAGGAATCCTGGACCGGATAGCAATACCGGTAACCGGATATATCCAGAACCGTAAAATATTCCGTATGATAAACGTCATAGGTTTCATGATAATCGGGATAGTCTTCCCCTTTTACAGCCTGCAGCTTTTCCTCTTCTTCTGCTGTAAGTCCCGCCAGATAGGAACTTCCGGGCATATCCTCCTTAAGGTACCAGTAGGCTCCCGCCGCTTTGTCGCGTTCCCGTTGTGATAGCAGGGTAGGATCCTCCGCTTTCATGACCTTCTTGATGGCTCCCTTCTGATCCAGGAAAGAGATGCGGTACATATTGACGCCCGGCATACAGCAGGCAGTAAAAACGAAGCCGGCAGCTACGAGAAAAAGCCAGCCCACAGCCTGCCTTCGGAAATAATAGAGAGTGATGTAAAGTATTTCAAAAACCAGCAGCATGACACAGATATACCGCATGGGTGTGATCCCGTTTTCATAAATGCGGATGCCGATGGAATATGCCTGCAGCAGAATAAGGGGGGAAAACAGATAAGGCAGTATCCGGCTGATTTTCAAAAGGGGATTGCGCTGCGTATAAAAGGAATTCATCGTCCATATGGGAAGGCCTGCCAAAAACAATCCCGACAGGATACGGAATACCGCATTGGAGGGCATATCCCGGAACAATAGTATTTTCAGGATATACACATAGATAATGACAAATGCGCTGGCTACCAGTCCCGTCAGCACATATTTTATCAAAGCTTCCGTAAAACGGCCGTCTTCCCCTTTCCCGGGCAGTATCCCACGCAGAAGGGAGGATACATAGAAAATACCAAACAGAAGCACTTGGGCCTGGATATATATTTCAAAGTCCGCTTCAAAGAGTTCCACAAAAATTCCGAGAACCATACTGACGCCCACAATAAGGACAAAATACATGATACTGATCCGGACAGCCCAGGCAAAAAAACGGACAAAATACGCTTCCAGGGAAAAACGGGTCTTACGGAAACAGAAATAAAACGCCAGAATAAACAGCACGAGTTCGTAGCAGGCAATATACCGTGGAAGGACAGACTGTACACTATCATAATCCCATCCGAAAACCATGGTGCCGTACTTCAGCGAAAGCAGCCATGTAAAAAGGACTGCCGGAAGGATAAACACGATATACAGGGAAAAACGCAGCCACGGCTTTCCGTTTTTTTGGTACAGGGCTTCTGCAAAAAAGCTTCCCGTACCATAAAAAATCAGGAAATACATAAGCTTTTCCCCAACATCCATGACAACGGAATCGGAACAACTGACCAATATCGTGCACAACAGTGTAAACAGCCAAATGCTTCCCTGCGTAACCGGAAAATAAAGAAACGTATTTTTCATTCCTTTCCCAATAAAGGCAAGTTTATCCTTCAGCAGCTTCATGTACTTAGCGCTCCCTGTAACAGCTGTTTTTTCTTCCATAAGCACCTCCTATCCGCAACCCTTTCCCACACAAAAACCTTCCGCCAACATACACCTATTGTAGCATGCCGGCGGAAGGTTTCAACTGTTAATTTCAGAATTTATCCCGGATTTATGAGGGATGCAGCTTCTGACAGTGCTCACAGTAATAAATGGTACCTCCCAGATAATTCCCCTTACGAAGCTCATAACCGCAGCGGGGACAGGGGGACCAGAGCGTATTTTTACTTAAAATGGTGACATAACCGCCCTTTCTGCCGAACAGATCCTTTTCCGTATCCCTTCCGCCCTTGTCCGCCATTTCCCGCAGAACCGATTTCACCGCATCATACATGCACCGGTATTCTTCTTCCCTGAGATCTCCCATTTTACATTTGGGGTGTATCCCGCAGGTAAACAGAATATCCTGCAAAGTTCCGTTCCCCAGTCCCGGAATCCTCTGTTTGGTAGCCAGGAAGGCCTTTACGGACAGCTTATCGTCCTCTTCGCTCTTCAGTGATAAAAAGTAGGGATAATCAAAGGCTTCCGATAAGGGGGAAGGTTTTTCACAGGCCGCCAGATAATAAGGATTGTCGTTGGTTCCCTCCCGGTAGGCCCAGATCCCCCCATACATCTGGACGGTGCAGGTTATTGCCGTCTTATCATCAAATTCCACGTACAGCTGATGCTTGGCGGGAGCCTTTTTACAATCCTCATGATATTTTGGGGAAACGCCGTCCCCAAGCAGGATACGGCTGTCCTGCACCTCTATTTCCAGCATTCCGCCCACTCCACGGCATATCCCTATCTGTTTTCCGGCCAAAAGCTCATCGTAACCGTCCGGATTATCCGAATACCAGGTAAAGGAATGCGGGGAATGTCCTGCCTGGACAAAAGAAATGATTTTTCCCTGTATTGTCTCATTTAATTGTTCTGCCAGTACATAGCTTTCCGGTATTTCAAGCATAGGTTTGTCCTCCCTTTTTCTGTCGTCACGGGTCTGTTCCGCAAATGCACGGATCTGTCTGAACGGTTACTTTTACATGATAGCATTTAAAAGCTGACAACAGTATGTCATATTTGTTCTGCAGCTTCCCGGAGGATACAATGTATCTTTTCTCTCAGCCACGCTGGTTCAAGGACCCTGATATACGGACAGTAGGACAAAATCACTCCGTATACCCAGTCATCAATACTGTAAGCTGTCCTTATGAGAAAATTCCCGTTTTCCCCGCAGGAAATTTCTTCTTCCCCAAAGCTGTCATAAATCCGGTATGCCTGAGAGCCGTCCACTTCCAGAACCACAGGGGTCAATCCTGCGGCAGCGGACGTTTTATCCTCTTCGTTACCGGCTGCGGCGGCATCCTCTTCCCCGCAGGGGAAACTGCGGGCTGTAAAAGTCTCGTCCAGGATTTGAGGACGTTTGATACGAAGTACCTTGAAGGTACGCATCGCCTGCCGGTTCCTGCACCAAGCGCGCAGATACCAGTTATGGCTTTTAAACCACAGCTGGACAGGCTCCGCGGTGCGGCGCTCCATTTTCCCGTCACTGCCATAATAATCAAAGGCAATGACATGGCACTGCAGGATGGCATGCTTTAACAGGGAGAACAAGGCTTCCTGTTCTCCGCTCCAATCGGAAAAATCAATGGACACCCAACTGCTGCCCGGAGTCTGGAAAAAATCCCCAAGCTTACGCAAAAGCTCAGGGCTGTCGGAAGGATCGGCCTCTCTAAGCCCCTCCAGCGCAGCGAGGATTTGTGACTTTTCTTCATTATTGAGGAACATCTTATCGATAACGCAGTGATCCATCAGGGATATGCCTCCGCTTCTTCCCTGGCTGGCATAAACCGGGACACCTGCCATACTGAGCATATCCACATCTCTGTAAATGGTACGCACCGATACCTCATATCGTTCCGCCAGCTCCTTTGCCGGTATTTTATCACGCTGCATCAGCTGGTAGCAGATCCCAAACAGTCGGTTAACCATGTTTTCCCTCTATATAACTGTTCCGTATCTTCACAGTTACTTCTCTATTTCTTCTTGTGTACGTTGCGGATTGTCTTTTTTTTCGTTGGTTTCGCTTCCGCTTTCCCCTTTGTCCTGCCGGTACCCTTCCCTGCTCCGACAGCGGCGCCGACCCGGTTATATGGCACACTTTTGGGACGGATCAGGCATTTTTTATCAAATCCGATCAAATCCGTTCTTCCCGCCCTGGTCAGGGCCTCGTATACCAAATCGTAATTCCTGGGATTCCGGTATTGGATCAGCGCCCGCTGCATGGCCTTTTCGTGAGGGTTTTTGCAGATATATACCGGCCGGCCGTCTCTCGGATCGATTTCCGTATAATACATCACCGTGGATATGGTGGAGGGGGTAGGGTAAAAATCCTGCACCTGTTCCGGCATATACCCCAAATCCCGGAGATATTCCGCCAGTTCCACCGCTTCTTTGAGTGTGGAACCCGGATGAGAGGACATCAGGTAAGGGACGAGGAACTGGTTTTTCCCCAGTTCTTCATTCAACTTTTTATATTTTTTACGGAATTTCTCATACACGGCGTTTTCCGGTTTGCCCATACGGGTCAGGACCGCATCGGAAATATGCTCCGGGGCAACCTTCAGCTGCCCGCTGATATGGTAGTTTACCAGCTCCCGGAAAAAGGTGTCGTCCTTATCCGCCAGCAGATAATCAAAGCGTATGCCGGAACGGATAAAGACCTTTTTCACACCGGGAAGGGCACGCAGGCTTCGCAGCAGCTCCAGGTAATCCTGATGATCCGCTTTCAGGTTAGGACAGGGCTTCGGGAAAAGGCACTGCCGCATCTTGCATACGCCTTGGGTCAGCTGCTTATCACAGGAAGGCGCCCTGAAATTGGCTGTGGGTCCTCCCACATCATGAATATAGCCTTTGAATTCCGGATCCTTACGGATCAGCTCCGCTTCCTCCAGAATGGATTCATGGCTCCGTACCTGTACGGTACGTCCCTGGTGAAAAGTCAATGCACAGAAGTTACAGCCGCCGAAGCATCCCCGGTTGCTGATCAGGGAAAACTTGATTTCACTGATTGCAGGGACGCCGCCTTTTTCCTCGTAGGAGGGATGGTAGGTCCTCCTATACGGAAGGGCGTAAACGTCATCCATCTCTTCCATGGTAAGAGGTGCCTGGGGCGGGTTCTGCACCACATACTGCCCTCCCGGATACCCTTCCGCAAGGGCTTTTCCGTTAAAGGGATCGGTATTGGAATACTGCACCATAAAGCTTTCCGCATATTTTTTCTTATCTGCCTTCATCTCTTCGTAGGAAGGCAGAATATGATAATCATAAAGGCCGGATATATCTTTCGTTTTATAAACCGTCCCGGGGATAAAGGTGAGATCCTTTACTGCGATTCCGCTGTTTAAGGCATCTGCTATCTCCACAATGGATTTTTCCCCCATGCCGTAGGAAATCAAGTCGGCCTGGCTGTCCAGAAGAATAGAACGTTTGAAGGAATCGCTCCAATAGTCATAATGGGCCAGACGCCG
This sequence comes from Eisenbergiella sp. OF01-20, assembly GCF_003478085.1. Lineage (NCBI taxonomy): Bacteria > Bacillati > Bacillota > Clostridia > Lachnospirales > Lachnospiraceae > Eisenbergiella > Eisenbergiella sp. OF01-20. The sequence continues at coordinate 637,993 of NZ_QUES01000001.1, read as the reverse complement.
CAGGCTGGCCTCAATCCCCCCGATAATAACCGGGACTGTACGGTATACCCGGCGGATCAGGTTACAGTAAACCACGGTGGCGTGATCCGGGCGTTTCCCCGCTTCTCCTCCCGGTGTATAGGCATCTGAGGGACGGCGTTTCCGGGATACGAAATAGTGATTAACCATGGAATCCATATTTCCGGCGGAAACCAGGAAACCCAGCCTGGGGCAGCCAAACACACGGATGCTGTCCTCCTCCTTCCAATCCGGCTGTGACAGAATGCATACGCTGTAGCCGTGTGCCTCCAGAATACGGGTAATGATGGCATGTCCGAAGGATGGATGATCCACATAGGCGTCTCCTGTCACATACACAAAATCCGGCTGGGTAATCCCCCGGGCTTCCATCTCTTCTCTTGTTACCGGTAAAAATCCGTTGGCTGTCATTTCTATTGTAATCCTCCTGTCTGCATATCCTGCAGGATTTCTGAATAATCCCTGATATAGTAATCAGCAAGTGCTTTTTTCTCTTCCTTTTGGTTCAGGGAATACGCGTCTTCCACGGCACATACCTTCATCCCCGCCGCCTTTCCGGCCTGAATGCCGGGAACGATATCCTCAAAGACGAGACAGGACTTCGGAGCTGCCTGCAGTCGGTCCGCCACCGCAAGATAAATATCCGGGGCCGGTTTCCCCCGCCCCACATCGCAGCTGGTCATAATACAACCAAAATCCTGTTCCAGCCCATGAACCCGGGCTACGCTGGTCACCAGCTCCCGGGAATTGCTCGTTGCGATCCCCATTTTTATCCCGTGCCGCCGGCACCAGGCGAGATATTCCCGCGCGCCGTCCTTAAGAGGCACCTGGTTCCTGTATTTATCCCAGGCCATCCGGTTCCAGGTCTCTTTGATCTGTTCCAGGGAATCCGGAAGTCCGAAGCGTTCCTTAAAATACACCGCCGTTTCCGAAAAACTCATTCCTTCAATTTCACGCTGCAGCTCCCGGGGCGGTTCCAGGCCGAACTGCCCCAGATATTCGATATCTATATCCTTCCAAATCCACATGGAGTCCACAAGGGAACCGTCCAGATCAAAGATTACCGCTTCCATTCCATCCATCATCATAGCCTGCTTTCCCCCTCCTTCAGCAGCTTCTCCAGTTCCTCCTCCGTGAGGGGGCGGAAGGCTCCCCTGGGCAGCGTTTCATCCAGCTGCAAAGCACCCATGCTGAGACGCTTTAAATATACCACATTCCTTCCCACCGCCTGCATCATCCGTTTTACCTGATGGAATTTTCCTTCCGTAATCGTAAGAAGCCAGGCCGATTCCGCCTCCGCACAGCAAAAACCGCCCTTCTCCGCCTCCGTCAGCACGGCGGGACGGGTTTTCCCATGCTTTTCCCCGATATCCACCCCCTGCCTTAAGCATTCCTGCTGGCCTGCTGACAGGCTGCCGTCAATCTCCACATAATAGGTCTTAGGGACGTGCATGGATGGGGACAGCAGCCGGTGGGACAGTTCGCCGTCGTCCGTTATAACAAGCAGTCCTTCCGTATCCTTGTCCAGCCGCCCTACCGGAAACAGTTCCCTGTCAAGCAGCGGATTTCCGGGTTCCTTCATCAAATCCAGTACCGTTTTATCATGGCTGTCCCTGGTGGCGCTGACATAGCCGGCGGGCTTATGCAGCATGAAATAGGCATATTTCTGATAAGACACCCTCTTTCCGTTTACACAGACTGTATCGGCCTTTTCATTTATCTTTTGTTCCGGGCTTTTCACCGTCGTACCATTCACCGTCACAAGCCCTTTTCTGATAAATACCTTTACCTGGCTCCTTGTCCCGGTTTTCATTTCACATAAAAATTTATCCAAACGAAGCATTCTGTTTTCCTTCCAACGTTCCCGGACAGACAGTATTCTGACGAAAAATCCATTCCGCAGTCATTCCGCGCCTCCGAAGAACATAGCATTTACTAATGAGAAGCAAGCGTATTCATGTCAAGTATACATGATCCCCCGAATTCTTACAAGGTTACCAGTTATAACAGTTGCCAAAGGAGGCTGCCTGATGCACGATTATAAGCCAAATCCGTACTCTTCGAGAAAGAAAGAAGCACGAATAAAATACCTGAAAAAAGTACTTTTCCTCTGCCTGTTTGCCTTCCTTACCACAGCGATGCTTCTGGAAAATGAAAAAGCGCTGGTCCTTTCCCTGACAGGCCTGAACCTGTGGTTTCAGAAAATGATTCCAACGCTTCTCCCTTTTATGATACTCTCCGGTATCCTTATCCGTATGAATCTGTCCGACAGCTTTGCCCGCTTATTTTCACCGCTGTTAAAACCCTTATTCCGCCTGTCCGATTCCTGCATTTATGTGCTGGTTATCGGCTTCCTGTGCGGATTTCCCATGGGTGCACGCGTAACGGCGGAAAGCTATCAGCGAGGCAAAATCTCCCGCAGGGAGGCCGAACTGCTGCTGGCCTTCTGCAACAACATCGGTCCGATTTATTTTACAGGCTTTGTTTTCCTCTTGTTTCCGGTAGACCATCCATGGGCTTTCCTGGCAGGCATGTATTTGCTGCCTCTGCTCTATGGCCTATTCCTCCGGTATACCTCCTACCGGGATATTCCGAAGCCGTCCCTGGCAGGGAACCGGCTGAAAGAAACCATACAGGCCTCCGGCAGGCTGAACAGCCTTCACGCGGCCCAGACGCCTTCGCCGGCAGTAATTCCTCCTTCACCGGGACGGAAAAAACGGCCGGGTGATCCTTCCCTGTTTGAAGAAATGCAGGATTCCATTGTATCCTCCCTGTGCGCAATCGCATCCCTGGGCGGATATATGATTCTTTTTAATCTGCTGAATCTGATTCCTGAAATCCTGCTTCCTTCAAAAATGACCGCCGTACAGGATATCATCGGCTGTTTACTGGAAATCACCAGCGGCCTGTCGCGTCTGCCTCATTCCATGGCCTTTTGGGGATATGTCATTCTTCCTTTTGGCGGTCTTTCCTGTATCGCACAGACCTACAGCATGATACGGGAAACCGATCTTTCCCTGCGCTGTTATGTGGGCCATAAGGCCGTGCAAACCGCTCTGGCATTCGTATATTATACGTTTCTCTACGCCTTTTAGATAGAATCTATCTGGCGGCAAATACGCCGGGAACGGCGAAATTGCTGTCCGTATGGTAATCATAGCCGTTATAGGCCCGGCACATGATGACCGGCTGGCTCCCTCCGGGCACCGTAATGGAAAACTGTATCGTATTTCCTCCTGTCCACGGAGTCAGTACCGACCAGGTCGCACCGCCGTCAATACTATAACTGTAGTACAGCATACCGGACTGGGGATCCGAAGCGCTCAGGGAAATATCCACTTTCCCGGTATTCAGATCGGCACTGGTAACTGTCATGGCCACATTTTCCGGAGGCGTGGAATCCGGTACGGAAATGCCGCCTGCCGGCGCAGCAACCAATTCATACGGATAATTGCTGAAGTCCAGTCCGAGAGCGGGGGATTTCAGCCGAAAATACTTGGCAACCGCCATGGCGTCACTGACTCCGAAAGCGGCCAGTTTCTGGGGAGAATTGGCCTGGGGGCTGTCTATGGGATGATCCATATAGCAATGCTCAATAATAACACAGGGTACATCCAGGGCACGGGAAGCCCTGATAACGCCATAATAATCCGTACCGCGGCTGTTCAGCCTTGTTTTAATCCCTTTATTGAAAAGACCGTACTGTGTCATTTCCGCCAGCTGCAGTTTACCAAAGGTCTGTCCTGCAGAATAGTATTTACCGAAAGCCGAGGTCCAGACCTCTGTTCCGTACAGATTATGTTCTGCGGACATATTAAAATGGAGGGAAAACAGAAAATCCGCACCATACGACCTGGCTATCTGCGCCCTTTGCTCCAGGGACAGTTCCTGATCCGTCGTACGTGTCAGATATACCTCCACACCTTCAAACTGTTCCAGTGTCTGCTTCATAGCCTGAGCCACCTGAAGCGTCAGGTTTTTTTCCACATAATGGGGAAGCACCTCTCCTCCCCTGTTTTCTTCACCGCCATGTCCGGGATCGATAACCACGACTACCGGTTCCTTCGCATCCGCCTGTACTCCGGGCAGCAGCGCCAGCATACACACCGCCAGGAAACATGTTATTATTGCCGTCTTTTTCTTCACTTTCCATACCTGCCTTTATCTTCTTTCGTATAGCTATACTCCCGCAGGAATATCAGCTTTTTTATCATACCATAAAAAATGCGCATCTTCCAGATGGAAAACAATGGATGTCCCGCTCCCGGACAGCAAAAAACGCCTTCCAAAAGAAGGCGTCCATTTAACTTGCTTCCCGCAGGAACAAAAGGAATCATGAGGACTACAGGATATCCAGATTCAGATCACTTCCATCCCCTCCGGAAACATCCATCCCTCCAAGGTTAGGAAGAGAGGAGGTGTCGTCCTCCTCGTCCGGACGAAGCTCCATCCGGTTGGACTGCACAACCCCTAAACAATTATTCAGATCGTTGATAAGCTGCCCATAATGCTCGCCGGCAATATCGATACCATGACCGATGATGCTTTCCAGATTAGCAAGGATATCATCCGTATATTGGATAGCGGATGCCTTGACACTGTTCGCCTCCACCGTGGCGCTGTCCAGAATCTCCTGCGCCTGCTGGGTGGCAAGAGAAACCACTTCATTTGCCTGGGCATAAGCCTGCTGCATGATTTCATGCTCGTTAATCAGTTCACTGGTATGTACGGTAGCCTCGTTGATCAGGGCTTCCGCTTTTTCCCGGGCGTCATTCAGAATAGCTTCCTTATTATTAATAATTTTCTGATAGCGTTTGATTTCATCGGGGGTTTTCATCCGAAGTTCCCGAAGCAGCTCTTCCAGCTCTTCCTTATTCACAATGATTTTGCTGTTGGAAAGGGGCTGGTATTTACAGCTGTCGATATATTCTTCAATTTCGTCAATTAGTTGTTCGATTCTGCTGCTCATCCTTTTCTCCTTCACAAGCAATACGCCGGTACAAAGACTTATTGCTTATACTCATGTCCATATTTTTCATATACAAGCCTTGCCACAAACTCCGGTACACACTGAGAAATATCTCCATGAAATTCCGCAATCTCCTTTACACTGGAGGAACTTAAATAGGCATATTCCAGACTGGTCGTAAGGAATATCGTGTCCAGCCCGCCATTGGAAAGCTTGCGGTTTGTCTGGGCTATCTGCAATTCATATTCGAAATCCGTAATGGCACGCAGCCCCCGGATAACGACATGCACGTCCTTTTCCCTGGCATAATTGATCAATAATCCCGAAAAAGAGTCCACCTTGACATTGGGCATCTCTTTTGTGGCTTCTTCTAGTATTCTAACACGTTCTTCCACAGAAAACAACGGAGTCTTCTGGGTATTGTTCAACACACTGACTGTTAATTCGTCAAAGATCGACGCCGCCCGACGGATGACATCGAGGTGTCCGAAGGTAACCGGATCGAAACTACCGGGATAAATCGCTGCTTTCATAATCTTACTCCGCCTTCTGTCTTTTTATAAAAACATGCTTATTCGTCTTGTATTTTTTTTCTCTTACCACTTCAAAACCATATTCTGCCGTAAAGGAAAAATCCTTATGCAGCTCTGCTTCAATAATAATAAGCGTATCCTCCGTCACATAGGAAGCGTGTCCCAGGGCGGAAAGGACAGGCTCCTCCAGTCCGGCCTGATAAGGGGGATCCATAAAAATCACATCCACCTCTTTCTCATGAATACTTCCCAACGCGGATACCACATCCTGTTTCAGAAGGACTGACCGGTCCGTAAATTTGGTAAAGTTCAGATTATCCTGGATACACTTTGCCGCTTTCGCCGCATTTTCCACAAAATAGGCCCTTTTCGCGCCGCGGCTGACAGCTTCTATACCAATGGAACCGCTGCCGCTGCATAAATCCACAAAGATACTGCCGGGTATGTCCCCCTGCAGAATATTAAACAACGTCTCTTTTATCCGGTCAGTGGTAGGCCTGGTATCCTGCCCCTCCGGGGATTTTAACGGAAGGCTTCGCGCCTCGCCTGCAATCACTCTCATATTATCTCCTGACTGTATCTGATTTTCCGGTACCGCCACGGACTGCCGAAGCCATACGGATTCTGTTGCGCATAAGGATGACCCGCACAGCGGGACATCCGTTGTTTCACATTATAATTGCTTGTGAAAAAAAAGGCAATGCCATATCAAAGATTTTATAATCTAATCCAGGGAATCAGGCCCGTACTTTTATTCCTTTCCCGTCTCTTTTTGCCGCCTTGATCTGGTTCAGAACAAGCTCCCTGCTCTTATAGGGGACAGATGCTTCATCGGAAAGACGGGTGTAATAAACCGCTTCTATGGTATCGCCCTCACTCAGGCGCATTCCGCGTACGCCGATCGCTCCTTTTTTCTTTTCCGGGATCTCATCCACGGAAAAACGCAGGAAATAACCGGCTTTGGATTGCAGGATTATATTTTTCTGCTCCTTCATAACCACGACGCTTACCACAGAATCGCCTTCCTGCAGCTTCGTGGCGGCCACCGTACGTTTGGCCACATCAAATTCTCCGCCGTCCACGATCTTCACCATACCCATCCGTGTAGCAAAGATCACCCGGTACAAATTCAGTTCGGACTGCGCAGAGACCAGAAGAAGCTCCTCCTGTGAGGAATTGAAATTGCTCACATTATCCACCGGAATCCCTTTGTCACGGAACTTTCCGAAAGGCAGGTCCTGTACCTTCACGGTATAAAGCTGGCCCATGTTAGTAAACATACAGATTCTTCCCGTATTTTTGCATGGGAATACAAATTTATTTTCCGAATCCGCCGCTTCTTTATTCCTTTCATAAGCGGAAAGATCGATGGTTTTCGCATACCCGAAACGGTCCATGAGGAAAATCACATCCATTTCTTCGAGCCGTTTTTCTTCATAGACAGCCTCTTTGCAGTTATCAATCACAGTCCTGCGTTTGCGGCCGAATTTTTTCTTGATGGCGTCCAGTTCGTTCATGATAACCTGGGCCATGGAATCCTTTCTGGCAAGGATATCTTCATACCGGTAAATATTTGCCACCGTCTCTTCATGTTCTTTTATAAGCGCTTCCAGCTCCAGTCCGATCAGCTTGTACAGACGCATTTCCAGAATCGCATTCGCCTGGTTTTCCGAAAATTTAAGCTGCTGGGCCATGATTCCGGATTCCCTGGATTTAAACCGGATCCCTTCCGTCTTTCCTTCCACCAGACAGGCCTTTGCCATAGCCCGGTCCTTGGATCCGCGGAGGATTTCTATGATTAAATCAATGACATTGCAGGCTTTGATCAGGCCTTCCTGGATTTCCCTCTTTGCGCTTTCCTTGGCAAGCAGGTTCTCATATTTCCGGGTTGTGGTTTCATACTGGAAATCCACGCTGGCTTTTATGATTTCTTTAAGCCCCATTGTTTCCGGCCTGCCGTTTGAAATAGCAAGCATATTCACTCCGAAGGTATCTTCCAGCCTGGTTTTCTTGTAGAGCATATTGATAAAGTTATCCACATCCGCATCCTTGCGAAGTTCAATGACAATACGGATGCCCTCCTTGGAAGACTGATTGGAAATATCGCTGATATCCTGGGTCTTTTTCGTTTCTGCAAGAGCTGCCACATCGGAAAGGAATTTGCCGATATAGGATCCGATCATCGTATACGGGATCTGGGAAATGACTATATTTATTTTACCGCCCTTCCCCTTTTCCACATCCACCTTGCCCCGGATTTTGATTTTCCCGGCTCCCGTTTCATAAATGGACAGCAGATCGTCCTTGTTGGTAACGATTCCGCCGGTAGGAAAATCCGGCCCCTGGATATAACGCATCAGTTCCCTGGCAGTTATGTTTTCATTATTCATATAGGCCTTGGTGGCATCTATAACCTCAATCAGGTTGTGGGGCGGCGTGCTTGTAGCCATACCTACCGCAATCCCCTCCGAACCGTTTACCAGCAGGTTGGGAAATTTGACAGGAAGGACGCTTGGTTCCTTCTCCGTTTCATCAAAGTTGGGTATAAAATCCACCACATCCTTGTCCAGATCCGCAAGAAACGCTTCCTGCGTCACCTGCTCCAGACGGGCTTCCGTATAACGCATGGCAGCGGCGCCGTCCCCTTCGATATTGCCGAAGTTGCCGTGCCCGTCAATCATGGGAAGGCCCTTTTTGAAATCCTGGGACATTACCACCAGTGCATCGTAGATGGAACTGTCTCCGTGGGGATGGTATTTACCCATGGTATCTCCCACAATACGGGCGCTCTTTCGGTAAGGCCTGTCATAACGGATGCCCAGCTCATGCATATCATACAGGGTTCTGCGCTGTACCGGCTTCAGCCCGTCCCTGACATCGGGAAGGGCACGGGCTACGATAACGCTCATGGCATAATCGATAAAGGATTTCTGCATGACCTCAGAATACTCTGTTTTTATAATCTTCTCTTCCAATTTCTATTGCTTCCTTTCTAACGATTACAAACCTGTTTAAATATCAAGCTCCGCATCCGGGGCATATTCGTAAATAAAAGCTTTTCTGGGGGGAACATCCGTCCCCATCAGCATTTCCGTCACCTCGGAGGCCATTCTGGCATCTTCGATTTCCACCAGCTTGAGCATACGGGTTTCCGGATTCAGTGTTGTCTCCCACAGCTGCTGGGCATCCATCTCCCCGAGCCCTTTGTAGCGCTGCAGGGTAAAAGGCCCCTTATGCCGTTTCCGGTAACGTTCCAGCGCCTTATCATCATACAGGTATTCTTCATTTCCTTTGGAAGGCATGGCCTTATAAAGAGGCGGCATGGCGATATATACATGGCCTTCAAATATCAGTTCCGGCATAAAACGGTAAAAAAGCGTCAGAAGAAGGGTGGAAATATGGGCACCGTCCACATCCGCATCCGCCATGATAATGATCTTGTCATAACGCAGCCTGGTAATGTCAAAGTCATTTCCGTAGCCCTCCGAAAACCCGCAGCCAAACGCATTTATCATGGTTTTTATTTCCGCATTGGCAAGCACCTTGTCAATGCTGGCTTTTTCCACGTTCAGAATCTTTCCCCGGATAGGTAGAATCGCCTGATAAGAACGGTCTCTCGCCGTCTTAGCGCTGCCGCCGGCGGAATCCCCCTCCACGATAAAAATCTCACACCGGGACGCGTCCCTGGATTCACAGTTGGCAAGCTTTCCGTTGGAATCAAAGGAAAATTTCTGCTTGGTCAGCATGTTCGTTTTTGCCTTTTCTTCCGTTTTACGGATTTTGGCAGCCTTTTCCGCACAGCCGATAATATTTTTCAGGTTTTCCAGGTTACGGTCAAAATACCGGGTGATCTCTTCCCCTGTCACCTTGCTGACCACCTTGGAGGCGTCCTGGTTGTCCAGCTTTGTCTTGGTCTGTCCTTCAAAACGGGGATCCGGATGTTTGATGGAAACCACCGCCGTCATACCGTTGCGTACATCCGCCCCGGTAAAATTGGCATCTTTTTCCTTCAGGATATTCAGTTCCCGGGAGTAGGAATTGATAACGCTGGTGAACATGGTCTTGAAGCCCGTAAGATGGGTTCCGCCTTCCGCATTGTATATGTTATTGCAGAAGCCCAGCACATTCTCATGAAATTCATTGACATACTGCAGGGCCACCTCCACGGAGATCCCTTCGCTTTCCCCGGAAAAAAAGATAACATCGCTCACCGTTTCCTTGGATTTATTCAAATCCTTGATGAAGCCGACAATCCCGTCGGGCTCGTGATACTCTTTTGTTTCCGGCGTATCCTTTCTTTTATCTTCAAAAACAATGGTGAGCTGCGGGTTCAGATAAGCCGTTTCGTGAAGCCGGCTTTTCACCTCATCCTCTTTAAAACGGGTCTTTTCAAATATGGTATCATCCGGAAGGAAATTAACCCAGGTCCCGCTTTCCCTGCTTTTTCCAACAACAGGGAGAAGGCCGTTTTCCAGCTCCACAACAGGGATTCCCTGTTCATATCTGTCCTCATACACCAGTCCCCCGTTCCTGACCCGTACGGTCAGCCGGGTGGAAAGGGCATTTACCACAGAAGAGCCTACGCCATGCAGGCCGCCGCTCGTTTTATAAGCGGAGTTATCGAATTTTCCTCCTGCATGCAGGGTGGTAAATACAAGCCGTTCCGCACTCACTCCCTTTTCATGCATTCCCACTGGGATACCGCGGCCGTTATCATCCACCGTAGCGGAGCCGTCCGCTTCCAGAGTAACCCTGATCCGGTCACAATATCCTGCCAGATGCTCATCTACCGCGTTATCCACAATTTCATATATTAAGTGGTTCAGACCCTTGGTGGATACGCTTCCGATGTACATACCGGGTCTTTTCCTTACCGCTTCCAGCCCCTCCAGGACGGTTATGCTGGAAGCGTCATAATTGCTGTTATTTTTAGTCATGTAAACCTCGCATTCTGCCGTTTTACGGCATTATGAACTTTTAAAACCTGGTAACGGTCCAGTCCGTTACTGCCAAAAATGTGCAGACCTGACTGAATAGTTACAACCTATCATTTACGGATGCTGCGGCCTGCGGGCTATCCGGATGCTCAAGAAAAAAACAGGTCAGCCGCCTGTCCTCCCGGGATATTGTAGCACAAATGTTTGGGTAAGAAAAGGCAAAAAATACATGATATGGAACTTTCCATTCTGCGTAATTACTGTTCACCCGGCGGCCTAAACAGTGATCCTGGCTTTTCCATATCATGTATTTCGATTGCACGTAAGGATGGATTATCCTGCTTTATTCCTGGTTTTTGGCAGTGCAGGTAACCGCCAGGGCGCCTGGCCCGATATGGCAGGCGACACTCAGGGACAAATGATCCACATAGCTTTCATTTCCGGGGAAGCTGTTTAACACTTCGTCCCGGAAGGCATATGCCGCCTCATCATTATTCGTATGTGCCACATCCAGCCACATATCCGCATGATCCAGGGGCCGGCCAAAACGCTTCACCAGGTCATTCTTTATGGCATTAACCATGATTTGCTTTCCCTGGGCGGTAGTCCTGGCTTTGGCAAAAGCATCCAGTTTCTCCCCCTGTATCTGAAGCACCGGTTTTATTTTAAGGATGGTCCCCAGGGCCGCGGCGGCAGGGGTGATCCTTCCGCCTCTCTTCAGATAGAGCAGGGTATCCACCATAATATAAATACTGGAATTCTGCTTATCTTTCTCCAGGAACTCCTTGATCTCCGCCGCTTCCATTCCCTGATCCGCCAGGTAAACGGCATCCAGGACGGAACGCCGCTGGGTAACGGAAATACGCTGGTTATTCACCACCTGTATCTTTCCTTCATAATCCTGCGCGAGCATGTGTGCCGTCTGGCATGAGCCGCTCAAGCCGCTGCTCATAGGGATATGAACAATCTCATTATAGCTTTTCAGGAGCTCGTTCCACAGCTGCAAAACGGATTCCGGGGACGGCTGGGAAGTGGATATGGCAGCGCCGGTTTTCAGTTTCCGGTAAAATTCTTCCTGACTCAGGTTGATCCCTTCAAAATAGGTCTTTCCTTCTATCATAAAGGGCATGGGCAATACGCTGATACCCAGCTCCTCCGCCTGTTGTTGGGTGATGCCGCTGTTACTGTCCGTGACAATTGCAACCTTTGACATAATTACGCTCCTTCTGAATGTCTTTTCATGTGTCAATCCGATTGTTGATATTAAAAATCAATAAAACAGGTTAAAATTATTCTACAGTCAGATAGTCTTAAAGTCAATGGAATTCCCATTCTCTTTCATTCTCTCATACAAACGCCTGTACTTCTCCTGTTTTTCCTCCGGATCCTGAGAAGCGATCCTCTCGGCAAGGCTGCTGGCAGTGAGAAGCAAATCACTGTCCTGATAGATATCACCCACTTTGAAATCCAGCAGTCCGCTCTGCCGTATTCCGAACAAATCGCCGGGGCCGCGCAGCTTCAGATCTTCATTGGCTATATGGAAGCCGTCGTTGGAGGTATTGAGGATATTCAGGCGTTTCATTGTCTGTTCATTATCATTTCCGCTGATAAAAATACAATAGCTCTGGAAATCGCCTCTTCCCACCCGTCCGCGAAGCTGATGAAGCTGTGCCAGTCCGAAGCGTTCCGCATTTTCCACCATCATAACCGTGGCGTTGGGAACATTGATTCCCACCTCGATTACCGTTGTGGAAACAAGTACATCGATCTCCTTACGGGAAAAGGCTTCCATAATCCTGTTTTTTTCCGCAGACTTCATTTTCCCGTGGAGGGCGGCGACACGTATGGCAGACGGCAGCACGGCTTTCAGCTTGTCGGTATAATCCATTACGTTTTCCAGCCCGTCCATTTCCCCTTCTTCCACCATAGGGCAGATTACATAAACCTGGCGTCCCTCCTCCGTCTGCTTACGGATAAAGTTATAAGCGGTCTGCCGGTAGGAAGTATTGACCACACAGTTCTTTATCGGCTTTCTTCCGGCAGGCATTTCATCAAGGACGGACACATGCAGATCTCCGTATACCACTATGGCAAGCGTCCTTGGGATAGGCGTTGCGCTCATGACGAGGACATGGGTGCCGGTCCCTTTATCCGCCAGCAGTTCCCTCTGCCTGACACCGAACCGGTGCTGTTCATCTGTCACCACAAGGGACAGACGGCGGTAAACCACTTTTTCCTGGATAAGTGCATGTGTTCCTATTATTACATTCACATCCCCTTCCGCAATCCGGGCATAGATCTCTCTTTTTTCTTTTGCCGTCTGGGAACCGGTGAGCAAAACCGGGCGTACACACAGCCCCTGATCCTCGGAATGCTTTGCTTCCATGGAATGCTTTGCTTCCATGGAATGCTTTGCTTCCATGCCTATCTGAAGCAAAGCTTCATAATGCTGTCTGGCCAGGACCTCTGTAGGCGCCATAAGGCAGCCTTGTCTGCCGTTGGCAGCGCACATCAGCAGGGCCAGAAAAGCCAGTATGGTTTTTCCGCTGCCCACATCCCCCTGTACCAGGCGGTTCATGGCGTTTTCTTTTTGAAGATCCTCTTCTATTTCCTTCCAGACCCGATGCTGTGCCCCGGTAAGCCGGTAGGGAAGATTGGCGATAAGCCGGTCCGTATCCGGCACCTTTTCCAAAGGCTCATCCACCTTCCGGACCTGGTTTTCTTCCTTGAATTTCCTGAGTGCGAGAAAAAATTCAAGAAACTCATCGAACGCAAGCCTTCTGCGGGCGGCGATTAAATCCTGGGTACTGACCGGAAAATGGATTTTTTCCAGGGCATCCCCCCGGGAAAGCAGCTGGAATTCTTCCCGTATCTCTTCCGGAAGGAATTCCAGCGGCCTGTCCCATTCCGCCGTACTGTCCAATGCTTTCCGCACCGCTTTGCTCACACCGTTATTGGTAAGGCCCTGGGTAAGGGCATATTTAGGCTGCAGAGTTCCCTGAAGCGGCGTATATTCTTCCACCCGGAACAGCCTGGGCTGTTCCATACGCAAGGGAGAGCCGTGCTGGCAGACTCCGCGGAAAACATAAGTCATGCCGGGTTTCAGTATATTTTTAAGATACGGCATTCCAAAAAAGGTAATACGAAAAAGGCCGGTTGCATCCCCGGCCTGAACGGTAGTGATTAATAGATTACGCACCCGTTTGGTGGAGGGCATTCCGATTACGGAGGCCTTCACCGCACTGATTTTCCCCGGGCACAGGGCAGAAACAGTTACCGCAGGCTCCATTTTTTCGTAATCCCGCGGATAGTGCTCCAGCAGCTGCCCTACTGTCCTTATATGCAGTTTGGAGAAAAGACCTGCCGTCTTTTCTCCAATTCCTTTTATTGCAGTTAATTCCGTATTAATTTCCATTTTTATTCAGCTGAAATAATATAATAGTAAATTGGCTGTCCGCCGTACTGCAGTTCAATATCACAGGAGGGATATTTTTCTTCAATTCTGGCCTTCAGCCTCTGGGCAGCTTCTTCCGTGGTATCGGCCCCATAATAAATACTGATCAGTTCCAGCTCCTCATCCATCATGGCTTCTACCATTTGAAAGGAAACCGCTTCGATATCCGCTCCGACAGAAAGGATACCGGCATCGCCGATTCCCATATAGTCACCCTGTTTGATTTCCTTATCATCAATCATGGTGTCTCTTACGGCATAAGTAACCTCACCGGTCTTTACATGACCGATTTCCTCCGACATAGCGGCTTCATTCTCTTCGGAACCCATATCGGGCACATAATTGATGACAGCCGTAATGCCCTGCGGGATTGTCTTGGAGGGGATTACCACCACTTTCTTGTCTTCCACCAGATATTTGGCCTGGTTGGCGGCAAGAATAATATTTTTATTATTGGGAAGCACATAGACCGTGTCCGCATTCACCTGGTTGATGGCATTTACCACATCCTCGGTGCTGGGGTTCATGGTCTGTCCGCCTGCAATGATGATATCGACACCCAGGCCTTTAAAGATCTCATCGATCCCTTCCCCGACGGAAACCGCTATAAAGCCGGCATCCTTACGTTCTGCAGGAGCTTCCTCCGCCGCGGGAGAAGCATCCGCCGCCGCTGCATCTTCCGATAATTTAAACAGCTTCTCCTGATGCTCCAGCCTCATATTATCAATTTTCAGATTGGAAAGTGCGCCATACTTCAATGCCTTCTGGATTGCAAGACCAGGGTCATTGGTATGTACATGTACCTTGACCACATCTTCATCCGCAACCACAACTATAGAATCACCGATCGATTCCAAATAGGCTTTGAAATCCATTTCCTGCTTGATATTAAAGGTTTTGCCCAGCATAATAATGAATTCGGTACAGTAACCGAACTTGATTTCCATACCGGCCTGAGCCTCAAGACTGGCATTAACCAATGTCTGTCTGGTAGTCTCCCTGGCAGGCTCATTCATGGAAAAATCCACTTCTTTTCCCATAAATGCATCATAAGCCCCGTGCAGAACCTCTATCAGTCCCTGTCCGCCCGAGTCCACTACACCCGCCTGCTTTAATACGGGAAGCATTTCCGGTGTCTGGCTGAGCACATACTCCGCATGAGCAATCACTTCTTTAATAAATACGGCCATATCGGTCTCTCCGGCATCTGCCAGTTCACGGGCCTTCATCGACGCACCCTTGGCAACGGTGAGAATCGTACCTTCCTTGGGCTTCATAACCGCCTTATAAGCCGTTTCCACCGCTTTTTCCCCCGCAGCGGCCAGAATGGGAATGGTAATTTCTTCATTTTCCCGGATCCCTTTGGTAAAACCGCGGAAAAGCTGGGAAAGGATAACACCAGAATTCCCTCTCGCACCGCGGAGGGAACCGGAAGAAATTGCCTTTGCAAGAGTCATCATGTCAGGTTCTTTCATTGCCGCCACTTCTTTGGCCGCAGACATGATGGTAAGCGTCATATTAGTACCCGTATCGCCGTCGGGGACCGGAAATACATTCAGTTCGTTAATCCATTCTTTTTTACTCTCAAGATTCTTGGCGCCTGCTAAGAACATCTTTGCAAATACCTTAGCGTCTATCGTATTTAAACTCACAACTAAAGTCCTCCTTAATCAATCACTCGCACACCTTCTACAAAGATGTTGATTTTCTCAATTTCCATTCCGGTGAATTCTTCCACTTTATACTTCACATTATCTATAAGGTTGTCCGAGACAGCCAGAATGCTTACACCGTAGGAAACAATGACATGGAAGTCCAGCGTCAGTTTATTGTTAGTAATCGTAACGGTAATGCCCTTCGTCAGATTATCTTTTCTTAAAAGCTTTACTACGTCCTTCACAGTGATTCCCATGCCGACAATACCGAAGCATTCCGTGGCTACGGTACCCGCATACTGTGCAATAACTTCTTTATCGATGGTTATATTGCCCATATGGGTGTTCATAGAAGAGCCCTTCATGTAGTACCTCCTTCTTTCTTACCGAAAAATATATGCTTATTATAACCGCTTTCCGAAAAAAATGGAAGTCTTATTTCATTTTCAGAGAAATCGCAAACAAAATTTGCTGTAAATTTTGCTTGCCAAACTATAACTTTTCTGGTATTATACACATGTTGTGGTCTGAAAATTTATTTGGTTTAGGAGGTGCGAAGATGGCAAAATGTGATATTTGCGGTAAGGGTGCTCATTTTGGAAACAACGTAAGCCATTCCCATAGAAGATCCAATCATATCTGGAATTCGAACGTTAAAAATGTAAAATGCAAGGTTAACGGCGCATCCAAGAAATTACATGTATGTACCAACTGTCTGAAGTCCGGCAGAGTTGAAAGAGCATAATTGGGCATGTGTCCCTTATTTTCGCTTCTGCTGCAATATTTGACACAAAGATAAGACTGCCAGAATTCAATGAGAATTTACAGACAGTCTTTTTTTGTGCCTATCTTTCACAGAAAATAATATTATAGCTGACCAGCAGCAGGATAATTGCCACAATCAGGCTGGCAAGCCTGTTGGAAATGAGAACCGTAAGGACCATACCAAAGGCGATGCTGAATACAACAATTCCTACTATTTTCCACATCTCTCGCATCTGCTTACTCCTGCCGGCTTTACTATTATCATATGCAGGAAAGAGCCGTCCGATTCATACAACATCCTCACGGCTGTATGAATCGGACGGCCCTTTCCTGTTTTACGGTCAATCCACAATATCTTCGTCACCGGACGGGAATGCTGCTTTCTCGGCATCCTCATCACTCATCATAGTCTCTTCCTTGGTTGTGAACTTATCAACCAGATCCGGAATCATATCAAGAATCTTTGTTATGCTGTCCTGGTTTTTGATATTCACCAGCTTTGTCTGCCCATTTTTAATAAGAAGAACGGCACTTGGCGTCATTTTTCCGGAAAGCCCGCCGGCACCTCCGTCCTTACCGCCGTTGCGGCTGGCTCCGGCCCCCACTCCGAAACTCACATCAACAAGAGGGACAATAATGGTATCATCAATTTTCGTTGCCTCTCCTACCACTGTCTTTGTCGACATCAACGCATTTGCCCCCTTAAGAAGGGATTCCATTACGGAATTGATACCGTTATTATTATCTGCCATTTGTCATTTCCTCCTTTTTAAGCTGTCTGATAAATCTCCAGGTCTTTTTATCCAATATAATTCGCAGCACCACATCCAGCACCACTGCAACCCGGACTCTTCCCCTGATATCAAAATCCCCTTCCAGACGGATATCATCAAAATCAGGAGTGATATGAACAGTCTCGCCAATCACAGGATATAATATTCCATGTACCGCAAGAATCTGCGCCGTGGAAGCGGGATCTCCGGTTCCCACAATAAAATTCACATCCGCCTTCTGTGGCCGTATATGCCTGAGAAGCCTTCCTGTCTGTCCTTTTACTTTGCCGAGCACCAGAAGGTTTTCCTCCCGGCCTAACATATCCATATAATATTCCAGATTTTTCAGGATCCGCTTTATTTTATCACAGAGCCGGGTAATTGTGTACCTGATATTCTGAAAAGTTTTCTTAAGAGTAATGAAGAAAGAATAAATTTTCCTGTAGAGCCGGGTGAAAAAATTGTCTTTTTTCTGTTCTTCTTTCCCTTGTTTTTCGGAAAAGTTTCCCGGCTTCCTGTCTTTCTTAGCAGGTTCCGTCTGTTCCCGGCTGTTACCTAATTGCTTTTTCTCTTCCACCGGCTTTTCCGCAAGGGCTTCACCGGACTTATCCGGCTGCTGTTTCCGGTCGGGAACCGTATTTTCTTTGCTTTCTTTTTCCTTTTCTTTTTCTTCCTCCTGCGATTTTTCAGGGGGTCGCACCTTTTGTCTGAACCGGAACAAAATTCCCAGAATGCGGAGCTCGTAATGGATGTTATCCTTGTATTTACCGGAATCATATTCCAGACGGAGACTGACAGCACGGAGAAACCATGTGGCCCTTACCATGCCGTGCGGCCGGCCTTCTGCAGGGATTTCACCTTTTGCCCGGTATCTGACGGGAATAAAAAGGATAACGAGCAGAAGTAAAAGAAGAACAGCCAGTATGACGAGCAGGATCATGCCCAGTATTTTTAAAATGCTAATTACCAATCCCATAGGCTACCCAGCTCCTGTTACCTGTGCTCCAAAATATATTTTTTGATATCCGCCCCGCCTGTTTCTGCAACCACCTTTTCCGTCATAGCCACCACCATATCTACCGCTTCCCCATAACCGGAAGCCAGGCCCACCACAAACAGCTCCTTCTTTTCATAGAATTTCTGCTGCAGAAGGGCGCAGTGGAAAATATCCAGCTGATCGTCGGATTTTGCCAGTGCAATAATATAGACCGTAATCTGTCCGGCATTATGGCGGAGCTTCCACTTCACCTTCTCCAGGTTTCGGATACTGTCGCTGACATACAAATGTCTGTAGAACTTCATTGTGCCTATCACTTTCTTTCCTCAGGCAGCCAACATGGTACCGCTATCTTAACATTTGCCTGATTTTACCTTTTTTATTCATAGCAGGGACTTATTTTTAGGAACCGTCTGCAGGCCCTCAGACCTGCAACTGCCGCTTTGCGGCCGTTCTTATGTTAGTCAAACACCCCGCAGCAGGCGCACTCGTTTGTTTTGTACCCCGCGGGAATAAAAAGGCGGCATGGAATATGTCCATTCCGCCTCACCTTCCTTCTGTATCGGTCTCCGGCTTACGCCGGAAATCTCAAAAATACTTTTTGTTTCCCCACAAATTTTTTTTCTTTAATTCCAGATATTCATGATAGGCTTTTTCCAGAATCTGCTTTTCATTGGCAAATTTAAGAAGATGGTAAGCCTCATGATATTTGTAAAATCCTGAGTCAACAAAATACTCCTCACGCTGTGGTTTACTGTAATAACTGTCGGCCATCATCAAATACCAGTGAACCTCCTTGTCCACAGTATCCTCCGGCACATTGAAGGTATACTCGCTCTTTCCGATATACTTGATTATCGATGCTCTCGCACCGCTTTCTTCAAGAACCTCCCTGAGCGCCGTATCCTTGTATTCCTCTCCTGCCTCTACCGTTCCCTTTGGCAATACCCAGCCTTCGTACTTATTCTTGAAATTCTTGTACAAAAGCAGAATTTTCCCACGGAAAATAACCACACCGCCACAGCTAGTTGCTTCTATCATTGCAATTCCTCCTGTATGGTGTGAATGCCGCCCTGCGAATGCCGCTCTGCGGCAGCATATACATGCTAAACTAGTTCAAGTATATCCCAAAAGAGTAGGTAAGGCAAGTATAAATTTGATGCTGCCGCTAAGGGCAGACGGCAGGCGCAGGGCGGCGGGATGGGGAATGGCCTTTAAAAACCGGATTCAAAGTAGGCATCAAACACTCTTTTTGCAATGGGGACAGCATAGTCTCCTCCGGATCCAATCCCTTCAATGATCACCGTCACGGCGATTTCCGGGTCATCCGCAGGGGCGAAACCGGTAAACCATGCATGGGAATCCCCTTTTACTGCATTGAATTCCGCAGAACCGGTTTTACCCGCAGCCGTGTAGGAAAGGCCGGAAAGCTTGGAGGCGGTTCCTTCCTCCACCACATCCGTCATCAACTCACGTAAGGAGGCCGATTCCTCCGGTGTCATCAAGACCCCATACTGCTCCGCCTGAAACTGTTTTATAATTTTACCCTCCGCGCTTTCTATCCGTTCCATTTCATAGGGCCGCATGAGAATTCCGTCATTGGCAATAGCTGAGGTAATCATGCACAGATGCAGAGGGGTGATCTGTGTCTTGCCCTGGCCGATAACTGTCTGAATCATATCTTCGTCATCGCTGTCCTGTGTCAGCTGGATATGGCTCTGGGAATAGGGAATATCCACGGGAAGCTCCTGATTGAAAAGCAAATCCTGCATGGTACTGATAAATTCCGTTTTATTTAACGACATGCCAATGTTGGCAAAGGAGGAATTGCAGGATTTAGCAAAAGAACGTTCAAAGCTTACCTGTCCGTGTTTGCTGCCATGATAACAGCGGATAGTGTTATCCCCGTGGGTAAAGCTTCCGCTGCACTGGTAGCTGTAGCTTTTCCAGGTGTCAGGATTCTCTTTTATATATTCCAGGGCAGTAACAATTTTAAAGGTGGATCCGGGAGGATAGATCCCCTGGGCCGCCCGGTTTAAAAGGGGGGAATTTTCCGTATCGGAAGTTACCTTCTCCCATATTTGTGCAATTTCATTGGGATTAAAATCCGGTTTTGATACCATGGCGAGTATCTTCCCGGTATCCACCTCCATAACCACAATCGCCCCTTTGTAAATCCCCATGGCATTGTAGGCCGTCTGCTGGAGTCCCAAATCCAGTGTGGTATACAGGTTATTACCGGGATTTTTCCGCCCCGCGGCGGAGTTTTCGGCCTGCTGTGCTACGGTGGCGGAGGTATTGATCAGATAATAGTTGGCCAGGCTCTCCAGGCCTGTCTTTCCTTTTGTGGAATAGCCGACGATATGGGCGAACATATTGTCATAAGGGTAACTCCTCGTTTCTTTTCCATCCCCGGCTGTCACAGTCTGGGCCAGAATATCCCCTCCGGAGGAATAAATCGTCCCTCTCGCATTTTTTGTTGCCAATACACTTTGTCTGCTGTTATAGCTGTTATTAAACAAAGCCTCGGAATTTGAGGAAACATACACACAAAGATAAACAATCAGGCCGGCAAAGAGACAACAGAAAAATACCGCGCTCCCGATCAGGTTTCTATTTCCCTTTCGGGTATCGTATATTTTTACTTCCGCGCCTGAGGAACTCTTCCCGGGAACGCTCTGCTTCCATTTCGTCGTCCCAGATGATTTCTTCTTCCGGCCCGTTGTCGTAGCTTTCTTCAAAGTCGTCTTCGTATTCTTCTTCGTACTCATTTCCGTCCCAGCCTTCTTCTTCACATTCATCCTCTTCCGGTTCCTCGTCCTCATAAGGTCCGCGAACTCCCAAATCTTTCTGCCTCCTGCGTTCTTCCTGAACGTAGGGATAGTTCATCCGCCGTTTTTCCCGCGCATCCCGCTCCCGGATCCAGATCCCCTGTATTATGGAAAACAAGATCAGTGTGGTCATAACGCTGCTTCCCCCATAGCTGATCAGCGGGAGGGTTACCCCCGTCAGCGGTATGAATTTAGTACCGCCTCCTATGGTAAGAAAAATCTGAAAGATATACATTATACCAAAGCCGGATGCCACAAGCCGGAAAAAAGAATCGCCGGAAGATGCTGCAATCTTGAGAATCATAAAAAAACAGGAAATGCATATCAGGATAATGCATATAGCAAACACTATCCCCAGTTCCTCCGTAATAGCGGCAAATATAAAATCAGTCTCCACATAGGGGATATCTTTCGGCGTCCCCTGGCCGATGCCAAGCCCGAACCAGCTTCCCCGGGACATGGCAAACAGTGACTGTGTAATCTGATATCCCTGGCTGTCAATCACACTCCAGGGATCCTTCCATGCCTGTACCCTTACCTTTACATGGGCAAACAGCAGGTACGCCAGATAGGAAGCCGCACAGCCTCCTGCGCCTCCCGCAAGGAGATACCTTATTTTACCCGTGGCAAAAAACACCAGAAACACGTAAGCGGCAAAGAAAATCAAAGCGCTCCCCAAATCTTTGGATAGGACAAGTATGAGCACATGGGCGGCGGCCGTCACACCGCTTATAACCACATTTTTCAGGGAAGCGTCCTCCCAGAGTATGGCCGCCATACAAAACAAAAACAGGATCTTCACAAATTCCGACGGCTGAAAAGTGATTCCGCCCAAAGAAAAAGAAAGCTTGGATCCATGGGTGACCTGCCCCAGGATAAGCACAACCCCCAGAGCTGTTATCCCCACGCCTGCATAAACCCAGGTCAGCTCCATCCAGAACCGGAACCGTCGGATAATAAACGGAACCGCCATGCTGACTGCCAGGGATGCGGAAGCAATGAGCAGCTGTTTGCCCGCCTTGGCAATATCCAGCCTGGTAAGCATTATAAAACCCGTCCCCAGAAGCAGACACATATTATTTACCAGAAGGCGGTTTATTTCCGGATACGCCATAGAAAATATCATCATTGAGGAAAACAGGGCTATCTGGGCCAGTGCGTAAAAAAACAGATAATCCACATCCCCTTTTTCCACACAGATGGTTAAAAATGCGGCAAATTGTATCAGAAAGATAAGAATGCTCTGTACATTGTCAAGCCCCGAAAACGGGGCTTTTTTACGCCCCTGCTTTCCCCGGGAAAAAATCCGGATAAAGGCAAGGACCGAATACAATACCATGAACAGAGTGATTATATACCTGGAATAGACAATAATATATTGCTCCATTTCCGTCATTCAGCTCCTTTTTTATAATGCCCTGTTGTAAATTTCCAATCGATGTCTGAAAGCAGCCCGGACTCTTTGTCCTTTTCCGGAAGTCTGCGGAAAAGAGCAATCCTCTGTCTGGCCTGTTCTTCCTTCTCATCCAGGAAATCCAGACGGACAGCTCCGACTTTGTGTTTTCCTATTTCCCCCATATACGCATGAAGGGAAAGAGGGACGGAATTATAAATGATATTGTAACAATAGCCGCAGTCTGTCTCCACCGGGAACCCGGTCTGGTATCTGTCCAGCAGACATACCCTGCTCTGCGCGCAGACATCTGTATTTCCCCTTTCCTTCAGACATCTGCCTGATGTTTTGCGGATACAGTTCGCAGTAACCATCATAGGTATTTTCCCATAAACGAGAAGCTCCTGCTTCTCTCCCGGCAGTTCAAACAGCGCTCTCCGGTTCAGTTCCAGAGGGGCGCAATAGGTGTCCATCCGATCCGCCCAGAAATCATAGGTTTCCCTGTTCCATATATATATGCGGTGATCCAAAGCTGTTTTTCCCTGCCAGCCAATCTCCTCCAGCCATTGCTTTTCACCCGGCCCGGCGATCTGTACGCCCTCAAAAATACCTGTTTTCAGGATTTTGGCCAGTCTCTCCAACCTGCGTTCATCGCCTCTGCGCACAATGGCCGGAAGCGAAAGAAACCATTCTGTATTGTTCCGTTTTCTCTTCCCATCCCACAGCTGTACTTCATCCATGCCGTACAGGAGGGAATGAGACAGGTAAATCCGTTCCACACCTTCCCGCAGGCAGGCCTGAAGCTGTTCCTGTGTCCGCACCGAAACATGAAGCCGTGTTTTTCCCAAAACCGCAGGAAATTCCTCTTCGTTCCCGGTTCCTGTTCCGGCACCGGACGGACAGGCCGGCAATGCTTCCAGCCGGTTCTGCTTCGCCGTCCGCTTTTCCTTCAGTAATTCCAGCACCTGTCTCCGGACTTCATTCAGAGCCTTTATGGGAAGAAATGCATTGTCTGCCATCTCCACCTGGATACACTCCGCCCGGAATCCGCTCCCTCCGGTTTTTCCCAGCTGCTTTTTCACATCCGCAGCGCCAAGAGGCCGGTTGGAAGCCGTCTGCACCAGCTGCCCCTCCGCAAAGACGGCAGCAGCCCCTTCCGGCGATGTACCTTCCCACGCTTCAAGGCGCAGAGGGCTTCCCGGATACAGATATGCCTTCAGGGCAACCGGGACGGAAAGCTCTTTTCCAAGGATTTCCGTCCGCACCGTTTGCAGTACATCTTCATCGCAGCCCGCATAGCCCGGCTGTTCCAGGGTAACCATCTCTTTTCCGTTATGGCGGTGATAATAGCCTCCGCTGATTTCACTCCGTATATAAAGGGAGGAAAGGATATGCATATCCTTGTCTGACACCCCTCTGTCCTTTTCCGGATCCTGCAGATACGTATCAATCCTGCGCCGGTATACACTTGTGACCCCGGCCACATATTCCGGCTTTTTCATCCTGCCTTCTATTTTAAAGGAATCAATGCCCGCCTTAATCAGATCCGGAAGAAACTGTATGGTACACATATCCTTCAGACTCAGCGGATAGCATTCCGCCCCTGTTTTATCTGTCCGAATCCGGTAAGGCTGGCGGCAGGGCTGGGTGCATCTTCCCCTGTTACCGCTGCGTCCCCCCAAAAGACTGCTGAACAGACATTGTCCGGAGTAACAATAACACATTGCACCATGGATAAAAGCCTCAACCTCCATACCGCTTTCCCGGCACAAAGCCTCCACTTCAGGCAGCGTCAGCTCTCTGGCGGGAACTACTCTCGATACGCCGAGCTTTTTCAGGAATACGGCCCCTCTCACATCGGTAATTGTCATCTGGGTACTGGCATGAAGCGCCAGACCGGGAAAACAGTTCCCCAGCAGGGACAGCGCCCCTATATCCTGCACAATAACGCCATCCAGCCCCGCCTCATAGAAGGGCGCCATAAATTCCGGCAGCTGTTTTATCTCTTCCTGCTTAAGAAGCGTATTTACGGTAAGATACAGCTTCCTTCCATAAAAATGTGCCTCCTGCAGCGCTTCCACTACTTCCTCATCACTGAAATTCCCTGCAAAAGCTCTTGCCCCGAACCTCTGCCCTCCTATGTAAACGGCGTCAGCTCCCGCCTTTAAAGCTGCCTGAAAACAGGAATAGTCTCCTGCGGGCGCCAATAACTCCGGTTTTTTCGTCGCTGTATCCATCTGCCTTCCTTTCCCTGTAATATGGATATAAAAAAGCTGTCCTGTATAGACAGCCTTTGTACACATATTTATCTTTTTCGATATCTCTGCCGGCACTTATTTCTGCCGGGGATCACCGGTTCCTTTTTTCTTATTATCAGCCAGTTCGGTTTCCAGCCGTATGATCTTTTTAGAACTTTCATTCAAATCACGCTGCAGGCCCTTCAGGGATTTCTCTGAAGTTTCCAGCTTAATCTGGGAAGCGATCAGTTCATGCTTTAAATCATACAGTTCCTTCTCCTTCGCACGGATATCTTCTTCCAAAAGTGCGATCTGTTTCCTGGCTTTGAAGTAATCGTCCGCGATATTGAGCTGAAGCAAAACATTCTGCCTGTCCACCGGCTGCCTTCTGAAGCTGTCCAGCTTACTGTATTCTGTCATTTTGTTGTTTATATAGGAGGCTACCTTCTGCAGATATTCCTCACTCTCATAACCGCTCAGAGTAAATACCTTGCCACCTATAATTACTTCCGTATCTGTCTTAACGGCCATTTATTTGCTCCTTCATACAATATCAGGAATTGTACTGTTCATTTTATATAGAATTAATTATAGACAAACTACTCCGGAATTTCAAGCCCCAAATGATGATAGGCCAAATCCGTCACCACTCTGCCCCTCGGCGTCCGGTTAATAAATCCGTTTTTTATGAGATATGGCTCATAAACCTCTTCGATGGTCCCCGCGTCCTCACCGATAGCCGCAGCCAGAGTATCCAATCCCACAGGCCCGCCGCTGAATTTGTAAATCATGGTATCCAGCATACTGCGGTCCACATGATCCAATCCCATCTTGTCCACATCCAGCAAATCCAACGCCTGATTTGCCACATCCCTTGTTATGACACCGTCAAAACGGACCTGCGCGAAATCACGGACTCTCTTCAGCAGCCGGTTAGCCAGTCTCGGCGTCCCCCGGCTTCTCCGGGCCAGTTCCTTTGCCCCGCCTTCATCAATACCTACCTCAAGGATCCTGGCGGAATGAATGACAATGCTTTTAAGTTCCTCTACCGTATAAAATTCCAGCCGATGAATCACTCCAAAACGGTCCCGCAGAGGCGCAGTCAGCAAACCGGCCCTCGTAGTGGCCCCCACCAGTGTGAAATGAGGCAGATCAAGACGTATGGAGCGGGCAGAAGCGCCCTTTCCGATCATGATGTCAATGGCATAATCCTCCATAGCCGGATAAAGGACCTCCTCCACCTGGCGGTTCAGACGGTGGATTTCATCTACAAACAACAGATCCCCCTCCTGGAGATTATTCAAAATAGCGGCCATTTCTCCCGGTTTTTCAATTGCAGGCCCGCTGGTCACCTTCATATTCACACCCATTTCATTGGCAATAATACCTGCCAGAGTGGTTTTGCCAAGGCCGGGAGGCCCGTAAAGCAGTACATGATCCAGGGCATCCCCTCGCTGCTTTGCCGCTTCGATATAAACCTTCAGGTTCTGTTTGGCTTTTTCCTGCCCGATATAATCATCCAGGCTTTGGGGACGCAGCGTCCCTTCGATCCGGATATCTTCTTCCGTAATATTAGTTTCTATTACTCTCGGCATTTGTTTCCTCCACCCCCTTCATGAAATGCTTCGCTTCCACGCCCGGGGTATCTTTATAAAATATGCTTCAGCGCTGCCTTCAACAGTTCTTCCACATCCATATTTTCTGCATTTTCCACCTGTTTTACGGCACGAAGGGCTTCCGTGGCCGAATAACCAAGGGCGGTAAGGGCTTCCACCGCTTCATTTCTGCTTTCGGTCAATCCGGACAGGTTTGCCGAATAAGCCACGCTCTCTTTGGCCACAAAGGTATCCTCCAAAGAGACCTTATCCTTCAAATCAAGTATAACACGCTGGGCCGTTTTGGCTCCGATTCCGGGCGCTTTTGCAATCGTTTTGGCATCCTGCGACAGCACGGCCATGCGGATGTCATCCGCGCTCAGAACCGACAGGACCGCCAGACCGCCCTTCGGCCCGATTCCGTTTACCGTAATAAGAAGGCGGAACATATCCAGATCATCCTTTGTCAAAAAACCAAACAGCTGGAAGGAATCTTCCCGCACGCAGGTATAGGTATGTATTTTCACCTCTTCCCCCAGACCGGGCAGGGCCGAAAGGAGGCTGGACGGTATCTTGATATTAAAACCGATTCGGTTTACCTCCAGCACCAGATTATCCTCGGAAACATCGGCAATTTTGCCGATCAGATATGCAAACATTATCACTCCTGTCCGCGCAGGCCTCTCTGCCGCGCTTTCCTGTATTTTTATCCGGCATTGCAGCTGTTCCGCAGCTTTACCGTTGCATGCACGTTTTATGGCTTTTTATGATAAGTCTCTGGCCTCCGGAAGCCGTTTCATAACCTGTCCGGCTATAAGGCCCAGACAAAGGCCTGTCACGCACCCGGCTGCCAGCAGATAGGGCAGATAATAGACGGTCCGGTATGTCTGTACCACCAGCATGGCTACCAGAAGCTGGGCACAGTTATGCGCGGTACCTCCCGCCACACTCACTCCTGTCACGGAGAAGCAGGAGAACTTTTTACAGCCCGCCATTACAAGGAAGCTGACCACCGCACCGGAAAGGCTGTAAAGGATCGCAGAAAAATTTCCAAACAAAAAGCCGCTCAGCAGTACTCTCGCCCCGTTTACTGTCAGCGCCTCTTTATTTCCGAAACGATACATTGTAAGCAGCACTGCCAGATTAGGCAGGCCCAGCTTCATTCCCGGCATACCAAAGGGCAGGGGAATCAGGGCCTCCACATAGCCTAAAATCAGGGCAAATGCCAAGAGCATACTGAGCAAAGCCGTTTTTTTCATGTTACAGTCCTCAGTTAACCATCGCATCCGGGACGGAAGCAGTGCGCTCCATTCCTTCTATTGTCACCACCAGCTTATGAGGAAGGCATATGATGCTTTCGCCTGAATGGCTGATATGCCCCTGCCGGATACACAATCCGTCCGGGCAGTCGGCGTCTTCTATCCATACGCTCTTGTTTTCCACCACCAGCAGGTTCTCCTGTCCTTTTTCATCCCGGAGGAGCAGTCTGGTATCCTCTCCAAGAGGAATCCGTTCTTCCTCCACGCCGCTGCGGCTTACCACCACCCAGCCCTCTTGCGGCCGGCCGAACAGCCGGCCGGCCAGAATCACACATGCCAGAACCAGTACGGCGGCAATAAGCCAAAAATCCGCTTTTGTCATTATACCATGCCTGAACATATGTTTCAAGGAAGTGGTTCCTCCTTCCTGTTCAGGCCGGTATAATATGCCGCTTTTTCCGCATCTTTCAGCCGGCCCGCTATGGAGGCGCAATTTTCCCGCAGCAGTCTGGTTCCCTCCGTCTCTCCAAAGCATTTCTGGCTCAGGGATGCCGCCTGTTCATAATAGGACAGGGCATTTTCCAGATCGCCTCTGCGGAAGGAGGCTTCCCCCAGTCCTGACAGCACGGTGGAATAATGCACCAGACGGTTCATTTTCCTTTCCTGATCCGCGTCCGGCTCATCCGCCAGCTGTTCATAAAGAGGAAGCGCCTTCTTCAGCATGGCTTCTCCCTCTTCATAATTCTCCTGATTCAAAAACAAAAGCGCCATCTGTGTAAAAACATCCGCTCTCACTTCTTCTGTTTCCGGCTTGCCCTCCAGGATTTTAAGCGCCCGGACATAATAACGGCGGGCCTCTTCTGCCTTTCCGGCCGCCTGACAGGCAGCCGCCACATTGAGCATCACTGTGGCAAAGTGTTCGGTTTCCTCCAGCTGAAGCTCTTCCATCAGCAGCAAAAGATCCTCAGACAAGTCAAATGCCTTTTTAAATTGTTCTGTTTCCCGGTAAAACCGGAGAAGTTCATTACCGGTTCCGATATAAATACCGTAATTCTCCTCTTCCCGGGCTTCCTCCAGACATTTTATCAAAAAAGGCGCAACCTCTTCCCATTTCTGCCCGTCCACTATTTCCTTCAGTTCTCCAAATATCCCGTCAATTGTCCTCATTTATTCCTCTTCCTCTGTAACCAGCTGCCAGCCAAGACCCGCGTCATAAGCCATGCATTTCCAGATAATTTCTCCGTCTTCATCCGTAAGGGGCTTTTCATCTTCCCCTCTTACCGGCACCTCATACAAAAGATCAATAGACCGGTCCCGCTCCTCATCCACTGCCCTGGCATAAAAAAGATATTCCACACTGGGCTGGTTTCCCAGGTTCAGAGGAAGAAGCCATTCTTTGTCCCCGGGCGGCGGAAAAGCAAACCGTACTTCTTCGAGAAGTTCTTCCGCTTCCTCATCCGTCAATTCTTCCTGTTCCGCAAGCAGGGATGCTTCCGCCGCTTCCCGGGGTATCAGTTCCGGCCGGGCATACAAATCCTCCCGCAGCATCTGGCAGGTTTCATCATCCGCCACGATCACCAGATTTTCCCAGTTATTCTTGAATTCCTGCAGTTCCTGATTTTCCTCCTGCAGGTTCAGATTTACCTGGGAGAGGTTGCTGATCGTATCCTGTGCGGAGGCCAGTCTCGCCTCCGTGTCCTTTTTCTCGCTGCGTTCCGTATAAATAACAAAGGCCTCCACCAGCATCGCACCTAACAGTACGGCAATGGTAATGTAGGTAATAACCTTGGCAAAAACATCCTCTTTAAAACTCATTTCCGCAACAGTCCTTCCTGATTCCATAAAAATTCAACAGACAACATTTCTCTCCTATTCTACACCATCTTGCCTTAAAAGTCATGAAAAAAATCGGCAACGGTTCGACAAGGCAAAGCTGATACAAAAATCTTTCGTTATCGTTGCCTGTCTCTCCCCTCGTTCTGTTCCCTGCATTCATTGACACCGGGTAAGAAAAACGGTATAATCAATATTGTTTTGAAAATCAAAACATTTGATTAGAAAAAAAGGAAACGATTCAGTCAGATCTGCATATTTACTGCACGGGGCTGAACAGTTTCAAGCACAGGAGAGTTTTTATGCAAAACTATTGTATTACCACCGATTCCAATTCCGATCTTCCCTCTTCCTACGGAGAAAAATTCGGAACCGTAATTATCCCTCAATACTATGCCTTCGGCGATCAGGTGTATGGAGACGAGAAAAACATGCCTCCGGCAGAATTCTATGAACGGATGAAAAAAGGAGAACCCCCCTCTTCCATGGCGAATAATCCGGCTGTTATCCGGGAACGGTTTGAAGAAATTCTGAAAAAAGGAATGGATATCCTTCACATTGCTTTTTCTTCCGCACTGAGCGGCAGCTATAATAATGTTTATGTTACCGCGCAGGAACTTTGTGAGGAATATCCCGGCAGGAAGATAGTCGTTCTGGATTCCCTGAATGTCTCCCTTGCGGAAACGATTCTGGTAATCAAGGCGAACCAGTTTTTTCAGCAAGGAAAAACATTGGAAGAAAACGCGTCTCTGCTGGAAGAATACAAAAAACATCTGCATGTGCAGTTTACAGTGGATGATTTGTTCCATTTAAAAAGAGGGGGCCGGATATCCGGTGCTGTTGCTGCCGTGGGAACGGCTTTAAACCTGAAGCCTTTCCTTTATGTGGGAACAAATGGCAGTCTTGTCTCCGACGGCACCGCCAGAGGAAGGAAAAAATCCATCCGCACACTGGTGGAAAGGATGAAAAATACATTAGGTGATGCTCCCGACAAGACGGTCCCTGTGGGAATTGTCCACGGAAACTGTCCGGATGATGCCCGTCTGGCAGCGGACTTTATCACGGAGCTTACGGGGCTAACGGATATCATTATCAACGATATCAGCCCGAGCATCGGAACCCATGCCGGCCCCGGAGCGCTGGGAATCCTTTATTACGGAGAAGAAAAGAAAAATTAACGGTATTCCTTTGCCGTTACATACAACAGGACCGCAGGGAGCCTTGATAAGGCATCTATGCGGTCCTTTCCGTTCCGGCTTTATTAACCTAATTTTTATTATTAATATAATTCACAAGGCCTTCCGCATCAATAATTTTCTGCATAAATTCGGGAAATGCCTGCCCTTTGAAGCTGGTTCCTTTCGTAATATCCGTAATCATGCCGGAATCAAAATCAACTTCCACCTCATCTCCTGCCTCGATTGCCCGGGAAGCCTCCGGACACTCAATGATAGGAAGCCCGATATTGATAGCATTCCGGTAAAAAATGCGTGCAAAGGTTTCCGCAATCACGCAGCTGACACCTGCGGCCTTGATAGCGATAGGCGCATGCTCTCTGGAGGATCCGCAGCCGAAATTCTTCTCCGCTACAATTATATCGCCTTTTTTCACTGTTTTAATAAATTCTTTATCGATGTCTTCCATACAATGTGCGGCAAGCTCCGCCGGATCTGATGAATTCAGATAACGGGCGGGGATAATCACATCGGTATCCACATTATCACCGTATTTAAAAACGGTTCCTTTTGCATTAATCATAAAAAACCTCACCTTCCGCCTTTCAGGCTATGTATTCTGCAAACCAGCCGTAAATTACAGCTGTTCAGGGCTGGAAATCTTCCCGGTTACAGCGCTCGCAGCCGCTACCGCGGGGCTGGCAAGGTAAACCTCGGAATCCACATGTCCCATACGGCCGACAAAATTCCGGTTTGTTGTGGACACACAACGCTCCCCGGCAGCCAGGACACCCATATAACCGCCAAGACAGGGACCGCAGGTAGGGGTGCTGACGATAGCACCGGCTTCAATAAATATTTTCAGAAGCCCTTCTTCCATTGCCTGCAGATAAATAGCCTGTGTGGCCGGAATTACGATACAGCGCATGCCCTGCGCCACATGCCGGCCTTCCAGTACGGCGGCGGCACAGCGGAGATCCCCGATACGGCCGTTGGTACAGGACCCGATAACCACCTGGTCGATGGAAACCTCGTCGGTAATTTCATCAATCGTTTTCGCATTTTCAGGAAGATGGGGAAAGGCAATGGTAGGGCGCAGTGTACTCAGATCAATGGTATACTCTTCCTCATATACCGCGTCCTCATCCGCTTCGTACACAACAGGCGTTTTCATGGAATGCTCCTTCATATAAAGCAGTGCCTGATCATCCACAGGGAAAATACCGTTCTTGCCCCCGGCCTCAATCGCCATATTGGCAATCGTAAAGCGGTCATCCATCGACAGGTTCGCAACACCGTCCCCCACAAATTCCATGGATTTGTAAAGGGCGCCGTCCACACCGATTTTGCCGATAATATGCAGGATAACATCTTTTCCGCTCACCCAGCGGGAAAGTTGTCCGGTAAGAGTAAACCGGATAGCTCCGGGAACCTTAAACCAGGCTTTACCGGTTGCCATTCCTGCAGCCATATCCGTGCTTCCCACTCCTGTGGAGAATGCACCCAAAGCGCCGTATGTACAGGTATGGGAATCCGCTCCAATCACTACATCTCCTGCCACCACAAGACCTTTTTCCGGAAGAAGGGCATGTTCGATTCCCATCTCTCCCACTTCGAAGTAGTTGGTAATCTGGTTGCGGTAAGCAAACTCTCTTACGCATTTGCAGTGTTCCGCGGATTTGATATCCTTATTGGGGACAAAATGATCGGGCACCAGGGCGATCTTATCTTTATCAAAAACACCGTCCACCTTCATTTTTTCCATTTCCTTAATCGCTACCGGACTGGTAATATCGTTGCCAAGCACCAGATCCAAATCCGCCTCGATCAGCTGGCCCGCTTCCACTTTTTCCAGGCCCGCATGGGCTGCCAGGATCTTCTGTGTCATTGTCATACCCATTTCTTTATTCCTCCGTTTCCATTGATTCAGGCCGCACCCGGGCCTTCCATACGTTCAGTTTACCATAACATAAGTTATTGGGAAAATACTTTTCTTTCATGTTTACTATAATTTCAAGTTATAGTATAATTTTGTAAAATGCAATAAAGTTATAGGAGGGGCCTTTATGGAACAGAATCTGAATTTATATCATATTTTTTATACCGTTGCGAAATGCCGGAATATATCGGGGGCGGCCAGGGAGCTTTTTATCAGCCAGCCGGCTATCAGCAAGGCGATATCCCGTCTGGAGCAGAATCTGAATACGGTGTTATTCCTGCGCTCCTCCAGAGGCGTCCGGCTTACGGAAACCGGCGAACTTCTTTACCGCCAGGTGGAAAGCGCGTTTCAGGCAATCAGCCAGGGAGAGGAACAGCTTCGCAAAGTACAGGAGCTGGGAATGGGGCATTTATCCATCGGCGTGAGCACCACACTGTGCAAATATGTACTGCTACCTTATCTGAGCCTGTTTACACGTGAAAACCCTCACATCCAGATATCGATTTCCTGCCAGTCCACGTATCAGACAATGGACGCTTTGGAAAAAGGAACGGTGGATATCGGGCTGATCGGTGAAAATGACCGGATGGAGAAATTCCTTTTCCATCCGGTTCAGGAGATACGGGATGTTTTCGTCTGTACCCAAAGGTACCTGGATAACCTGTGTAAAAGAGTCTCCTTTTCCGGCCGGCCCTCCTCAAAGGATATTATCTCCCATGCTACCCTCATGCTGCTGGATAAGGAAAATATCACCAGGCAGTATATGGAAAAATATCTGGTAATGGAGGAAATCTCTGCGGCACAGACAATAGAAATCACTTCCATGGATCTTCTCATTGATTTTGCCAAAATCGATCTGGGGATTGCCTGTGTAATAGAAAGCTTTGTACAGGAGGAACTGGATTCGGGAAAACTCCTCTGCCTGCCCCTTCCGGTATCCGTTCCAACCAGAAAAGTGGGCTTTGCCTATATGAAAAACCAGGCTTTTTCCGCTACTATGGAAAAATTCGTAGATTTTTGCAGGGAGCATATGCTGTTTACCTCTGTATCCAAAACCTCCCCAGCCATATAACGGCTGCTTTGTTTCCCTCTCCGGCTTTGTATCAAAAAAAGAGCTGCCTTACCGGCAGCTCTTTCCTGTTTTTTTCTGAATAGCGCTGTAGGATTAGTTATCAATCAGCTTGTTGGTATCGTTCCAGCTGTAAAGCTTACGCAGCTCTGCGCCGGTTTTCTCCAGCTGATGGGCGCCTTCTCTCTTTCTCATGGCATTGAAATGAGGGCATCCAACCTGGTTTTCCAGCAGCCATTCCTTTGCAAAGGAACCATCCTGGATATCGGTAAGGACCTTCTTCATAGCCTTCTTGGTATCCTCGGTAACGATCTTGGGTCCGGTAATATAATCACCGTATTCAGCCGTATTGGAGATGGAGTATCTCATTCCGGCAAATCCGCTTTCATAAATCAGGTCAACGATCAGCTTCATTTCATGGATACATTCAAAATATGCGCTTTCCGGTTCATATCCTGCTTCTACCAGAGTTTCAAAACCAGCTTTCATCAGTGCGCAGACACCGCCGCACAGTACAGCCTGCTCGCCGAACAGATCCGTTTCGGTTTCTTCACGGAAGGTGGTGCGAAGAACGCCTGCTCTTGCTCCGCCGATTCCCAGCGCATAAGCCA
This sequence comes from Eisenbergiella sp. OF01-20, assembly GCF_003478085.1. Taxonomy (NCBI): domain Bacteria; kingdom Bacillati; phylum Bacillota; class Clostridia; order Lachnospirales; family Lachnospiraceae; genus Eisenbergiella; species Eisenbergiella sp. OF01-20. Next base: position 603,950 of record NZ_QUES01000001.1, on the reverse strand, counting down.
GGGCCAGATCATTTGCTTTTCCGGTAGCGTCCTGGGCTACTGCGATCAGACAAGGTACGCCTTTGCCTGCCTGGTATTCGCTTCTTACGGTATGTCCGGGTCCCTTAGGTGCGATCATGGCAACATCCACATCTGCGGGAGGCTTGATCTGTCCGAAATGGATGGAGAAGCCATGTGCGAACATAAGCATCATACCGGGTCTTAAGTTGGGTTCAATGGATTCTTTGTAAAGCGCCCCCTGCTTCTCATCGTTGATCAGAATCATGATGATATCCGCTTTCTTGGCAGCTTCCGCAGCTGTATATACTGTAAGGCCCTGGGCTTCTGCTTTTGCCCAGGATTTGGAACCTTCATAAAGTCCTACAATGACATTACAGCCAGACTCCTTTAAATTCAGGGCATGTGCATGTCCCTGGCTGCCGTAGCCGATTACTGCGATTGTTTTATCCTGTAATAATGACAGGTCACAATCTTCCTGATAATAAATCTTTGCCATTTTTCTTTCCTCCATTTGTTTGAATGACTATATAACTGAAAGGCCGCAGCGGATGGCTGAACCTCAGAGTCCTAAAATTATTATTCCAGCGGATCCAGATATACCACATTGCCGTTTCCGCGTCCAAGACCCGCAATACCGGTTCTGGCCAGCTCCAGGATCTCATAATTGCTGAGAAGGTTGATACAGGCATCCACCTTGCTCTGATTGCCTGTAATCTCCACAATCAGGCTTTCCGGCCCCACGTCAATGATATTGGCCCGGAAAATATTGGTAATGGCGATAACGTCCTGCCTCTTTTCCACGGACACACTAACCTTGATCAGCGCCAGTTCGCGGTAGACGCTCTCATCCGGTTTAAGCTCCCTGATATCCCTCACGTCCACAAGCTTGGAAACCTGCTTTTCAATCTGCTCCAGGATTTCATCATCCCCATTGGCAACAATGGTGATCCTGGTGATTCTGGAATCTGCGGTCACCCCTGCCGTAATGCTCTCAATATTATAGCCGCGCCTGGAAAACAGGCCGGATATCCGGCTCAGGACACCTGAGGTATTATCCACCAGAAGCTGAAAAACTCTTTTACGCATTATATGTATCACGCCCCTCCCGCACAAGGGACGCTAAAGTCCCACCGGTGCTGTCTTTCCAATTATTCTAGCAACATTTATAACCCTTGTCAACGTATGATAGTCAGTCATAGTTTTTATAACTTCAGGTTATGATCGGCTGTTAACCCTGTAATATGTGTTATATAAAGCTGCCCTCCCGCTGTCAGATATCGCTCTCCATGCATTTGGGAAGCGCCAGTGTCCCGGTTCTTGCCACCTCCACAATACTGATGGACTGCAGCATGGTGAGGAAAAGCTGGACACGCTCCGGGGCATCACATATCTGAATCAGCATCATGTGTTTTGACATATCCACAATGGAGGCATGCATAATCGCACAGTTCTCCATGATATCCTTCCTGTTATTCCGGTTGTACTTTATTTTTACCAGCATCAGTTCACGGCTGATACTGGAGGTTTCGTCAAAGGTTTTTACCTTGATGACATCCAGTTTCTTGTTGAGCTGCTTCTCGATCTGTTCAATCGTACGCTGATCACCGCTGCTCACAATTGTCATGCAGGACACCGCCGGATCATCCGTTTCCCCCACAGCAAGGGAATTGATATTAAAGCATCTTCTGGAAAACAGGCCGGCTACCTTGCACAGAACACCGGATCTGTTTTCAACAAGAACAGAATATATTTTTTTCATTGCCAAACCTCTTTTCTTTCCGTTTATTTTACCAGATCCATGGGATCAATCATACATTCCATCAGATAAGAGCAGTCATCCTTCAGGAATTCTTCCAAAGCCCCATCGATTTCTTCATTCCGGGAAACACGGATATAGGGGATGTCGTAGGCCTCAGCCAGCTTATCCAGGCGGGGAGCGCCGGAAATATCCACCACCGAATAGCTGTCTTTATAGGAATAATGCTGGTATTCCCGCACCATACCCAGATAATTATTCCGGAATACCACGATTTTAACAGGGATGCGGTACTGCTGGATGGTAGCCAGCTCCATCATGGACATTTGGAAGGAGCCGTCGCCGCAGACAGCAATAACCTGCTTGGACATATCTCCCAGCTTGGCACCCATGGCTGCCGGAATGGAATATCCCATAGTTCCCATACCGCCGGAGGTAAGGAAACGTCCTTCCCTGACAACGTGGAATGCGCAGGACCAAATCTGGTTCTGTCCCACATCCGCAACATAGACACCGTCCGGCTGCATTTTATAAGAGATCCTGTGTATCAGTTCTTCCGGATCTACATAATCCGGATTAGGCCGGCGCACCAGCTTCATGTTTTTCCGGTAGCCTTCAAGCGTCTCAAGCCAATCCTCATGCTCGCAATCAAATTCCTGTTTTTCGAAATCCTCAAAAATATGCCTTGCGTCTCCCACCAGCGGAATGGTGGGGCCGGCATTTTTCCCGATTTCAGCGGGATCCACATCGATATGTACCAGCACCTTATCATGGGTGATCAGATCCGGCTGGTTCACGGAACGGTCGGCTACACGGGCCCCTACCATAATCAGAAGATCCGATTCATTCATGGCCCGGTTGGCATAGGGTTTTCCGTTGTTTCCCACCATGCCGAAGTACATGGGATGCTCTGTGGGCATTACACCGATTCCCATCATTGTGGAAACCACAGGAATGCGGAATTTCTCCGAAAACTTCCGCAGTTCCTCACAGGCTCCGCTCAGGGTAACGCCGCCTCCGGCGTAAATCAACGGCCGTTTTGCCTTTTCCAGCTCCCGCATTACTTTTTTAATCTGGACAATATGCCCTTTGACAGTGGGCTTGTAGGTCCTCATATTCACCTCTTCCGGATAACGGAATTTAGCAATCTGGGCATTCTGCACATCCATGGGAATATCAATGAGGACAGGACCTTTTCTACCTGTATTGGCCACATAAAAAGCTTCTTTAAAAATACGGGGGATATCGTTCACGTCTCTTACGAGATAGCTGTATTTCACAAAGGACTCCGCCGCCCCTGTAATGTCCGCTTCCTGGAATACATCGCTTCCCAGAAGCTCGCTGTTCACCTGTCCGGTGATACAGACAAGGGGAATACTGTCCGCAAAAGCGGTGGCAATACCGGTGATCAGGTTTGTGGCCCCGGGGCCGGAGGTTACCGCACATACGCCCACTTTTCCTGTCACTCTGGCAAGTCCGCTCGCCGCATGGGCCGCATTCTGTTCTGTCCTGATTAAAACAGTACTGATATCGGAATCCAGGATACTGTTATAAAAAGGGCAGATAGCCACACCGGGATAACCGAATATTTCCGTTATTCCTTCTAATTCCAGACACTTTACAATCGCATCCGCACCATTCATCTTCCAATCCCTCCATTTATCTATTCATCCTTCCGGCTACCGGAATCTGCCGAAAAATTCCGCCATAGGAGCCACTACGTCATTCAAATCGGAAATCGCTTCATTCAGGCTTTCAATATCCATCTGCTCCACCTTATCCATTGTCTGTTCCACGGCCTTGCTGCTGGAATCCACCAGAGAATTCACGTTATCAAACACCTCTCCGAAATCCTCCAGCGCCCCGTCCACCGCGACAAGCGTTTCCGATGCCTTATCCAGGGCATTTGTAAGCCTTGGCAGCACTCCCGCCACAAAAACCAGAAACAGCAGTACCAGAACACAATTGGAGACGGCAAATATCCGGGTAAACAGAAGCTGCTTTTTCATCAGACTCTGCTGCCTGGCTTCCGAAGCTTTCAGCTGTTCCATGAGCTGCCTGACTGCCAGTTCGGTCCCTTCTGCTTCCCACAGGGATTCATGCTGGATGTCCCCGGGTAAATCATCCCATAATGCTTCCGTCTGTTCTGTATTGTCATTCCTTTCCATGACTGTCTCCCTCTGCTTTCCCGTCAAGACCCAGCAGCCGTTTTGCCAGCCTTACCGTATCCGCCGCATCGGAGGCATAGCCATCCGCATGGATTTCCTCCGCATATTCCCGGGTGACCACAGCGCCGCCGATAATGATCCTGGCATCCAGGCCCTCTTCATGGGCCAGTTCCACCACATGCCGCATTTCCTGCATGGTGGTGGTCATTAATGCGGAAAGTCCGATGATGCTTGCACCATATTCCTTTGCCGCCGCAATTATTTTCTCTTTGGGCACATCTTTTCCCAAATCAATAACCCGGAAACCATAATTACGCAGCATGAGAGCTACCAGGTTTTTGCCGATATCATGGATATCCCCTTGCACAGTGGCAATCACCACAACCGGCATCTGCTCCTGTTTTCCGTCAACAGAAAGCAAAGGCTCCAGCACACCGATGGACAGCTTCATTGCTTCCGCGCTGGAGATCAGCTGCGGCAGGAAATATTTCCCTTTATCAAAAAGCTCCCCCACCTGATTAATGGCGGGCAGTAAATACGTATCCAGCAGTTCTCTGGCCGCAGCGCCTGCCTCCAGGGCACGGCGGGTAAGCTGTTCAATCCCGTTTCGGTTCCCCTTCAGGACCGCTTCGTAAACGGCTGTAGAGGGGGTATCCTCTGCCGCCGCCTTTTCCCCGCCGGCCTTCCCTGTAGGGTGTGGTGTCTGTTGGCCGCTCTCTCCTCCCCCTGCTGTATGCGGAACAGACGGCGCAGGTTTACCGCCGGTGCAGGTCCCCGCATATTCAATATACCGCAGGGCGCTTTCCTGTTTGCATAACAGCATATCGGAGGCAAAAGCACTGGCTACCAGAAGTTCCTGGGAAGGATTGGCAATCGCCATTGTCAACCCTGCCTGGATTGCCATCGTTAGGAATACACTGTTCACATAGCTGCGTTCCGGAAGGCCGAAAGATATATTGGACAGCCCGCAGACAGTGGCCAGCTGTTTATCTTTACAGTAACGGATCGTTTCCAGCGTCTCCAGGGCTGCCCGGGGGTTGGCTCCCACTGTGGCAACCAGTCCGTCCACGATAATGTCTTCTTTGGCCAGGCCGCATGAATAAGCCCGTTCCAGTATAGTTTCAATAATATCCTTCTTTTCCTGCAGGCTTTCAGGCAGCCCCGCATCGGAAAGCGGAAGGAGAATAAACATGGCTCCATATTTTTCAGCCATAGGTATCAGTTTTTCAAACTTTTCTTTTTCCAGGGAAACAGAATTGATCAAGGCCCTGCCGGGGTAACGGCGCAGGGCGGCTTCCATAACCTCCACATGGCTGGAATCCAGTGACAGAGGCAGCTGGCTTACGCCTCCCACCTCCTCCAGGGCGCTGAGCATCCTTTCTTTTTCATCGATGCCGCTCATCCCCATATTCACATCCAGGATGGATGCCCCGCCGGCCTCCTGTTCTTCTGCAAAACGGGTAACCATTTCGAAACTGCCTTCCCGCAGTTCGGCCTGCAGCTTTTTCTTTCCGGTAGGGTTAATTCTTTCCCCGATAATAAGGAACGGATCGTCCAGCCCAAAAGCAACTGTTTTCCGTTCGGAAGTCAGGTAACGGATACCGGAGGGCCGTCTGCCAACCTGCGCCGGCGGTAATTTCCCGAATTTGTCATACAGACATGCGATGTGCTCCGGCGTGGTTCCGCAGCAGCCGCCCACTATCGCTGCCCCGGCTTCATAGATTGCCTGCATTTCCTCCGCGAATTCCCGGGGCTGCATTTCATAGACCGTTTTTCCCTCTTCGTTCAGGGACGGAAGCCCTGCATTAGGCTTTGCAATCACAGGTATCCGGGTAACAGCAGCCATCCGGCGGATTATGCCGGCCAACTGTTCCGGTCCGGCGGAACAGTTGGCGCCGACAGCCGCCGCCCCCAGGCTCTCCAGTACCACAGCGGCCGTCACCGCATCTGTCCCGTACAGGCTCCTGCCGTCCCCTTCAAAGGTCATGGTGACCATCACAGGCAGCCCGGGGCTGGTCTCCTTTGCCGCCAGCAGAGCGGCCCTGGATTCCTGCAGGCTCATCATTGTCTCCACCACCAGAAGATCCACGCCTGCCGCTTCCAGACAATGTATCTGTTCTTTATAGATACCGACCAGCTCTTCAAAATCCATATTGCCCACAGGGGCCAGCTGTTCCCCGGTCATAGTCAGATCCCCTGCCACCAGTGCCTTTCCTCCGGCGGCCTCTTTAGAAGCTGCCACCAGAGCGGTATTTATCTGCACCAGCCGGTCCTCCAGGCCGTATTCCTTTAATTTGCACCGGTTCGCGGTAAACGTGGGCGCATATAAAATATTGGTGCCAGCGGCAACATATTCCTTCTGTAGGCCGATCAGCACCTGTTTGTTTTCCATAATCCATTTTTCCGGGCAGACTCCTCCGGGCATACCTCTGCGTATCAGGTTGGATCCCGTCGCCCCATCCAGAAAAATCATCCTGTTTTTTACATATTCTCTGAATTCTTGTTTTGTCATAAGTTGTTCTCCGTTTTTAAATATTTAATATTCTAACATGAAACAGGGCAAAAAGAAAGCGCCAGCCACAGAAATCTTTCGCAGCAGTTCGGACGATGTCACAGGACACAAGGGGCCGTCCGAACTGCTGCAATCTTTCCTCACTTGATTTCATACGGATAATATGGTAAGTTGAATAGAGGCGCCGGCACCTGATACGTCCGGCGGACAGAAAGGTACAGCAAGGATGAAAAAGAATAATAAAAAATACCTGTTTACCGCTGTTTTGCTTGTTTCCGCCCTTTTGACAGGCTGCGGCAAGGATGCGGAATTAGATAAATTTTACGGAGAGATGGAGGATTTTACCACACAGGTCAACGCCTCCTTCGACACCCTGAATAATGTGGATCCCGAATCGGAAACCAGTGTGGAGGACATGCTTGCCGCTATGGATGATCTCGCCGCCAAATTTACGCTGCTCGCCGAAATCGATGTACCCAGGCAGTTCTCCGCAGTGGAAGATCTGGCGGATGAAGCCGGTGAATATATGGCGGAAGCCGCCAGCCTGTACCGGGAAGCTTACGGCGGGGAAGAATATAATGAGAATGTAGCTTCCGCCGCTTTGGAATATTATAACCGCGCAGTGAAGCGTCTGGACTATATCTCCCAGATCCTTCAGGGAGAATTGCCTACCGATGCTTCCATTACCATCATTACGGAAAATGAAGCCCCCGGCTTCAAGGAAGACTCCCAGGAAGACTCGGGAAATACAGGGGATCCCGATGGGGAACCGGAAGGGACTGATACGCCTTCGGAATAAATCCGTCACGAAAACAAACCCGCCTTCTGATCGAACGAAACTGTCCTCCTGACAGGCTCCGCACCGGAAGGCGGGTTTTCTTATCTACAGACTTTACAGTCCAGTTCCGTAACCTCCAGCTTCAGCATACAGGCCTCTTCCCACGGTATATCGGTTGCCGTATCTTCCCGGGGAAGATAGTGGGCCAGAAGATGTTTCATCGCGGTTTTCTTTTCTTCGGTATCCTCCAGGAAAACCGGCTTTCCATAGCCTTCTGCGCAATTATAAAACATGGTATATTCCCCGTTTTCCACAGGAAGCATACAATGATCCGAGTCCATCTGGAAAGCAATTTCCTCTGCTTCCCGCAACAGTTTCATTACCCTGTCATCCCAATCCCCTTTCATATAAAAGGTGAAGTTCCCGTTCAGAAACGTATATCCAAAGGAAACCGGAATCACTGATACCCGTTTCCCGTCCGTCAGCCCCAGCCTGCACATATCACAGCTGTCCACGATTTTCAGCCTTCCGGCCAGATCCGTTACTGTTTTTTCTGTGTTTATCATGTCTCTCCTTCTTTCACTCCCAGTAAGCGTTATGCATGGTTTCATATACCGTATCCATCAGTTCTATCGTCTGCTGTCTCTTGTTCTCACAGGCAGGCGGCTTGATCGGAGGCAGTATCTTCAGGGTAAGACAAGGTTTTCTCCTCATAAGGCCTGCCACACCTCCCGGATGTCTGTAGGAAATCACCATGGGGATTACCGGCACCCCGGCTTCACAGGCGGTTAAGAAGGCGCCGCGTTTAAAGCCGCGGATTCCCTGGTAATACGGATGTAACACCACCTCGGGATAATAGTGGATCCAATTGCCTCTTGCTACCCAGCTTCCGGTTGCTTCCATAAAACGTTTAAAACCCTGTCCGCTTTCCGGTATGGGGATTCCTCCCAAAAGACGGATGATATGCCGGATAAAGGGGATCCGGAAATTAGATTCCAGTGTGGGGAAGCATACATTCCTGCACCGCAGGACATAAGAAACCATCACACAATCCAGCAGATGGACATGGTTACAAACCGTGACGGCACCGCCTTTCACGGCTTTCAGGTTCTTACGCCCTTCTATTTTCAGCCCCCAGACAGGTTTTATGAACAATACCACCAGCAAATATATCAGAAGCCTTACCAGTCCCCCGCCCAATAGGAAAAAGGGATTGGACGGGAAAAAATGATAGGAGTCCTTCACATGAAAGGGAAGAGGTGTCCACATTTTCACAATATGCTTTTCCTCATAAACGACACCTGCTGTCTCCTTTATCCCTTCCGTAAACTTTCTGCGGTTTTCCATACGGCGGTTTTCCTTCCGGTAATCCTGAAGCTCTTCCTCAAACATCTGCTCCATACGGCGTACACAGTCCTCCAGAGCGAACTCCCTGCCGTGTTCACTGTACTTTTTTTCCATGCGCTTTCGTTCATCAGCCGCTCCCAGCCAATAATCAATTTTTGCGGCCAGTTCGTCGCTGTCTCCTGCCTTAAACAGACTTCTCTCATCCAGGGCAAACTGCGGCGTTGCCGATTTGGGGCTGTCGGCAATCACCGGAACCACACCGCTTGAAAATGCCTCGATACAGGATATCGCTTCGATCTCGGCATCCGCCGCATGGACATATAAATCGGTTATGGAAAGCAGATGCAGAAGCTTTTCATGGGAAAAGAAACGCATAACAGGTTTGTTGGTGAGATTCCTGGAACGATACCGGTAGCTTCCGTATTTCAGCCCCTGACCGGCAAGCACCAGCTGGATGCGGGATTCATATTTGGACTTGGCTATGGCATCAATAAGGATATCCTGCCTTTTTTCATTGGAAAGCCTTCCGATCATGAGTACTATGAATTTATCCTTCAGTTTCGCCGGTTTCGGCCTTTTCCGATAAGTAAAATCCGGATCCACGCCATTGGATATGACATGAAGCTTTGAACTGTAATTATTTGCCCGCAATTCCCCCGCGATAAAGCTGCTGGGACAATGGATATGCCGGAAATATTTATAAAACCGTTCCCAGAAAAAACGGTAAAGCCAGGCATTCACGGCCTGCTGCTTTCCCAGATGCAGCGTATAGGTAATGTTTTCCGGCTGCACATGGAAGGCCGCCGTATGAGGGACCCCAAGTTCCCGGGCAATTTCCAGCCCCTTCATCCCCAGCAGGAAAGGCAGCAGGAAATGTACCAAATCCGCCCAGCCAATCGCTTCCCTCAATACCTCTTCGTCCGGTCTGGCAAAAACCATTCCCTGCTTCGTCACAATATGATGAACCACCGGGGGAAGAAAATATTCCTTTACCAGATACTTCCCGTTGCCTGAGTTTCCCGTACTTACCACACGCACCTCATGTCCATGGGCCGACAGGGTGTGCGCCA